>NZ_JAVIIW010000003.1:0-288382 GCF_033977205.1 Mesorhizobium album | reverse complement strand
GCCCATCCCGTCTCCGTGCTGCCCCCTCATCAATGACGAACAAAACCTGTGGCAAAAGACATAGGGCGAAAAAACGTCATCCCTCATTCTTGACCACGGTCATAAGAGTTATGTGGCCGAGCCGATGCGCCCGACGCCCGCCCTCTAGACCGAGGACAGCCCCGAGACGAAGACACGGTTTGACAGGGAACATGAGAGACTAGCGCATCGCACTGAAACGGATTCAGGCGACGCGCTTCAGGTCTTGTGTTTACGAGGGTGTTTCCCCAAACCGCCGCGCACTTTTGGGCGCCGTGCGCTAGCCGGCGCCAGCTTTCGGTCAGCTGGCGCTGCCCGAGGTGCGGGACAGGCCGTCCTTGGCGGGTTGATAGGTCGGATTGAGGCGGATGGCCTCGCGGTAGGATTTGGCCGCCTTCGCCTTGTCGCCGCGCTTCTCGTAGATGAGCGCCTGATTGGCCCAGGCTTCGGCATTCTTGGGGTCGAGCTTGATAGCCATGTTGAAGTCGGAGAAGGCGTTGTCCTCGTCATTCGTGGCGAGATAGGAGAGGCCGCGGCCGTTGTAGGGCTCGGCCGCGTCCGGCGCCAGCGAGATCGCGGTCGAGAAATCCTCGATGGCGAATTTGTGCTGGCCCTGGCTCTGATAGATCAGGCCGCGATTGTGGTAGGCGCGCGCATCGGTCGTGTCGAGCTGGATCGCCTTCTGGAAGTCGTTGAAGGCGTCGTTGACGCGGCCAGCCTTGCGATAGAGATTGCCGCGGCCGATATAGGCGGCGTCGTAATTCGCGTTGATCTGGATCGAGCGGTTGTAGTCAGCGAGTGCCGCCTGCTGATTGCCGAGGAAGCGCTGGATGAGCGCCCGGTTCGAATAGGCCTGGTAGAAATTCGGATTGAGCTGGATGGCGGTGTCGAAGTCTTTCAGCGCCGCCTGGTACTGACCGCCGCGGCCATAGGCCGAGCCCCGCACATTATAGCCCTCGGGATCCTGCGGATTGCGCTGGATCACTGCCGTCAGCGAGGAGATGTTCTCGCTCGACCCTTGCGCCTTGTCGATGTTGTTGAACTCGCCAGTCGGTGTCGTCTGGCATGCTGCAAGCGTCAGGCCCGAAAGCAGGGCCGCCGTCAGGGCGAAGCCGCGAAAGGCGGTTCTGCGCTCCACGGAAATAGCGTTCATCTCAGTCCTCACTGGCGCCGCGCCGTCAGGTCCGTTCCCTCTCCGAACCGGCTCGAATGCATAAACAAAAAGGTGGCGGCGATTCCGCATCGCGCCACCCTCGGTATCCTTCGAAAAGGACGAAAAATTGGCGTATCAGCGCGGCGAACGCGATGCGCCTGCAGCACCGGCCGGAGCCGGGCGCGGGGTCATCGGCAGCAGGCCTTCGCGCTGGGCGCGCTTGCGGGCCAGCTTGCGGGCGCGGCGGACGGCTTCCGCCTTTTCGCGGGCACGCTTCTCGGACGGCTTCTCGTAGTGACCGCGCATCTTCATTTCGCGGAAAATACCTTCGCGCTGCATCTTCTTCTTCAGCGCGCGAAGCGCCTGATCAACGTTGTTGTCGCGGACGAGTACCTGCACGTGCAATCCTGTCTTCGAGTTTGAATTCATCAGGCAAACGACCATAGCCGCTTGCCTCCGCAGTGACCTGCACCGCGAATTGTGCCGGCTGATAGCAGAATCAGGCCGTGCTGTCCACCGTTGATTATAGGAAACCGCGATCAAAAACCGGCGCGCCGCGCCTCGCCGCTCCTGGCCTTAGGCCGTCATCAGGTGGAGGCGCGCGAAATCCTCGAAAAACTCGCCATAGTCGCAGGTGATTTCCTCGCCGGTGGCGATGTCCCGGATGGCGGTGGCGCCGCCATATTGCGAGAAATCGGTGTTCGGCCGCTCGGAATGGTTCATGAAGCGGCCGTTGTCGACCTCATAGACCATGAAGCCAGGCTTGTCCGGGCTCGGATAGGCGTAGCGGTCGAGCAGTTCCCTCAGATGCGGCGGCGCCGCCTCGTACTTCTCCATCGGAATCAGCCGGTCGAAATCGGGATCGAGCCGCCAGATCGAGGCGCCCTTCCTGATCGGCTCGGCGGCGAAAACGCCGACGCCTTCGATGGCGCTCTGGGCGACATAGGTTCTGATCAGCAGCATCGTTCCGGCCCGTTTTCGACGGGAAACCAAATCGTCAAAACGGACCGGATTGCAAGGCCGTGGTGCGAGATTTCAGCGGATGAGCATGTTTGCTGTCTTGCCCAACCGATCACGTCCGGTTGATCGACACGCCGCCATCGGCAAACAGCGCCGTGCCGGTGGTGAAGCTCGAGGCGTCGGAGGCAAGGTAGAGCGCCGAACGGGCGATCTCCTCCGGCTGGGCCACACGCTTCAAGGCATGCAGGTTTTCGACGAATGTCCGCGATTCCGGCGTCTTGAACGTCGCGGCGGGCGTATCGGTGCCGCCCGGCAGCAGCGCGTTGACGCGAATGGCTTTCGGACCGTATTCGGCGGCAAGCACCTGCGTCAATCCGTTCAGGCCGGCCTTGCTCGCCGCGTAGCCGGCCATGCCGGGCATGCCGACGGTGTGGCCGACAAAGGTGGAGGTGAAGATCAGCGAACCTCCGCCCTGTTCGATCATTGCTGGCACCTGGTATTTCGCGCCAAGAAACGCGCTGGTGAGATTGGTATCGAGCGTCTCGCGCCAGCCCTCCAGCGACAGGTCGGAAATCGACCCCATCTGACCGACGGCTCCGACATTGTTGAAGGCGATGTCGAGGCCGCCGAACCTGCCCACCGCCAGATCGACGAGGGCCTTCGCATAGGCTTCGTCCCTGACGTCGCCGGCAAGTACTACAGCGGTGCCGCCTGCCGCTTCGATCTCGTCGACGAGTGCGTCGAGCTCAGCCTGGCGCCGCGCCGCGACCACGAGGCTGGCGCCCTGCTCGGCGAAGAGTCTGGCGGTGGCGCGGCCGATGCCGGAACTGGCACCGGTGATTATGGCGACCTTGTCTGTCAGTGCGAACATTTTTCCTCGTCCTTCCTCTGTGCCGGCCTTGCCGGCGGTCGGACGCTTGGTCGCAAATCGGCATTCCGGCAGCCACCCGAAAGCTGCCTTGCCGATCGGATTGCGCGTTGTCGGGCAGGCGCCGCGCAGCTGTGGCGCAAAACGGCAAGGGCCGTCGCAAACAGCGCAAGGGTGGCAGCGCGGTTTCGCTAGTGATACTCCTCGCGTGACGGGCGGACGACATCCGCGATTTTTGGCGCGAGGCTACAACGTGAAGAAATATTCGGTATTCGCCATTGCCCGCGAGGCGATGCGCGGCCACAAGGGCTGGGAAGAGCAGTGGACCTCGCCCGAGCCGAAGAAGGAATATGATGTCATCATCGTCGGCGCCGGCGGCCACGGCCTGGCGACGGCCTATTACCTGGCGAGCGAGCATGGCATCACCAATGTCGCGGTGCTGGAAAAGGGCTGGCTCGGCGGCGGCAACACCGGCCGCAACACCACCATCATCCGCTCCAACTATCTCTATGACGAGAGCGCCGGCATCTACGATCACGCGCTGAAGCTGTGGGACGGGCTCTCCCAGGAGCTCAACTACAACGTCATGTATTCGGCGCGCGGCGTCATGATGCTCGCGCACAATGTGCATGACGTCCAGGTGTTCAAGCGCCACATCCATGCCAACCGCCTCAACGGCATCGACAATGAATGGCTGACGCCGGAGCAGGCGAAGGAATTCTGCCCGCCGCTCAATATTTCCAAGGAGGCGCGCTATCCGGTGATGGGCGCGGCACTGCAGCGCCGCGGCGGCACGGCGCGCCACGATGCGGTCGCCTGGGGCTATGCTCGCGGCGCCTCGGCGCGCGGCGTCCACATCATCCAGAACTGCGAGGTCACCGGCATCAAGCGCGCGGCCAATGGCGCCGTCACCGGCGTCGAGACGACGCGCGGCTTCATCGGCGCCAAGAAGGTCGGTGTCGTCGCCGCCGGCCATTCGTCGGTCATCATGGACATGGCCGGCGTGCGCATGCCGTTGGAGAGCTATCCGCTACAGGCGCTGGTGTCGGAGCCGGTCAAGCCGGTGGTGCCCTGCGTGGTGATGTCGAACACGGTGCACGCCTATATCTCGCAGTCCGACAAGGGCGAGCTGGTGATCGGCGCCGGCACCGACCAGTATGTCTCCTATTCGCAGACCGGCGGCCTGCACATATTGCAGCACACGCTCGACGCCATCTGCGAGATGTTCCCGATCTTCACGCGCATGAAGATGCTGCGCTCCTGGGGCGGCATCGTCGACGTGACGCCGGACCGCTCGCCGATCCTGGCGAAGACGCCGGTCAAGGGCCTCTACGTCAATTGCGGCTGGGGCACGGGCGGCTTCAAGGCGACACCGGGTTCGGGCAATGTCTTTGCCCACACGATCGCCAAAGACGACCCGCACCCGATCAATGCGCCCTTCACCCTCGAGCGCTTCCGCACCGGCCGTCTCATCGACGAAGCGGCTGCGGCGGCGGTGGCGCACTGATGCCAACATTTTTCCTGAGGCTTTGCGATCAACCGGCCGGCGCCCGCGTCGGCCATGGCGAACTGTAGGATCGACCGAAAATGCTTCTCATCCGCTGTCCCTATTGCGAGGAAGAGCGCCCCGAACTCGAGTTCCGCAATGCCGGCGAGGCGCATGTCGTGCGCTCGACCAACATCGCCGGCGAGAGCGAGGACGATTTCGAGAAATACTTCTTCATCCGCGCGAACCCGAAAGGCGTCATCTATGAGCGCTGGCGGCATATCCATGGCTGCGCGCGCTTCTTCAACGCCGTGCGCGACACCGTCACCGACAAGTTCGTCATGACCTACAAGGCCGGCGAGCCGAAGCCCGCCAAGCTGCCTGGAGCCTCGAAATGAACGCCGCGTTCCGCATTTCCGGTGCCGGGCGTCTCAGCCAGGCCAAGACCGCTTCCTTCAGCTTCGACGATAAGCCCTATACCGGCATCGAAGGCGATACGCTCGCCTCCGCGCTGCTCGCCAACGGCGTGCATCTGGTCGGCCGTTCCTTCAAGTACCACCGGCCGCGCGGCTTCCTGTCGGCCGGCGCGGAAGAGCCCAACGCGCTGGTGCAGATCGTGCGCGACGACGCGCGCAAGACGCCGAACGTGCGGGCGACCGTGCAGGAGCTCTATGACGGCCTCACTGCCCATTCGCAGAATCGCTGGCCTTCGCTCGCCTTCGACGTCGGCGCGGTCAACGATCTTGCCTCGCCGATGTTCTCGGCGGGCTTCTACTACAAGACCTTCATGTGGCCGAAGTCGGCCTGGAAGAGCCTCTACGAGCCGCAGATCCGCGCGGCCGCCGGCCTTGGCGTTTCTCCGGACCGGCCGGATCCCGACCATTATGCGGCGCGCTATGCGCATTGCGACGTGCTGGTGCTGGGCGGCGGTGCCGCCGGCATCGCCGCGGCGCTCGCCGCTGCAGAAACCGGCGTCAGGGTGATCCTCGCCGACGAGCAGGCCGAATTCGGCGGCAGCCTGCGCTTCGAGAGCGGCGCCAAGATCGACGGCGAGAACGGATTTGCCTGGGCGCAAGCCGCGGTCGCGAAGCTCAAGGCCATGGACAATGTCCGGGTGCTCTCGCGCACGACTGCTTTTGGATATTACGCGCAGAACTTCGTCGGCCTGGTCGAGCGGGTGAGCGACCACCTCAAGACCCCTGGCCGCGAGCTGGCGCGCGAGCGCCTGTGGCAGGTTCGCGCCAAGCGCGTCGTGCTGGCGACCGGCGCCATCGAGCGGCACATGGTGTTCGCCAACAACGATCGGCCGGGCGTCATGCTGGCGTCGGCGGCGCGCACCTACCTCAACCACTATGGCGTCGCGGTCGGCAGGAATGTCGGCGTCTACACGGCCAACGACTCGGCTTACGCGGCCGCGATCGACCTGAAGAAGGCCGGCGTCAATATCGCCGCGATCGTCGACCTGCGCGACAACCCGTCGGGGGCGGTGATCGACGAGGCGAGGGGCCTCGGCATCGAGATCAATTTCGGCCGCGCGGTGGTCAGCGCCGGCGGCAAGCTGCGCGTCTCGTCGATGACCGTGCAGCCGAAGAATGGCGGCGGCGAGCGCAAAATTGCGGTCGACGCCATCCTGATGTCGTCCGGCTGGACGCCGTCGGTGCATCTCTTCTCGCAGTCGCGCGGCAAGGTCGACTTCAATGAGGAGACGCGGCGCTTCGTGCCTGGAACCTACGCGCAGGACTGCGTGTCGGTCGGCGCCTGCAACGGCACGGACGGTCTGGACGCTACGGTCGACGAGGCCTATGCGGCGGGTGCCAAGGCTGCGAAGGAGGCCGGTGGCAAGGCAGGCAAGGGCGCCAAGCCGAAGGTCGATGCCGGCGAGAGCTGGTCGCGCGGCATGCTGGGCGCCGCCCCCGGCGCCGGGCCGGGCACTACCGTCAAGGCCTTCATCGATTTCCAGAACGACGTCACCGCCAAGGACATCCGCCAAGCGGTGCATGAAGGCATGCATTCGATCGAGCACGTCAAGCGCTTCACTACGAACGGCATGGCAACCGACCAGGGCAAGACCTCCAACATGCACGGCCTGGCGATCGCCGCCGAGGTGCTGGGCAAGCCGATCCCACAGGTCGGCCTCACCACCTTCCGACCCCCCTACACGCCGGTGACCTTCGGCTCGATCGTCGGCCATGCGCGTGGGGCCTTGTTCGACCCGACGCGTCGGACAGCGACCCATGGCTGGGCGGCGGCGCATGGCGCGGTGTTCGAGGATGTCGGGCAGTGGAAGCGCGCCTGGTATTTCCCCAAGGCCGGCGAGGACATGCATGCCGCCGTCAACCGCGAATGCGTGACGGTGCGCAAGACGGCGGGCCTGTTCGACGCCTCGACGCTCGGCAAGATCGAGGTGGTCGGGCCGGATGCGGCCAAGTTCATGGAGCTGCTCTACACCAACCCCTGGGAGAAGCTTGAGCCCGGCCGCTGCCGCTACGGCATCATGCTGCGCGAGGACGGCTTCATCTATGACGACGGCGTTGTCGGCAGGCTGGCGCCGGACCGCTTCCATGTGACGACGACCACCGGCGGCGCGCCGCGTGTCATGCACCACATGGAGGATTACCTCCAGACCGAATTCCCGCATCTCAACGTCTGGCTGACCTCGATCACCGAGCAGTGGGCGGTGATCGCGGTGCAGGGGCCGAAGTCGCGTGAGATCATCGCGCCGCTGGTCGAAGGCATCGACATGTCGGACGAGGCGATGCCGCATATGTCGGTGCGCGAGGGCAAGATCTGCGGCGTGCCGACGAGGCTGTTCCGCATGTCCTTCACCGGCGAGCGCGGCTTCGAGGTCAACGTGCCGGCCGACTATGGCGAAGCGGTGTGGGAAGCGCTGTGGGCCGAGGGCCAGAAGCATGGCGCGACCGCCTACGGCACCGAAACGATGCACGTGCTGCGCGCCGAGAAGGGCTACATCATCGTCGGCCAGGACACCGACGGCACGGTGACGCCGAACGATGCCGGTCTCGACTGGGCGGTCGGCAAGAAGAAGAGCGACTTCGTCGGCATCCGCGGCATGATGCGAACGGATCTTGTCGCCAAGGGCCGCAAGCAATTGGTCGGCCTGAGGACCAAGGATCCGAAGGTGGTGCTGGAAGAGGGCGCGCAGATCGTCGCGGATCCGAAACAGGCGATCCCGATGAAGATGATCGGCCACGTCACCTCCAGCTACTGGTCGGAGAATTGCGGGCGCTCGATCGCGCTCGCGCTGATCGCCGGCGGCCGCGACCGCATGGGCAAGACGCTCTATGTGCCGATGCCGAACGGCACGATCGAGGTGGAGGTCACCGGCATGGTGTTCGTCGACGAGAAGGGAGAACGCCTCAATGGCTAAGGCTGCCGTCAAGACAAAAGCCGATGAAGCCTCGGTCGAGCGGCGGCCAGCACTTGCCGGCCGTGCGGTGTCGGCACCAGGCGTCAAGGTCGAGATCCTGCCGCCGGCCGAACGCATTTCGCTGCGGGCGCTGGAGACTTCTTTCGCCCCGCTCTCCGAGGCGCTCGGCGTGACTTTGCCGACCAAGCCGAAGACTTCGGCGGCGAAGGACGGTCGCACTGCCTTGTGGCTCGGACCGGACGAATGGCTGATCATCGACGAGGCGGGCAACGATCCACTGGCCGACTGCGCCAAAGTTTCGGCGCTGCATTCGGCGGTCGGCATCTCGCATCGCAACGTTGCGATCTCGGTCGCCGGGCCGGCGGCCGCGGTGACGGTCAACTCAGGCTGCCCGCAGGACCTGTCGCTTGACGCGTTCCCGGTCGGTGCGGCGTCGCGCACCATCTTGGGCAAGGCCGAGATCGTGCTGCTGCGCACTGCGGCCGATGCCTTCCGGGTGGAGTGCTGGCGTTCCTTCTCGGACTATGTCTTTACTTTACTGTCGGAAGCGGCGGGCGACGCGGCGAACTGATCTTTCCGGCAGCCGATGCTGCAGGAACCATCGCCGGCCCATTCCGTTGTCTGCGACGAGAATGGTTCAGCGTTCCGTAGGATCGCCGAACCCCTTAAACGCCTGTTTTGATGCAATTCCGGACGGAAAACCGCTGCGTACTTTTCCTGGAATTGCTCTAAAGCGCGTCGCGATCTTTCAGATTCGCTCCATGCGCTTTAGGTTTTTGATTTTACGCATGTCTCTATCCCGAAACCGGTTCCCACTTTCGGGAGACATGCTTTAGCGGAGGAAAAGCCGATGCCGTCCAAATCAGCACCGAAGTCGCCCGGAAAGACGGCGGCGGTCCGTTCGCTCGAGCAGGAGCGGCATCGCGTTATCGAGGAAGAAGAGCTCGAGGAAGGCCTAGAGGATACGTTCCCGGCCAGCGACCCGGTGTCCGTCACCGGCACCTCCATTTCCGGCTCTCCCGCGAAGCGCAGCAAGGCTGGAGACGCGCCGGCAAAGAAATAGGCGGCCGGCAGATCGCCTAATGCGCCTAAAGCGCGTCGCGATCTTTCAGATTCGCTCCATGCGCTTTAGGTTTTGATTTTACGCATGTCTTTATCCCGAAACCGGCTCCCACTTTCGGGAGACATGCTTTAGGCAGGACGAAAAAGGGCGGCCAAGTGCCGCCCGTTTTTCATCTCAAGTTTGCGGCGCTTAGAGGCCGGGCACGAACCAGGGGTTCACGTCCATGCCGAGCCGCGGGCCCTTGGTCGTCTGGGTCTTGGCGGCGTCCGCCTTTTCGATCGAACCGGTCGCGCTGCAGTCAAGCGTTACATTTGCCTTGGTCTGAGCGCAGGCAGCAGGGGCGTGCTTGGCCGGTTGATTCGAGCCGGCGAAAGCGGCGCCAGAGAAAGCCAGCACGGCAGCGAGAGCGAGGATCGTCTTTTTCATCTTCCGTCTCCAGTAATTCCGTACATGTACAATGCGTCGTACATATACGGTTAACGAAAGCTGAATTCAAGGAGAATTTTGTACGCGTACGAAAAGTTTTCTCGAACGTAGGAATTCGCCGCCCCGAATCAAGCGATCGGGGAGGAAAACCGGCAGGGACAGCCCGTCAGCAGTTGATGGGTGTGTCGGTGAGCGGGGGGATGTCCTGCGCCGACAGGGAGGCCAGCATGAAGTCGCACATGCGCTTCACATAGGCCTGCGGGTCGCCGAACGGATAGAAGGGAAAGGTGATCAGCAGCGAGATTGTGCCGTGGCCGACGGTCCACAGCATGGTGGCGATGGCGCGCGGGTCACCTTTGAGCTTGCCGGCGGCGACACAGGCCTCGACCCTTTTGATCAGCACCTTCATCGCCGGGTTGCCCTCTTCCATGTCCTCGTAGCTGCGGCCTTCCGGCAGCCGCGTCTTCTCGGTCATGAAGACGGTGCGGTATTCATTGGGGTTACCGAGCCCGAAGGCGGCATATTCGGTCATCACCGCCCGCAGCGCCTCAACGGGATCGTCGGCAGGATGCTCCTCGATGCGCCTGGCCAGCGTTTCGAACGCGTCCTCGGCGAGCGCGAACAGGATGTCCTGCTTGTCGGCGAAGTAGGAATAGACCGACATCGGCGCGTAGCCGACACGCTTGGCCAGCTTGCGGATGGTAAGCCCTTCGTAGCCCTCTTCCTGGACGAGCTTGTGGGCCGCGTCGACCAGTTCCGAGCGAAGTTCAGCTTTCTGTTTTTCGCGGCGTTTCTGAACGCTCAGCGCCAATGTCCGCCTGCCTTTGTGGTTGGTTGCCTTACGAAATTATATACGCTGTACGGCAACGGACAAGAGAGCAGGCTGGTTCCCTGGCGTCCGCTCCAACGCGCTGTTAAGGCCTTGGCCGCGCCGCTGCTGAGGCCGCCCCGTGATCAGCACCGTCGCTCCATCGAAGCGGCCCATTCAGCCGTTTTCAAACCTTCTCGTCGATCAGCTGCACGGCGAGCGCGGCAAGCAGCTTCACCGCCTCGCCATAGGTCTTGGCCTTTTCCGGATTGGAGGCGTTGCCGTCCAGCGCGCGGCGGTAGACACCCTGGCAGATCGCCGCGAGTCGGAAGAAGGAGAAGGCGAGGAAGAAGGTCCAGTTGCCGATCCCCTCGAGCCCACGCCGACGGCAATAGGCGGCGACATAGGCTTCCTCGGACGGCAGGCCGGCCGCCGCGCGATCGACGCCGCCGAGGCCGCGAAAGCCGGACGCATGCGGCAGCCGCCACTGCATGCATTGATAGGCGAGGTCGGCAAAGGGATGGCCGAGCGTCGACAACTCCCAATCGAGCACGGCGACGACACTCGGCTCGTCCTTGGCGAAGATCATGTTGTCCAGCCGGTAGTCGCCATGCACCAGCGAGACCCGGCCGTCATCGGCCGGCATATGCGTTTCCAGCCAGGCAATCAGCCGATCCATGTCGGCGATCTTTTCCGTCTCGGAGGCGTGGTACTGGCTGGTCCAGCGGGCGAACTGGCGCTCGAAATAGCTGCCGGGCTTGCCGAAATCGCTTAAGCCCACGGCCCCGATATCGACATCGTGCAAGGCGGCAAGCGTCGCATTCATGGCGTCGTAGATCGCGGCGCGCTCGTCGTTGCCGGATGCGTCCGGCACGGACGGATCCCAGAAGATGCGGCCGTCGAGATACTCCATGACATAGAACATGCGGCCGATCGGCGAATCCTCGCTCGCGAGATGCAGCATACGCGGCACCGGCACGGCAGCGCCGGCAAGCGCCCGCATGACGCGGAACTCGCGGTCGACCTGGTGCGCCGATTTCAAGAGCTGTCCCGGCGGCTTGGCGCGCAGAACGTAGCGGCCGCTGGCGGCGGTAAGCAGATAGGTCGGGTTCGACTGCCCGGCCTTGAATTTTTCGATTGCGGAAAGCCCGGCAAAGCCCGGGATATGCGCTTCGAGGTAGGGCGCAAGCGTCGCTTTGTCGAGCGCAAGCGCAGACTTGTCGAGCGCAAGCGCCGACTTGTCCAGCGCGTTGGCATCGCCGTTCATGCGGTCTCGGGCTGACGCTCGATCAGCGTGAGCGTCAGCCAGCGCGCCGTCAGCGCCGGCTTCTTCGAACCCTCGATCTCGATGGTCACGTCATGCGCCGTCTGCACCCAGCCGGAGGGCCTCACCTTGACATCCGCCAGCACGAAGCGCGTGCGGATGCGCGAGCCGGTCTTCACCGGCGCCAGGAAGCGCAGCGTGTCGAAGCCATGGTTGACGCCCATCTTGGTGTTTTCGATCGGCGGCATGGTCTCGAAGGTCATGGCCGAGAGAAGCGACAGCGACAGGAAGCCGTGCGCGATGGTGCCGCCGAACGGCGTCTCGCGCGCGGCGCGCTCCGGATCGCAATGGATGAACTGGTGGTCGTCGGTGGCGTCGGCGAACTGGTCGATCATGCGCTGCGTCACCGTGCGCCAGGGCGACACGCCGACTTCCTTGCCGACGCTGGCCAGCAGCGTATCGAGACTGATCGGTTCCACGCGATATCCTCCGCACCCCCGCCCGGATAACGGGCGCCTTATTCCTTGAACAACGTCATCCCGTGCTGCACCGACTGGCCGCCGTCGATCGGCAGGATGGCGCCGGTGACATAGCTTCCGGCACGGCTGCACAAATAGAGCGTTGCGCCCGCAATGTCATCCGCTACCCCGATGCGGCCGAGCGGAACGTGGCTGCCGACATGTTTGGCCTGCTCCTCGGTGGCGGTGGCAAATGCCGTCATGCGGCTCTGAAAGGGGCCGGGCGCAAAGGCGTTGACGGTGATGCGGCGGGCGGCGAACTCGATCGCCAGCGTGCGCGTCAAATGATGCACCGCGGCTTTGGAGGCGGTGTAGGAATAGGCGTCGTCGGCAAGCGGCTGGGTGCCCATGACCGAGCCGAGATTGATGACGCGGGCCGGATCCTCGTCGCTCGCGGCGGCGTCGAGCAGCGGCAAAAGCTCCCGCGTCAGATGAAAGACGGCGGTGACGTTGACGCCGAACACCTTGGCCCAGGCGTGATAGGGAAATTCCTCCAGCGGCGCGCCCCAGGAAATGCCGGCATTGTTGACCAGGATGTTGAGCCGCTCCGTGCGAGCCTTTACCTCGGCGACCAGCGCGGCAATGCCCGCTTCGCTGGATACGTCCCCGGCAAACCCCTCGGCCCGGCCCGCGCCGCCGAGCGCGTTGAGCTCGCCGGCTACCCGGATGCAGTCCTCGCCCTTGCGCGAGGCAATCATCACGGTGGCGCCGGCCCGGACCAATGCGGTTGCGGCCATGCGGCCGATCCCGGTCGCGGCACCGGTCACAAGTGCTGTCTTGCCGGCGACCGAGAACAGCTTGTCCAAATAGCTCATCCTAAATTCCTCCCACATGCCTCGTCCCAACCGGAGCCGAAGGACGCGCGTTGACAAGGCTAGCCGAAGTGCGGTCATCCTTGCCATGGGGGTAAAGACTTCGAAAGGGCCGGAACCGATGGCGGACATGAATCTCGGCATGACCGAGCGGCTGAAGCCGATCCACCAGCGCGTGGCGGCGATGGTGCGCGACGAGATCGCGCCGCTCGGTGAGGAGTTTCTGGCCGAGGTCGGCAAGAACGGCGACCGCTGGGCCTATACGACCAGGCAGACCGAGATACTGGAAGGCTTGAAGAAGACCGCGCGGGAGCGCGGCCTGTGGAATTTCTGGCTCACCGATTCCAAGCGCGGCTACGGCCTGTCGACGGTCGAATACGCCTATCTGGCGGAGGAGATGGGCAAGGCGCATCTCGGCGCCGAGACCTTCAACTGCTCGGCGCCCGACACCGGCAATATGGAGGTGTTGGAGCGCTACGGTTCGGAGGCGCATAAGCAGCAATGGCTGGAGCCGCTGCTCGAGGGCAAGATCCGCTCGGCCTATCTGATGACCGAGCCGGACGTAGCCTCCTCGGATGCGACCAACATTGCGATGCGCTGCGAGCGGCGCGGCGGCGATTATGTGCTCAACGGCGAGAAATGGTGGGCGTCGGGCGCCGGCGATCCGCGCTGCGCCGTCTATATCGTCATGGTCAGGACCGGCTCGGACGACGAGCCGCAGCATCGCCGGCATTCGATGATCCTGGTGCCGGCGGACAGCAAGGGCGTCACCAAGCTGCGGCCCATGCAGGTCTATGGCGACGACGACGCGCCGCACGGCCATATGCATCTGAGATTCGACAATGTGCGGGTGCCGGCCGCGAACTTGATCCTCGGCGAGGGCAGGGGGTTCGAAATCGCGCAAGGCAGGCTGGGGCCAGGCCGCATCCATCACTGCATGCGGGCGATCGGCCAGGCCGAGATGGCGCTGGAGATGCTGTGCCAGCGTTCGGTGCGGCGCGAGGCCTTCGGCCAGTCGCTCGCCAGGCTCGGCGCCAATTTCGACATCATCGCCGAATGCCGCATGGAGATCGAGATGGCTCGGCTGCTCTGCCTCAAGGCGGCGTGGATGATCGACCAGGGCGATGCGCGCGCCGCTGCGCCCTGGATTAGCCAGATCAAAGTGGTAGCACCCCGCGTCGCGCTCAAAGTCACTGACGAGGCGGTGCAGATGTTCGGCGCGCAAGGCATCAGCCAGGATACGCCGCTCGCGCGCTCGTGGACGCATCTGAGAACCCTGCGGCTTGCCGACGGACCGGACGCCGTGCACCGGCGGCAGGTGGCGCGCGCCGAGCTCAGGAAATACACTCAGGAGAAGGTCTGACAGCCATGGCGCTTCCGTCGGAAATGAAGGCCTTGCTGCTTGTCGGCGACGGCTACACCAAGACGCCTTCGGCCGGCGCGCTGGAAGCGATGGAGCCTTATCTTCGGCCTGGAAGCATCGCCGTGCCGACGCCCGGGCCGGCGCAGGCGCTGATCAAGGTCAGCCTCGCCTCGATCAACCCGTCCGACATCGCCTTCATCAAGGGGCAATATGGCCAGCCGCGCGTGAAGGGGCAGCCGGCCGGTTTCGAAGGCGTCGGCATCGTCGTGGCGACGGGCGAGGATCCTTATGCGCGAAGCCTCGAAGGCAAACGGGTCGCCTTCGCCACCGGTGTGTCGAACTGGGGCTCGTGGGCCGAGTATGCGGTGGCGGAGGCTGCGTCCTGCATTCCGCTGCTCGATACGGTGCGCGACGAGGATGCCGCGGCGATGATCGTCAATCCGCTCACCGCGCTCGCCATGTTCGACATCGTCAGGCAGGAGGGCGAGAAGGCCTTCATCATGACTGCCGGCGCCAGCCAGCTCTGCAAGCTGATCATTGGGCTGGCGAAAGAGGAAGGTTTTCGACCGATCGTCACCGTGCGCCGCGACGAGCAGATCCCGCTGCTGAAAGGTCTCGGCGCTGCGCATGTACTCAACGAGCAGGCGGCGGATTTCGAGACGACGCTGCGCGAAGCGATCAAGGCCGAGCAACCGCGCATCTTCCTCGACGCCGTGACCGGGCCACAGGCTTCGGCAATCTTCTGCGCCATGCCGAAGCGCTCGCGCTGGATCGTCTACGGCCGGCTCGATGCCGAGCCGACGGTGATCCGCGAGCCCGGCCAGTTGATCTTCCAGCACAAACGCATCGAAGGTTTTTGGCTGGCCGAATGGATGCGTGCGTTTCGCGACCGGCTCGGCCCAGCGGTGCTGGAGGCGCAAAAGCGCTTTTCCGACGGACGCTGGTCCACGGACGTGACAGCGGTGGTGCCGCTGGATGAAGCGATGACAAGACTGCCGGCCGAGCTGGCCAAGCCGAACGGCAAGGTGTTCGTTAAGCCGTAGCTCTTACCCTCTCCTTGTTGTGGTGAGGGCTGGCAAAGGAGCCTCGCTCTTTTGCCAGGGTCGCGGCCGCAGAACGACCGTCGGATACCGGTTACGCACCTTTCCTGGAATTGCTTCAGCGCAGGCTTTCCAGATCGCGGATGCGCTTGGCGCCGGCCGCTTCGAGCTGCCTGGTGACCGCGCCGATCAGCGTTTCGGCGACGACGAAGAGGGCGGCGGACGAATCCCATGCCGAAGGCACCGCCGTGCGTCCGGCGATCACATGGCGGGCGAAGCGGGCGATCGGCGACAGCCACTGATCGGTGAAGAGCACGATCTGCACGCCGCGCTGATGCGCCTTCTCGGCAAAGCGGATCAGGCTCTCCTGGTAGCGACGGATATCGAAGATGACCAGCACGTCGCGCTTGCCCATATCGATCAGCCGGTCGCGCCAGATGCTCTCCTGGCCGGCAAGGTGATAGACATCCGGCTGGATGATGGCGAGGTGAGCAGCCATGTAGCGCGCCAGCGGGTCGGTGAAGCGGCCGCCGATCAGGAAGGTCTTGCCGCGCCGCTCGGCAAGTGTCGTGGCGATGTCCGCCAGCTGCTTTTCGGACAGATGCCGGAAGGTCTCGCGCATGTTGTCGAGCGTCGCCTCCAGCATCGGCGAAACTGCACCGCCGCTGCCGGGCGACGCGGGGTTGAGCGTGCGCGATGCCGGGGACTGCAGCTGCGCCGCCAACTCATCCTGCAGCGCCGACTGGAATTCGGGATAGTTCTGGAAGCCCAGTCTCGCGACGAAACGCAGGATCGTCGGCGAGGAGACACCCGCCGCGGCCGAGAACTCGGCGACCGTCTTCAGCCCGGTCAGCGGGTAGTTGGAAATCAGCGTCTGCGCGGCGCGGCGTTCGCCCGCGGGCATGGCGCCGATTCGGTCCGAGATCAGTTCGGCAATGCTGGAGATCATCGTTTTCCCCACCCTTTGGCCTGGTCGGCGCCGTTTTCGGAATTCCGCGTTTGACAAAGCCGGACAAAGTGTATGAAATCATCCACAGGGACGCAATGAGGCAAAATACGTAACATACGATACAGTGCTCCCCAGGGGACGACAGTATGGAGAAAGCACGGCCCGCCAGCCTTGCAGCGTCGGAAACCGTAAGGGTGACCAACCCCGGCGGCTCGAGCCCCTTCGTCTTCACCTGCGATCACGCCTCGAACTTCCTGCCGGCCGAATTCGGAACGCTCGGCCTGCCCGTCGAGGACCTTTCCCGCCACATCGCCTGGGATCCGGGCGCGCTTCCCGTCGCCAGCCGCATGGCCGAGGCGCTCGACGCCACGCTGGTCGAGACCTGCGTCTCGCGCCTCGTCATCGACTGCAACCGGCCGCTCGACGCGCCGGATCTCGTGCCGCCGGTCAGCGAGACGACGGCCATCCCGGGCAACGCCGGACTTTCGGAGAAGCAGCGCACCGCGCGGGTAGACCTGGCGTGGCGCCCGTTCCACGACACGATCGCCGAGATCATCGAGCGTCGGCTGGCGCGCGGCCAGGAGACGCGGCTGGTGTCGGTGCATTCCTTCACGCCGGTCTACAAGGGCAGAAGCCGGCCCTGGCATATCGGCATCATCCATGATGACGACCGCAGGCTGGCGGCGCCGCTGATATCGGCGTTGCAGCGTCTTGCCGGCGTCACCGTGGGAATCAACGAACCCTATTCGCCGGCCGACCGCGTCTATTTCACGCTGGAACGGCATGCGCGCCCGCGCGGCCTTGCCTGCGCGATGATCGAAATCCGCAACGACGAGATATCCGGCGAGACCGGGCAGCGGAAATGGGCGGATCTGCTCACAGGCATATTTTCGAATCTGGAGCCCGAGGAGGCCAGGGGCTCCCGACAACGCGCAATGGGAAAGTCAGTACAGTCGGCCAGCTAAGAACCAACAGGGGACTAAAATGTCAGCGCAAGACTATACGGAACACGACAAGCACGAGGACTTAAAGGTCCTCCACGGAATGGGCTATGCCCAGGAATTGTCGCGAAGCATGAGCCGCTTCTCCAACTTCGCGATCTCTTTCTCGATCATCTGCATCCTTTCAGGCGGCATCAATTCCTTTGCCCAGGCCACGTCCTCGATCGGCGGCGCCGGTGCCGGCATAGGTTGGATTGTCGGCTGCGCTGTTTCCGGGTTCTTTGCCCTCGCCATGGCGCAGATCGCCTCGGCGTTCCCTACGGCGGGCGGCCTTTATCATTGGGCCTCGATCCTCGGCAACCGGTTCACCGGCTGGCTCACCGCCTGGCTCAACCTGCTTGGCCTGATCACCGTGCTGGGCGCTATCAACATCGGCACCGCCTTCTTCTTCGTCGGAACGTTCGGCAGCTGGTTCGGCATGACCGGCACCCCGGGCGAGATCGTCGGATTTGTTGCCGTCATCACTGTGATCCAGGCGCTTTGCAACCACTTCGGCATCAGGCTGACCGCCATGCTGACCGACGCTTCCGGCTTCCTGATCCTTGGCGCAACGGCGGTGCTGATCGTCGCCTGCCTGGCATTTGCCCCGGCAATCGACGTTACCAGGCTTTGGACATTCACCAATTATTCGGGCGACGCCGGCGGCGGGGTTTTCCCGCAGTCGGATTCCTTGACCTATCTGTTCCTGCTCAGCCTGCTGCTGCCGGTCTATACCATCACCGGATATGACGCGTCGGCGCATACTTCGGAAGAAACGCTGAAGGCGGCGCATTCCGTTCCGCGAGCGATCATTTCGTCGGTGCTCTGGTCGTCGCTTATCGGCTGGGCGATGGTCAGCGCGATCACTCTGGCAATCCCCGACCTGGCGGCCGGCGCCAAGCAGGGCTGGAGCGTCTTCTTCTCGACCATGGACGCGATCCTGCCGGTTTGGCTCAAGGAACTGCTCTATCTGGCCATCCTGATCTCGCAGTTCCTCTGCGGTCTCGCCACCGTAACCTCGGCGTCGCGCATGCTTTTCGCCTTCTCGCGCGACGGCGGCATGCCGGTTGGCTCGGCCTCGCTTGCCAAGGTCAGCCCGACCTGGCGCACGCCCGTCCACGCGATCTGGACGGCTGCTGTTCTCGAGATCATCTATGTGTTCCTTGCCCAGTTCATCTCGATCGGCGGCACCAACATCTACACCATCGTCGTCAACTCGACGCTGGTCTTCCTGTTCCTGTCCTTCACGATCCCGATCGTGCTCGGCATGATCACATTCGGGACTGCGAAATGGCCAAACGCCGGCCCATGGAACCTCGGCGCTGGCCTGTTCAAGCTGGTTTGCATCCTGTCGGTCGTGGGCATGGCGATCATCTTCTACATCGCCGTCCAGCCGCCGAACGATAAGGTGCTTTATATCACCATCGGCTTCATCCTGCTGACTGCGGTGCTGTGGTTCGGCTTCGAGAACCGACGCTTCCGGGGCCCGCCGATCGGCGAGGAAATCGCCAGGCGCCAGGCCGCCATCAAGATGGCCGAACAGGCAGTCGGCGAAACCGGCAACTGATACTTTGCCTCATGACCATGGCCGGCATTTCGCCGGCCATGGTTTCCCTTTCAATCGACAAGCACTGGAGTGCCAAAGGAATGGCCGGGAATTTCTCCTTCGATCAGTTGAAGCAAGCGGTCTCGAACGGCGAGATCGACACGGTGCTTGCCTGCATCGTCGACATGCAGGGCCGGCTCGCGGGAAAGCGCTTCCTGGCCCAGTACTTCGTCGATTCAGCCCATGGCGAGACGCATGGCTGCAACTATCTGCTGGCCGCCGACATCGATATGGAGCCGGTGCCCGGTTACAAGGTGGCGAGCTGGTCGAAGGGCTATGGCGACTTCGTCATGAAGCCCGATCTTTCGACGCTCAGGCGCATTCCCTGGCTCGAGAAGACGGCGCTGGTGATCTGCGACGTGCTCGATCATCACGACCATGAGGACCTCTCGCATTCGCCGCGCGCCATCTTGAAGAGTCAGGTCCAGCGGCTCAAGGGGCGCGGCTATATCGGCTATTTCGCCTCCGAGCTTGAATTCTACCTGTTCAGCGAGACCTACGATTCCGCCCGCAAGAAGCACTGGCAGGGCCTCGACACGGCTTCGCCCTATATCGGCGACTACCAGATCGGCATCACCACCAAGGAAGAGGGCGTCATGCGCCGGCTTCGCAACGAGATGGAGGCGGCCGGCATCCCGATCGAGAATTCGAAGGGCGAGTGGGGGCCTGGCCAGGAAGAAATCAATGTGCGCTATGCCGAGGCGCTCGAAATGGCCGACCGCCATGTCATCCTGAAGAACGGCGCCAAGGAGATCGCCGAGTCCGAAGGCAAGGCGATCTCGTTCATGGCCAAATACAATTACGGGCTCGCCGGCAATTCCAGCCACATCCACAATTCGCTGTGGAGCGCCGACGGCAAGACGCCGCTGTTCTTCGACAAAAACGCGGAGTGGACAATGTCGAGCCTCGGCCAGCAATGGGCGGCCGGCCAGCTCAAATACGCCAAGGAGTTCACCTGGTTCCTGGCGCCCTACATCAACTCCTACAAGCGCTTCCAGGCCGGCACCTTCGCGCCGACCAAGATCATGTGGAGCGAGGACAACCGCACCGCCGGCTTCCGGCTCTGCGGCGAGGGCACCAAGGGCATCCGCATGGAGTGTCGCATCGGCGGCGCCGACCTCAATCCCTACCTCGCCTTCGCGGCGCTGATCGCGTCGGGCCTCGCCGGCATCGACGAGAAGCTGGAGTTGCAGAAGCCGTTCGTCGGCGATGCCTATCAGGCCTCGCAACTGCCCGAAATCCCGAAGACGCTGCGCGACGCCACCGAGACACTGGCGAACTCCGCCATGCTGAAGCAGGCCTTCGGCGAGGATGTGATCGAGCACTACGTGCACACCGCCCGCTGGGAGCAGCTCGAATACGACCGCCGCATCACGGATTGGGAACTGCACAGGGGGTTCGAGCGGTACTAAGGGGCCGGTTTAGCGTCGGCGCTGCCCCTTACCCTCTCCTCGTGAAGAACGGGGAGAGGGAGGCGCCAGCGCAGGGAGCTTCTCCTTCTCCCCGTCACTATACGGGGAGAAGGTGCCGGCAGGCGGGATGAGGGGCAGCGCCGCGCCACATGATTTCGATTGTTGTAAAAACTGCGAGGAAGAAATGACCGAAACGGTCAAACTAAAATCCCCCATCGACGGCTCGATCTATGCCGAGCGACCGGTCGCGAGCGACCAGGCGATCAACGCGGCGGTCGAGCGCGCCAAGGCAGCGCAGGAGAAGTGGGCCGAAACGCCGGTCGTCGAGCGCGGCAAATACATGCTGGCAATGCTTGAGGCACTGGTTGCGATGACCGACGAGATCGTGCCGGAGATCGCCTGGCAGATGGGTCGGCCGGTGCGCTATGGCGGCGAGTTCGGCGGCGTCAAGGAACGCACCAACTACATGGTCGAGATCGCCGAGCAGGCGCTCAAACCTGTGATGGCTTCGAATCCCAAGGACGGGTTCCGCCGTTATGTGAAGAAGGTGCCGCTGGGCGTCGTCCTGGTGATCGCGCCGTGGAACTATCCCTATCTGACGGCCGTCAACACCATCGTGCCGGCGCTGATGGCTGGAAGTGCGGTCATCCTCAAGCATGCGGCGCAGACGCTGCTGGTCGGCGAGCGCTTCCAGCAGGCCTTCGACAAGGCCGGCCTGCCCAAGGGGCTGTTCCAGAACCTGGTCATGAACCACGGCCAGACCGAGAGGCTGCTGGGATCCGGCAAGATCGACCATGTCAACTTCACCGGTTCGGTCGCCGGCGGCCGTGCCATCGAGAAGGCGGCGGCAGGCACCTTCATGACGCTCGGCCTCGAGCTCGGCGGCAAGGACCCGGCCTATGTGCTGCCCGACGCCAAGATGGACCATGCGGTCGCCAACCTGGTCGACGGCGCCTTCTACAATTCCGGCCAGTGCTGTTGCGGCATCGAGCGCGTTTATGTGCACGAGAAGGTCTATGACGAATTCGTCGAAGGTTTTGTCGCCGAGACGAAGAACTATGTCGTCGGCAATCCGCTTGAGCAGGCGACGACCATGGGGCCGATGGCGCAGGCGCGCTTTGCCGACCTGATCCGCGAGCAGAAGGCCGAGGCGCTGCGCAAGGGCGCCAAGGCGCACATCAACATGAAGGTCGAGAACGACAGGCCGGGCTCGCCCTATCTGGCGCCGGAAGTGCTGACCAATGTCGACCACCAGATGAGCGTCATGCGCGAGGAAAGTTTTGGGCCGATCGTCGGCATCATGAAGGTGCGCGACGACGAGGAGGCGATCGCGTTGATGAACGACAGCCCGTACGGGCTGACGGCCTCGATCTGGACGCGCGACACCGAGCGCGCGGTGGCGATCGGCGACCGCGTCGAGACCGGCACGGTGTTCATGAACCGCTGCGACTATCTCGATCCGGCGCTGGTCTGGACCGGCGTCAAGGACACCGGCAAGGGCGCCGCACTCTCGGCCATCGGCTACGACAATTTGACCCGGCCGAAATCCTACCACCTGCGTGAAGCGATCTGATTTCGAAAGACAGGCCATGTCCAAGCTCATCTCCAAATGGAACTACCCCACCACTGTCCGCTTCGGTGCCGGGCGCATCAAGGAACTGCCGGATGCGCTGGCCGCGGCCGGCATCAAGCGGCCGCTCTTCGTCACCGATCCGGGGCTGGCCAAGCTGCCCGTCGTCGCTTCGACGCTGAAGATCCTCGACGATGCCAAGGTGCCCTATGGCGTGTTTTCCGAGGTGAAGCCGAACCCGGTCGAGTCCAACCTCACCGCCGGCATCGCCGTGTTCAAGAAGGGCAAGCATGACGGCGTCATCGCCTTCGGCGGCGGCTCGGCGCTCGATCTCGGCAAGCTGATCGCCTTCCAGGCCGGGCAGACGCGTCCGGTGTGGGATTTCGAGGATATCGGCGACTGGTGGACCAGAGCCAATTCGGACGCGATCGCCCCGATCATCGCGGTGCCGACCACGGCCGGCACCGGCTCAGAAGTCGGCCGCGCCGGCGTCATCACCAACGAGGAGACCCACACCAAGAAGGTCATCTTCCATCCGAAGCTTCTGCCGGCGATCGTCATTGCCGATCCGGAGCTGTCGGTCGGCATGCCGCCCTTCATCACGGCCGGCACCGGCATGGACGCGCTTGCCCACTGCCTCGAGGCTTATTGCGCCCCAGGCTATCACCCGATGGCCGACGGCATCGCCGTGGAAGGCATCCGGCTGGTGTTCGAGAACCTGCCCAAGGCCTTCGCCAACGGCAAGGATCTGGTCGCCCGCGCGAATATGATGAGCGCCGCCGCGATGGGCGCCGCGGCCTTCCAGAAGGGGCTGGGCGCCATCCACTCGCTGTCGCATCCGATCGGCGCGCTCTACGACACCCATCACGGCATGACCAATGCGGTGTTCATGCCCTATGTGCTCGCCTTCAACCGCGAGGCGATCGAGGACCGCATTGCGCGGCTCGCCGCCTATTGCGGCATCAAGGGCGGCTTCGACGGTTTCGCCAAGGCGGTCATCAAGCTGCGCAAGGAACTCAAGGTGCCGCATGCGCTGCCCGGCCTGATCAAGGGCCTGGACATGGACAAGAAGCGCAAGGCGCTGATCGCCGACATGGCGGTGGTCGACCCGACCGCCGGCGGCAACCCGGTCAAGCTGACCAAGAAAGCGGCGCTGACGCTGCTCGAAAATGCCATTGCCGGTGCTGTCTGAGGGCGGATTTCGGTGCCGGAATTTGATGTCGAAATCGAAGGGAAAGGAAGGGCAAAGGGCGGAAGGCAAAGCCAAATATAATTAGCCGGAAAAAGAATCGCGGGACGATTGCTACAGCCGGTTAAAAAGAGTTTACTTTTTCGTACTGCGGGGTGCCGGTTTCACAAAGCTTTCATCTGGCTGTCACACGAAAACGATACCGCATCGCAGGCGTCCAATGGCGTCAGTTCAACGGAGAGAACACATGTTCAAATTCACGGGGAAGGTGCTTTCCCTTTCAGCCGCGGCGCTGTTTGCGTCGACGGTGATTTCGTCCGCGGCTTCGCTGGACGATCTCGCCAAGGCGGCGAAGGCGGAAGGCGAACTCACGGTCATCGCGCTGCCGCATGACTGGTGCGGCTATGGCGCCGTCATCGACGGCTTCAAGGCCAAGTATCCGGACATCAAGATCAACGAACTCAACCCTGACGCCGGCTCGGGCGACGAGGTCGAGGCGATCAAGGCCAACAAGGACAACAAAGGCCCGCAGGCGCCCGACGTGATCGACGTCGGCCTGTCGTTCGGCCCGTCCGCCAAGAAGGACGGCCTGATCCAGGCTTACAAGGTGTCGACCTGGGATTCGATCCCGGACAGCGCCAAGGATGCCGAAGGCTATTGGACCGGCGACTATTACGGTGTGCTGTCCTTCCTGGTGAACAAGGATCTCGTGAAGGAAGCGCCGGCCGACTGGGCCGACCTTTTGAAGTCGGACTATGCCAACACCGTCGCGCTCGCCGGTGATCCGCGCGCCTCGAACCAGGCGATCCAGGCGGTCTACGCCGCCGGCCTTTCCGGCGGCGCTGCCGCTGGCGAAGCCGCCGGCACCGCCGGCCTCGACTTCTTCAAGAAGCTCAATGCCGCCGGCAATTTCGTGCCGGTCATCGGCAAGCCGGCGACGCTCGCTCAGGGCCAGACCCCGATCCTGGTTACTTGGGACTACAACGCGCTCGCCGGCCGCGACACGCTGAAGGGCAATCCGCCGGTCGACGTCGTGGTGCCGAAGACGGGCGTCGTCGCCGGCGTCTACGTGCAGGCGATCAGCGCCTTCGCGCCGCATCCGAATGCCGCCAAGCTCTGGCTCGAGTACCTGTACTCCGACGAGGGCCAGATCGCCTGGCTGAAGGGCTATTGCCACCCGATCCGCTTCAACGATCTCTCCAAGAACGGCAAGCTGCCGGCCGACGTGATGGCCAAGCTGCCGCCGGCTGAAGCCTACGCATCGGCCGTCTTCCCAACGCTCGACGAGCAGGGCAAGGCGAAGGAAGCGATCACCAAGAACTGGGACGCCGTCGTCGGCGCCAACGTGAAGTAAGCTTGAAAATCGTCCGGGCGGCCACTTGGTCGCCCGGACCCTCACCGAAGACGGTACCGGCGCATGACCGATCTCTCGCTTTCAAACAAGGCCATTGCAGGCAAGACCGCGCCGCCCAGCGAGGCCCGGGCCTTGCGACTGCCGACGCAATGGCTCGGCGTTGCGCCTTTCTTCATTTTCGCTGTCATGTTCCTGATCCTGCCCACGCTCTACCTGATGCTGGGCGCGTTCCAGAACGAGGCGGGCGAGTTCACGCTGGAAAACATCGCCGCTCTGTCAGAGCCAAACATCGTTGCCGCCTATTGGATATCGATCAAGGTCAGCCTGGCTTCGGCGCTGATCGGAGCCTTTGCCGGCTTGGCAATAGCCATCGCCATCGTGCGCGGCGGCCTGCCGGACTGGATACGCTCGGCGACGCTCACCTTTTCCGGCGTCGCTTCCAATTTCGCCGGTGTTCCGCTGGCCTTCGCCTTCCTTGCCACCCTTGGCCGGCTCGGCCTTGCGACCGTGCTGCTGAACACGCTTTTCGGTCTCAACATCTATGCGCACGGCTTCAACATCCTGTCCTTCTGGGGCCTGACGCTGACCTATGTCTATTTCCAGATTCCGCTGATGGTGGTGATCATCGTGCCGGCGATCGACGGGCTGAAGAGGGAATGGGGGGAGGCGGCCGCGACGCTCGGCGCCACCACGGCGCAATATTGGCGCATGGTGGTCATTCCGGTGATCTGGCCGAGCTTTCTCGGCACCGTCATCCTGCTCTTCGCCAACGCCTTCGGCGCCATCGCCACCGCCTATGCGTTGACCGGCTCGTCGCTCAACATCGTGCCGATCCTGCTTTATGCGCAGATCCGCGGCGACGTGCTGCACAACGCGCATCTCGGCTATGCGATCGCCTTCGGCATGATCGTCATCACCGGGCTGGCCAATGTCTTCTACATCTGGTTCCGGACACGCTCGGAGAGGTGGCTGAAATGAAGACCGGACGCTTCTGGGCTTGGGTGGTCTTCATTCTCGGCGCGGCCTATTTCTTCATCCCGCTGATCGCGACGGTGGAGTTCTCCATGCGCATGCGGCGCGGAGCTTATTCCTTCGACGCCTACCAGATTGTGCTGGGCGATGCGCGCTTCCAGGCAACCTTCATGTATTCGGTGATCGCCGCCATCTTCACCATCATTCTCGGCGTGCTGGTGGTGGTGCCGGCCGCTTACTGGATCAGGCTGCGCCTGCCGCAGATCAGGCCGCTGGTGGAGTTCATCACACTGCTGCCGCTGGTCATCCCGGCCATCGTCATCGTATTCGGCTATATCAGGATGTATGGCTCGAACTCGCCGCTGCCGTTCCTGGCCAACAACACGGCCACCAACGCACTCCTGGTCATCGGTTATGCGACGCTGTCGCTGCCCTACATGTACCGCGCCGTCGACACCGGGCTTCGCACCATCGACGTGCGCACGCTGACGGAGGCGGCCCAGATCCTGGGCGCCGGCTGGGGCACGATCATCAGCCGCGTCATCCTGCCCAATGTGCTGATCGCGGTGTTGTCGGGTGCATTCCTGACCTTCGCCATCGTCATCGGCGAGTTCACCATGGCCAGCCTGCTCAATCGTCCGGCCTTCGGCCCGTATCTGCAGAATATAGGCGCCAACCGCGCCTACGAGCCGGCCGCCCTTGCCATCATCGCCTTCGCCATCACCTGGGGCTGCATGTCGCTGATCCAGATCCTATCTCGCTTCGCGCCGAAATCGGCGAATAGACCGAACTGACCGAAGGAAGACGCCATGGCCGAGCCGTTCCTCTCCATACAGCATGTGCAAAAGTCCTTCGGCGCCACCACCGTGGTCCAGGACTTCAATCTCGACGTCGAACCCGGCGAGTTCGTCTCCTTCCTCGGTCCGTCAGGCTGCGGCAAGACGACGGTGCTGCGCATGGTGGCCGGCTTCGAAGAGCCGTCGGCCGGCAAGATCGTGGTGGCGGGCAAGGACATCACCCGGCTGAAGCCCAACCAGCGCAATGTCGGCATGGTGTTCCAGGCCTATGCGCTGTTCCCGAACCTGACGGTGGCGCAGAACATCGCCTTCGGGCTTAAGGTGGCGGGCATGCCGAAGGCGGACGCCGACAGGCGGGTCGCCGAGATGCTCGACATCATCAAGCTGCCGCAGATGGGCGACCGCTATCCTTACCAGCTTTCCGGCGGTCAGCAGCAGCGCATCGCGTTGGCACGGGCGATTGCGCCGAAGCCGAAGCTGCTGCTTCTCGACGAGCCGCTCTCGGCGCTCGACGCCAAGGTTCGCGTGTCGCTGCGCGAGGAAATCCGTTCGATCCAAAAGAAGCTCGATATCACGACCATCTTTGTCACGCACGATCAGGAAGAGGCGCTGTCGATTTCGGATCGCATCGCCGTCATGTATGGCGGCAAGGCCGAGCAGGTTGGCACGCCGTTCGAGATCTACAACCGGCCGGCGACCAAGTTCGTCGCCAATTTCGTTGGCACGCTTAACGTGCTGGAGGGCAAGGTCACTGACGCCGCCTCGGGCAAGGTGCAGGTCAACACGCAGGAAGTATCGCTCAAGGGCAAGCTCAACGGCTCGAAGTCCGGCGACACGTTGTCCCTGGCGCTGCGGCCCGAAGCGATCTCGCTCGGGCGCCAACCCGGCCACGACACCAGCCTTTCGGGCGAGATCGCCGAGGTGCATTTCCTCGGCTCGGTGATCCGGGTGCGCGTCGGCATCGGCGGCAACACGGTGTCGCTCGACACCTTCAACAACTCCGCGACGCCGCCGCCCGTCGTCGGGCAGAAGGCGGATATCTCCTTCTCGTCAGGCGACATGCTGGTCCTGCATTAGGCTGTGTCGATATTCAGGTGAGGCCGGCCTGCAAATGCCGGCTTCCTGCGCTTCCGGCCTTCGCCGGCCGAAGCATTCGTGAAAGGGGCGGGACAGTTAAGGCTACGGCCGGCGTAGGCCGGTGCTCACGTACTTCAAGTACGCTCCGCTCCGGTTTCGGCGCGGCCTGACTCGCGCCAACTGGACTGAGGCTCTTCAAGCCGGCGCAATGTGCATATGGCCAGGCGATATCGACGCGTTGGACAATCAACAGCATCCTATCGGAAGGCACTGCCAACTCGCCCGCTTCGCCGTTACGATGAGCCATGGCGCTGTTCGAAATCACCTTGATCCTGCTGCTGATTGCCGTCGCGCTGACGGCGCTGTCGCGCTGGCTGGAGGTGCCTTATCCATCGCTCCTGGCCCTGGCCGGGGCGGGGCTCGCCTTCCTGCCCGGCGCGCCGACGATCGAGATCGATCCCGAATTGGCGCTGGCGCTGTTCATAGCGCCTGTTCTCCTCGATGCCGCCTATGATACGTCGCTGCGCGATCTCAACCGCTACCGGCTGCCATTGGCGCTTCTGGCGCTTGGCGCCGTCGTCTTCACCACCGTGGTAGTTGCCTTCGTCGGCTGGAAGATGGCCGGCCTGCCGGTCGCGGCGGCGATCGCGCTCGGCGCCATCGTCGCGCCGCCGGACGCGGTGGCAGCAAGCGCAGTGCTCGGGCAGTTCAAGGTGCCGCATCGCGTCACCGCGATCCTGCAGGGCGAAAGCCTGCTCAACGACGCCACCGCGCTTTTGATCTACCGGATATCGGTCTCGGCGACGATCGGGGCCGTCATGCTGAAGGATGCGGTTCCCATCGTCCTGTTGTCCACGATCGGCAGCGTCGCCGCCGGCTATCTGTTCGGCCGCTGCTCGCTGTTGACGCTGTCGCGCATCGAGGACGCGGCGAGCAGCACGGTGGTGCAGTTCGCCGGAACTTTCGCCGTCTGGATCATCGCCGACAGGATCGGCCTTTCGGCCATCATCACCATCGTCGTCTATGCCATCACCATCGCGCGCACCGCACCGCGCCGCATGTCGGCGAGACGCCGCGTGAGCGCCTATTCGGTCTGGGAGTCAGCAGTTTTCGTGCTCAACGTGCTGGCCTTCGTCCTCATGGGTCTCCAGGCGCGGCTGATCGTCAGCCGGCTCGAGGGGCAAGGGCAGGCCGAGGCATTCGGCTTTGCCGCAACCGTGCTCGCCGTTGTCATCGTCGCGCGCCTCGCCTGGGTCCTGGGATGCGGCGCGATCCTCAGATGGGTGGCCCGCTTCGGCAGCGAGGCCCCGAAGCGGGAAGCGCCGTCGTTCCGCGGCGGCGTGCTGATCGGCTGGTGCGGCATGCGCGGGCTGGTGACGCTGGTGGCGGCCTTCGCCTTGCCGGCCGGCTTTCCGGGCCGCGATCCGATCGTGCTTGCCGCCTTCGCGGTGGTGCTTGGAACGCTGGTGCTGCAGGGCATGAGCCTGAAGCCGCTGCTGCGCCTGCTCAATTTCGAACGGGACACGACGGTCGAGATCGAGGTGGCTGAGGCGCGCGTCGCCATCATGCAGGCCGCACTCGACGTGTTGAGCCGCAAGACCTCGGCCGCGGCGGCGGTCGTGCGCGAGCAATACGAGGCCCAGCGCCTGATCGCCGAAAACCCGGAGGATGCCCAGGCCGCGACGGAGTACGACCGGCTGCGCCTCTATGCCATCAAGCGGCAGCGCGACACGCTGGAGGAACTGCGCCGCAGCGGGGCGATCGGCGACGAGGCCTATCACCGACTGGAGGAAGAGATCGACTGGGCGGAGCTGGCGGCGTCGCCGGCGGGAAGTTACCAGCCGCTCACCACCTACTAGGGACGGTCCGGTGGCCGTCAATTCAGGTGGACTATTCCGCGCGCCGCACCGGTCCATTGCAACGCTATGGCCGAGGCGCTACTGCCGTGGCAGGATATTCAGCCGGTTAATCGATGAAGCTGGTCAGCTACAACATCCAGTACGGCTACGGCAGCGACGGGCGCTACGATCTGGCGCGCGCAGCGCGCCTTGTCGACGGCGCGGACATCATCGCCCTGCAGGAGGTCGAGCGGCACTGGCAGCGCAGCAATGGCGACGACCAGCCGGAGATACTTTCGCAGCTGCTGCCGGGCTATTACTGGGTCTACGGCCCGGCCTTTGACATGGATGCCAGCGAAAAGCGCAACGGCCGCATTGTGAACCGCCGGCGGCAGTTCGGCACCATGGTGCTGTCGAAGCTGCCGATCGTCTGGTCGCGCCTGCAGGCGCTGCCGCTGCGCCGCACGCTGAGGCCGCTCAACACCCGGAGCGCGGCGCTGGAGTGCATGATCCGCACGCCTGCGGGGCCGGTACGGGTGCTGTCGCTGCATCTTGCGCATATCGCGGCCGAGGAGAGGCTGGGCCAGATCGACTACCTGCTTGCCGAGCATCGCCGGGCGCCATCCGAGGGCGGCCCGTGGAGCGGCGCCGATGACGAGCCGCAGCGCAACTGGAGCAATGGCGAGCCGGAGCCGGAAAACCCGCTGGCGGCGATCTGGCTCGGCGATTTCAACATGGAGCCGGGAAGTACGGAATACCGGCGCATCGTCGGCAGCACGCCCTATCATCGCGGCGCCGCCTATATCGACGGCTTCGTCGATGCCGCCGCCGTCGCCGCCGAGCCGGCAGCGGACTTCCATACGCATGAAAAGATCATCGACGGCAGGCTGGCGAAACGCCGGCTCGATCATTGCTTCGTCGGCGGCATGCTTGCCGGGCGGGTGCGTTCGGTGATGGCCGATATCGGCGAGGCGGCTTCCGACCATTTCCCGCTGAGGGTCGATATCGATCTGGAAACGCCAGGCATCGCCTCAGGGCTGGCGGGCGTGTGAGGCGGCCATGACGCTTTTCGTCGTCCTCGCGGTGCTGTCGGCGGCCGCCATGCATGCGATCTGGAACGCACTGGTCAAGGTGCATCTCGACCGCTTCCTGTCGATCACGCTGATGACACTCGGCACGGGATTCGCAGCGCTGCTGGCGCTGCCTTTCGTCGAAGTGCCGAATGCCGAGGTCTGGCCCTTCATTCTGGCGTCGGTGTTCTTCCACATGGGGTATCGGACATTCCTGATCGGTGCCTACAGGGCCGGCGATTTCGCCCAGACCTACCCGCTGGCACGCGGCACGGCGCCGCTGCTCTCGGCGCTCGGCGGCATCGTCCTGGTCGGAGAGGTTCCGGCGCCGCTCGCCATCTTCGGCATCGTACTTCTGTCGGCGGGCACGCTGGTCATGTCGTTCCGCGGCGGCGCGCATCTGGAAAGGCTCAATCTGCGCGCCGTCGGCTTTGCGCTCGGCACCTCGATCTTCATCGCCAGCTATACGCTCTCCGACGGCAGCGGCGCGCGGCTTGCGGCAACCGCACAAAGCTATTCGGCCTGGGTGTTCGTCTGCGACGCGCTCTCCGCTTTGGTGCTGTGCGTCGCCTTTCGCGGGCCGCAGTCGCTGCCCGTGCTCGCGCGCGACTGGAAGGCAGGGCTCTTCACCGGCGTGCTCAGCGGCGCGGCTTACTGGATCGCGATATGGGCGATGACCAAGGCGCCGATCGCCTCGGTCGCGTCGTTGCGTGAGACCTCGATCCTGTTCGCGATGCTGATCTCGGTACTGGCGCTGGGCGAGAAGATGACGGCATGGCGTGCCGCCGCTGCGCTCGGCATCGTCGCAGGAGTCGTCGCGTTGAGGCTCGGGTAGTTTCTCAGTCAGTCAGCCGGAAACTTCCAGATCGAACACCATCAACCCGGCGGTGCCGCCTTCGAGCGCCTCGACCAGCCGGGCGCCGGCGCGCTGATGCGCTTCGTGCACCAAATAGGCGTCGCGGGCGGCGGCATCGCGGAAGTCGATGGTGAAGCCATGCGTGAAGCCGCGCGCGAACGGTTCGGGGCTGATGTTGGCGCCGAAATGCACTTTGCCCATACCGCCGATGACCGAGCGCAGCGCTTCAAGATCGGCGTAGATCGCGATGCGTTCGGCGGCGGGAACATCGTTGCGGAAGCGGACAAAGACGCAGTGCCTGATCATCGCCCCTTCCTCAAGCCGCCTGGTTGCCCTTGAACACGGCCGGCGGCAGCGGCTCGCGGCCGAGGATCAGGTCGGCGCCCTTTTCGCCGACCATGACCGTCGGCGCATTGGTGTTGGAGGAGGGGACGCGCGGCATGACGGAGGCGTCGCAGACGCGCAGGCCTTCTATGCCACGCAGCCTGAGGTCCGGCGTCACCACGCTCATCTCGTCATGGCCCATGCGGCAGGTTCCGACCGGATGGTGGTCGGTCTTCGACGTGCGGCAGGCATAGTCGAAAAGGTCGGCGTCGCTCTGCAGGGCAGGGCCGGGCAGCACCTCGCGCAGCACATAGGGCTGAAGCGCCTTCTGGCGCATGATCTCGCGCGCCAGCCTGATCCCCTTGATCGACATGTCGCGGTCATAAGGGTCGGACCAGTAGTTCGGATCGATCAGCGGATGGTCGGCCGGATCGGCGCTCTTCAGCCGCACGGTGCCGCGCGAGCGCGGGCGCAGGAAAGCGGAATTCAGCGTCACACCGGGGTTCTTCAGCTTCTCGACGCCGGCCTCGATGCCGGAGCCGAGGCCGAGATGGAACTGGATGTCGGGCGAGGCGGCCGTCGGGTCGGCGTACCAGAAGCCTCCCGTTTCGAACAGGCTTGAAGCCACCGGCCCCTTCTTCAGCAGGAGATATTGCAGGCCGGCCCACAGCGTGCGGTGCAGCTTGGCGTAGTTGTCGTAGGTGTGGTCGCCCGTGCATTCGGCAATCACGAACAGGTCGAGATGGTCCTGCATGTTGGAGCCGACGCCCGGCAGGTCGTGGAGCGGCGTGACTCCGACCGATTTCAGATGGTCAGCGGGCCCGATGCCCGACTGCATCAAGAGTTTCGGCGAGCCGATGGATCCCGAGGAGACGATCACCTCGCGCTCGGCGTGCAGGATGGTCTTCTCGCCGCCTGGCTTGTCGACGATTTCGACGCCGATGGCGCGGCCCTTCTCGACGACGACGCGGGTGACGAGCACGTCGGTCCTGACGGTCAGGTTCTTGCGGGCGCGGATCGGCTTCAGATAGGCGACGGAGGCAGACGAGCGGCGCGCGTCCTTCTGGGTGAGCTGGTAGTAGCCGACGCCCTCCTGGCTGGCGCCATTGAAATCCGGATTGAAGGGGATGCCCATCTCCTGCCCGGCTCGGAAATAGGCCTCACAGATCGGCAGCGGCGAGATCGGGTTGGAGACGCCGAGCGGCCCCTGGTCGCCGTGATAGTCGTTGGCGAAGCGCTGGTTGTTTTCGGCGCGCTTGAAATAGGGCAGCACGTCGCGATAGCCCCAGCCGGCCAGGCCCTCTTCCTTCTCCCAGGCGTCGTAATCGCGGGCGTTGCCGCGCGTGTAGATCTGGGCGTTGATCGAGGAGCCGCCGCCCACCACCTTGGCCTGGGTGTACCAGAAGATGCGGTCCTTCATGTGCCTTTGCGGCACGGTCGACCAGCCCCAGGAGGCGATGCCCTTGGTCATCTTGGCGAAACCCGCCGGCATATGGATCAGCGGATGCCAGTCCTTGCCGCCGGCCTCCAGCAGCAGGACCGAATGGGAAGGATCCTCGCTCAGCCGGTTGGCCAGCACGCAGCCGGCCGGGCCGGCGCCAACAATGATGTAGTCTGCCATGGTTCCACTCACCTACAAGCGAGGCACGGAGAGCGCGCCGTCGACATCGATGACCGATCCGGTCGCAAAGCCAAATTTTCCGCTGGCAAGCGTGGCCACCACCGCGCCGATATCGGCCGCTTCGCCCCAGCGTTTGGCCGGCACCAGGCCGCCATCGATCAGCGCGTCATATTTGGCGGAGACGCCTGCCGTCATGTCGGTGCGGATGATGCCCGGCCGCACCTCGAACACGCCGATGCCTTCGGCGGCGAGCCTGAGCGCCAGGTTCTTGATCCACATGGAAAGGCCAGCCTTGGAAATGCAGTAGTCGGCACGCTCCGGCGAGGCCATCGTCGCGCTGACCGAAGTGATGGTGATGATCGATCTGGCCGGGCCGGCAGGCGTCGCCAGCATGGCCTTGGCGACGGCCTGGCTGAGGAACACCGTGCCGCGCAGATTGATGGCAAGCGCGCGGTCGAAATTTTCCGGCTTCAGCTCCAAAAGATCGCCACGCAGCACGGCGCCTATGCCGGCATTGTTGACCAGGCAGTCGATGCGGCCGAAGGCGTCAATCGTGCCCTCGACGAGGGCGGCATGGCCGCCAAGATCGGCGATGTCGCAGCGGGCATAGGCGAATCTCGCACCGCGTGCAGCGATGTTCTCGGCAAGTCCCTTGGCCGGCTTCTCGGCAAGGTCGGCGACAAGGATGTCGAAGCCGGCATCGGCCAGCGCTTCGGCGCAGGCGAGGCCGATGCCGCGCGCGCCGCCGGTGACGATGGCCGCCGGGCGGGTCATGTCGAAAGCTCCGTCTTGCGGATGTGATCGGCGACGCGCAGCGCCTGGGCGGCGATCGACAGCGCCGGATTGACCGCAGCGGAAGTCGGCAGGAAGCCGGCGTCGACGACGAACAGATTCCGGTGGTCGTAGGCGCGGCAGAACGTATCGAGGGGTGCCGCTGCCGGGTCGTTGCCCATCCTCACCGTGCCGCATTGGTGCGAGGGCGTGCGTTTGTCGAAGGGGCGCGACAGCACAATGGGATAGCCGCAGGCGCGAAAATTCTCGCGCATCACCTTGGTCAGTCCTTCGAGCGACTGCATGTTGGAGCGCCGCCACTGCATGACGATCTCCTTGCCGTCGACCATGATGCGGCTTTCGGGATCGGGCAGATCCTCGCACATCAGGTACCAGTCGACGGCGTGGCCGGCCATGAAGTCGAGCGCGAATTTCGGCGCCAGCTTCACATTGGCCTTGAGGATGTTGCCGTCGATCTTGCCGAGCAGTTGGACATTGCCTAGCGGCTTGCCGCCCTTGCCGTCCGACAGATAATAGTCATTGAGCATCAGCGTTTTCTGGTAGACGGCGTCGTTGCGGCGGCGCGGGTCGATCGCCAGCATCGCGCTCGAATTGTGGTTCATGAAATTGCGCCCGACCTGGTCGGAGCTGTTGGCAAGGCCCTTGCCCCCTTTCTTGCCGGTATTGGCCGAGGGCGAGCGGAGCAGGATAACGGCGGAGTTGATCGCGCCGGCCGACAGGATCACCAATTTCGGCGACAGCGTCTTTTGCGAGCCGTTCTGCGTGTAGTGGATGGCGGCGATCGACTTGCCGTCCGGCGACGCTTCGAGCCAGTCGACATGGGCGCCAGTCTCGAGCCGGATATTGCCGTCCGCCAGCGCCGCCGCGAGCGGTCCGGTCTGGGCATCGACCTTACCCTGGCCGGTGTTCGGGAATGCGTCCCAGCCGGTCTTGCCCTCCTTCAACCAGGCTTCGATATCGACGCCGAGCGGCAGCGAGGCGGGATGCAGGCCGAGGCCCTTGAGTTCGGCGCGGGCGCGCGCGATCGAAGGCTCGTCCGGCACCGGCTTGAAGGGATAGGGGAGCGAGTGGAACGGCTCGGTCGGGTCCTCGCCGAGACAGCCGCGCACGCGAAAAAGCCGCTCGGCCTCCGAATACCAGGGCTCGAACTCGTCATAGGAAAACGGCCAGGCCGGCGAGATGCCGCCGAAATGCTCGAGCTCGGAAAAATCCTCCTTGCGGTAGCGGATCAGCACCGCGCCGAAGAATTTCGAGTTGCCGCCGACATAATAGTAGTTGCCGGGGTTGAAGGCCGGGCCGCCGGCTTCGCGCCACATCTCCTTCGGCCGGTAATGCCCGTCGACGAAGATCGAGCGCGTCGAGCGCGCATGCGGCGTCGCGGGCAGGTGCTCGCCGCGCTCCAGGATTACGATCGAGGCGCCGCTGCCGGCCAAGCCGGAGGCGATCGTGGCGCCGCCGATGCCGGAGCCGATGATGACGATATCCGGGTTTGTCATGGCCGTCAGAGAATGCGCTTCTCAGTCGCCGGGTCGAAGAACACCGCCTTGGTCAGGTTGAAGGCGAGTGGCGTGCTGGTTCCCGGCTGAATCCTGGCATCGGCACGCAGCCGCGCCACGACGGCCTTGCCGCCGAGATTGGTGACGGCGAAGGTGTCGGAGCCGGCCGGTTCAACCACCTCGATATGGCAGTCGGCGGTGGCGATAGTAGCGCCGTTGCGCTCGGCGCCTTCGGGATCGGTCAACGCCTCCGGGCGGACGCCGAAGATGACCTGCTTGTCCTTGAAGGCCGCAAGGCCCGCCGGCGCACCGGGCAGCGCCAGCGTGATCGGCTGGCGCGCTTCGCGATCGAGCACCACGGACAACCCGCTGCCATTGGCGTCGATTTTCGCCGGAATCAGGTTCATCGCCGGCGAGCCCATGAAGTCGGCGACGAAGACGTTGGACGGGTTGTTGTAGACTTCCGCCGGTGTGCCGAACTGCTGCACCTCGCCGTCGCGCATCACGGCGATCTTGGTCGCCAGCGTCATCGCCTCGATCTGGTCGTGCGTGACATAGACGATCGTCGTGCCGGTGGTAGCATGCAGGCGCTTGATTTCGATGCGCATGTCGACGCGCAGCTTGGCGTCGAGGTTGGAGAGCGGCTCGTCGAACAGGAAGAGTTTCGGGTCGCGCACCAGTGCGCGGCCCATGGCGACGCGCTGCCGCTGGCCGCCGGAAAGCTGACTGGGCTTGCGCTGCAACAGGTGGCCGATCTGCAGTATCTTGGCCACCTTGTCGATCGCCGCCTGCCGCTCCGCCGCCGGCACGCCGCGCATCTCCATGCCGAAGGCGATGTTCCCGGCCACCGTCATGTTGGGATAGAGCGCATAGCTCTGGAAAACCATGGCGATGTCGCGCTTCGAGGGATGCAGATCGTTGATCGCCCGGCCGTCGACGCGGATCTCGCCCTCGGTGATGTTCTCCAACCCGGCAATGGTATTGAGCAGGGTGGACTTGCCGCAGCCGGACGGGCCAACCAGGACGAGGAAGCCGCCCTTTTCGAGCTCGACATTGATGCCCTTCAGGATCTCGACATTCCCGAAGCGCTTCTTCAGCCCATCAATTTCCAGAAAAGCCATGGTCGTTCCTTAGCGAAAAGAGGGTCAGCCCTTGACCGCGCCAGCCATCAGCCCGCGCACGAAATAGCGTCCGGCGACGACGTAGACGATCAGGGTGGGGAGTGCTGCGATCATCGCCGCCGCCATGTTGACGTTGTATTCGACGACGCCGGTCGAGGTGTTGACGACGTTGTTCAGCGCCACCGTCATCGGCATCACGTCGCCGGTGCCGGCATAGGCAGAGGCGAACAGGAAGTCGTTCCAGATGTTGGTGAACTGGTAGATGACGGTGACGACGAAGATCGGCATCGAGTTCGGCAGCATGATGCGGCGGAAGATCTGGAAGAAGGAGGCGCCGTCGACCTGCGCGGCCTTGATCAGCTCGGTGGGGAAGGCCTCGTAGTAGTTGCGGAAGAACAGCGTGGTGAAGCCCAGGCCATAGACCACATGGACGAAGACGAGGTTGACCGTCGAGTTGCCGAGGCCGAACGAGAAGCCGGTCGTGTTCCGCAGGTTGGCGCCGAAGCGGCCGATGCTGCCGAGGATCGTTGCCATCGGCAAAAGCACCGACTGGAACGGGATGAAGCAGGCGAACAACATCATGGCGAAGACCAGCGTGTGGCCGCGGAAGCGCCATTTGGTCAGCACATAGCCGTTGAGCGCGCCGAGCAGCGTCGAGATCAGCACCGCCGGAACCACCATCTTGATGGAGTTCCAGAAGTAGCCCTTGATGCCGGCGCAGGTGAGGCCGACGCAGGCCTCGCCCCAGGCCTTGCCCCAGGGCTCGAAGGTCGGCGACTGCGGCAAGGCCAGCATGTTGCCGTTCTGGATCTCGTCCATGGTCTTGAACGAGGTGACCAGCATGACGAAAAGCGGCACCAGGTAGAACAGCGCGAACAGCGCGAGCAGCCCGTAGATGACGATGCGGTTCACCGTTCTTGCGCTGATGCCGCTCGATACCTGGCGGGCAGGTGAGGTGACGGCGCTCATCGCGGCCTCTCCCTAAGCTCGGAATAGAGGTAAGGCACGATGATGGCGGTCAGCGTCATCAGCATGATCACCGCGCTTGCGGAGCCGACAGCCATTTCGTTGCGCTTGAAGGTGAACTCGTACATGAAGTTGGACGGCAGCCAGGCCGAGCCGCCGGGGCCACCGCTGGTCAGCGCCACGACGAGGTCGTAGGACTTGATGGCCAGATGCGCGAGCACGATGAAGGCCGAGAGGAACACCGGCCTCAAGAGCGGGATGACGATGCGGCGATAGAGCTGGAAGGTGGAGGCGCCGTCGATCTGCGCGGCTTTCATGATCTCGCCGTCGATCCCGCGAAGCCCGGCCAGGAACATCGCCATGATGAATCCGGAAGCCTGCCAGACGCCGGCGATCACCACTGTGTAGATGACGAAATCCTTGTTCTTGATCCAGTCGAAATGGAAGCTCGTCCAGCCCCATTGATGCAGCGTCTGCTCGAGGCCGAGGCCGGGGTCGAGGAACCATTTCCAGGCGACGCCGGTGACGATGAAGGAGAGCGCCATCGGATAGAGATAGATCGGCCGCAACACGCCTTCGCCGCGGATCTTCTGGTCAAGCAGGATGGCCAGGAACAGGCCGAGCGCCAGGCAGATCAGGATGTAGAGGAAGCCGAAAATGCCCATGTTGGTGATCGAGGTGTACCAGCTCGACGGCGGGTCGCTCTCGAAGGTCCAGCGCCACAGCCGCTGATAGGCGCGGGGGCCGGTGATGGCGTAGGACGGGAACGTCTTGGAGTTGGTGAACGACAGATAGATCGTCCACAGGATGAAGCCATAGACGAAGACGATCGTCGCCGCGAAGCTCGGCGCCAGAACGATCTTCGGCAGCAGGTCCTGCAACCGCGAGCGGACGGTCGCGCTAGGGCGGGTGTCGGGCCCCCGTGTCAGCTTGATGGTGGTTTCGGCAACTGTGCTCATCGGCTCATCCAGTACCCGGTTAGCGGAGATCGCCCGGCGCGCAGCGCACGCCATGGCGGCAATCCCGGATATCGTCTCGACGGTAGACCTCCCCCGCCGGAGCGGGGGAGATTTGAGTTCACGGCAAAACGCCTTACTTGGCGTCGTCGATGGCCTTGACTAGCTCGGTCACGGCCTCGTCCGAAGACTTGATCTGGCCGTGGACGAACTTCGAGATGACGTCCTTGTAAGCATTGGCAACGGCCGGAGGCGCGCCATAGCCCTGGGCCAGCGAGCCGAACAGCGTGCCGCCCTCATTGGCTTTCTTCAGGTCGGCGATGCCCTTCTTGCCGCATGCGTCGAAATCGGTGTCAGGCACGTCGGTGCGGGCCGGAACCGAGCCCTTCACGACGTTGAAGGCCGACTGGAAGCTTTTCGACAATGTGGCGGTGGCAAGCGCCACCTGGGCGGCCTTGCGGTCGTCCGGGACATTGAACATGCCAAACATGTCGGAGTTGTAGATCACGGTGCCGTCAGTGCCCGGGAAGCGATAGCACAGGAAGTCGGTGCCCGGGGTCTTCTTGGCGGCGTGGAACTCGCCCTTGGCCCAGTCGCCCATGACCTGAACCAGCGCATCGCCCTTGATGACCATGGCGGTGGCAAGGTTCCAGTCGCGGCCCGAGAAGTTCGGGTCGACATATTTGATGAGCTTGGCGAGGTTGTCGAACGACTTCTTCATCGTGTCGGACTTGAGCGACGTGTCATCGAGGTCGTTCATCGCCTTCTTGTAGAATTCCGGCCCGCCGGTCGACATCACAACGGAGTCGAACATGGTGGCTTCCTGCCAGTTCTGGCCGCCGAGCGCGAGCGGGATGACGCCCGCCGCCTTCGCCTTGTCGAGCAGGGCGATGAAGTCGTCGAAGGTCTTCGGCTCGGTGCCGCCGATCTTGTCCATCACCGCCTTGTTGATCCACAGCCAGTTGACGGAGTGGACGTTGACCGGAGCTGCGACCCACTTGCCGTCATAGACGGAGAATTTCTGCAGGGCGGTCGGAACCGACTTGTCCCAGCCTTCCTTCTTGGCGGTCTCGGTCAGGTCGCCCATGACGCCGGCTGCGGCATAGTCGAGCACCGTGTAGCCGAGCATCTGCGAGGCGGTCGGATAGTTGCCGGCTGCCACCATCGCCTTCAGGGCGGTCATGGCGGCATCGCCGCCGCCGCCGGCCACCGGCACGTCCTTCCAGGCATAGCCTTCCTTGGCGAGGTCCTGCTTCAGCACGTTCAGAGCGGCCGCTTCGCCGCCCGACGTCCACCAATGCAGCATCTGCACTTCCTTGACGTCCGCGGCATGCGCCGAGAACGCAAAGCTCGTCGCAAGAGCCGTTCCGATAAGCAGTTTGCGCAACATTACACTTCCTCCCTTGTTGCATTCACATAACCGGCGGATGTCCGCCGGGGTCTCCCAACTCAGCCGACCCACCACCCGGTGCGCTGGCCGCGATGAAACTGAATGGTCTTTTCCTCGGTATAATCCTCAACGGCACGTTTGCCGAGTTCGCGTCCGAGACCGGACTGCTTGTAGCCGCCGAAGGGCAGTTCGGGATAACCTTCCATGAACGTGTTCACCCAAACCGTCCCCGAACGCACTCCGCGCGCCACCGACATGCATGTGTCGATGTTGGCGCTCCACACACCCGCAGACAGACCATAGGGCGTGTTGTTGGCGATGTGCAATGCCCTTTCAATCGTTTCAAAAGTGAGCACGGACAGCACCGGCCCGAACACTTCCTCGCGGGCGATGGCCATGTCCTCGGTGACGCCCCGCACGATGGTGGGGTCGAGATATTGGCCGGCGTTGGAGGCGAGCTGCCCGCCACCGCTATAGATGCTGCCGCCATCGGTTTTCGCGGCCGTCACATAGCCGGCTACCTTTGCCATGTGATCGGCCGAGATCATGGCCCCGACCTTGGTGCGGTCGTCAAGCGGATCGCCAACCCTAACCTTGTCGGCCAGCGCCTTGACTCTCCTCAGGAACTCGTCGGCGATGGCTTCATGCACGATCAGCCGGCTGCCGGCGTTGCAGCATTCGCCGGCGTTGAAGAAGCCGCCGAACACGGCGGCGTCCGCCGCCGCTTCGAGGTCGGCGTCGGGAAAGACGATCTGGCCGTTCTTGCCGCCGAGTTCCATCGAGACCTTCTTCAGCGAATTCGAGGCCGCCGCCATGGTCATTTTGCCGACGCGGGTCGAGCCGGTGAAGGACACCATCTCGACCAGCGGATGGCTGACCATCGGCGCGCCGACATCGGCGCCGAAGCCCGCCAGGATGTTGACGACGCCGGCCGGCAGGCCGGCCTCAAGCAGAATGTCGCCGAGCACGAAGGTCGAGGCGGATGTCATCTCGCTCGGCTTCACCACCGCTGTGCAGCCGGCGGCAAGCGCGAAGGGCAGTTTCTGGCTGACGATCAGGAAGGGGAAGTTCCACGGCGTGATGATCGAGACGACGCCGATCGGCTCGCGCAGCACCACGCCCAGCATGGAGTCGCCGAGATTGGCGTAGCTCTCGCCATGCAGCGTGCGCGCGAGCGAGGCGGCATAGCGCCAGATGTCGACGGCTCCGCCGATCTCGTCGCGCGCCTGGGCGATTGGCTTGCCGGATTCCAGCGCGTCAAGCCGGGCGATCTCTTCCAGCCGGGTTTCGATCAGGTCGGCCGCCTTGAGCAGCGCAGCGGCGCGTTCGGAGGCTTTCATGCGCGGCCATGGGCCGGACTCGAAAGCCTTGTGCGCGGCCTGCACCGCGGCTTCCACTTCCGCGGCGCCCGCCTGGGCATAACGCGAAACGGCAAAGCCGTGGCCGGGGCTGCTGCGTTCGATCGTGCGGCCGTCGCGGGCGTCCAAATGCTTGCCGTCGATCAAAAGCTTGTAGGTCTTCGGCGCCTGGGACGCCTCAGCCGGCATGGCAATGTTGAGAGGTGCGTTCATCGGAATTCCTCTAGGATCTCGAAAAGGCCGGCTTCCGCTTGCCCTTAAAGGCGCTTACGCCGGCCTTGAGGTCGCCCGTCAGCGCGATGAATCCGCTGGCGAGTGCCTCGGTTGCTGCCGCGCTTTCCTCGCCTTCGGCTATGCCGATCATCAGCTTGGCGGCCTCGGTCGCCAGCGGACCGCGCTCGGCGATCTTTTCTCCCCAGACCTTCGCATTCTCCAGTGCCTGGCCGGTCTCGACGACGCGATCGACGATGCCGAGCGCAAGCGCGTCGGCCGCCGGGAAAATCTCACCGCCAATCGCCATGCGCCGCACCGCCTGCGCGCCGAAGCGGCGCACCGCACGCTGCGTGCCGGACCAGCCGGGCACGACGCCGATCGAGGTTTCAGGGAAGCCGAGCTTTACCTGAGTTTCGGCGACGCGGAAATCGCAGGCCGCGGCCAATTCCAGCCCGCCGCCCAGCGCATGGCCGGAGAGCACGGCGATGGTCGGTTGCCTGAGCCGCGCCAGCCGGTCGAAGACGCGGTGGCCATAGCGGACCCATTGTACCTGGAAATCGGCGGCGCTCATCGCGCCCCAGGCCTCGACGTCGCCGCCGGCGCAGAAGCCCTTGCCTTCGCCACGGATCAGCACGACGCGGACGCCCTCGGCCAGATCTGCCTCATCCAGTGCTGCTTCGAGCGCGCGCAGCATCGGAATGTCGAGCGCGTTGAACTTTTCCGGCCGGCGCAGCGTAACGATGCCGATGGCGCCGTCCTGCTCGAAGGTGACGAGTCGCTCAGTCATGCGCGCCTCCAAGCGAGGCGCCGCCATTGAGCGAAAGGCCGATCGGCCGATCCTGATAGAGTGCGGCAGGCGTGACCTTGAGGTCGTTGGCGACCGCGAGCGGAATGTCGGCCTGCGCCAGCACGTCGCGTTCGAGATCGATGCCGGGCGCCAGCTCGGTCACCATCAACCCGACCGGCGTCAGCTTCATCACGCAGCGCTCGGTGACATAGGTGATGTCCTGGCCTTGCGCGACCGCGCGTTTGCCGGAGAAGGAGATGTGCTCGACCTCCTCGACGATTTTCTTGACCTTGCCTTCCTGGTCGATGCGGATGGCGCCATCGGCCAGCGAGAGTTTCGCGCCGGCGTTGAAGAAACCGGAGAAGACGATCTTCTTCGCCCGCGCGGTTATGTCGACGAAGCCGCCGGCGCCGGCCGTGACATGCGGCCTTGCCGAGAGCTTCGACACATTGACCGAGCCGTGGCGGTCGATCTGCAGGAAGGAGAGCAGCGTAGCATCGAAGCCGCCGGCCTGGAAGTAGATGAACTGGTGCGGCGAAGGCATGATCGCCTCGGCGTTGGAGGCGCAGCCGAACTTGAAGTCGAGCAGCGGCACGCCGCCGACCGCGCCCTGCTCGATCACCCAGGTGACCTTGCCGTGCTGGCCTTCCTCCAAGAGGATGCGTGGCACGTTGGCGGAGATGCCGAAGCCGATGTTGACGGCCATGCCGTCGCGCAACTCCATGGCGACGCGGCGCGCGATGACTTTCTGGACGTTCATCTCCGGAGTGCGAAAGGTAGAGAGCGGCCGGAAGATCTCGCCCGAGATCGCCGGGTCGTAAGGCGTCTGCGTCGTCTGCAACTGATCGGGGACGACGACGATATGGTCGACCAGGACGCCCGGCACGCGCACATCATGCGGCTTCAGCGTGCCGTTCTCGACGACTCGCTTCACCTGCGCAATGACAATGCCGCCATTGTTGCGGGCAGCTAACGCCTGTTCCAGCCCGCCGAGATAGGCGCCTTCATGCTCATAGGTGAGGTTGCCGCGCTCGTCGGCGGAAGTAGCGCGAATGATCGAGATGTTGGGGATGATGGCGCGGAAATAGAGCCATTCCTCGCCGTCGAACTGCTGAACCGAAACGATCGGCTCGCTGGCGGCCGCATTCATGGCGCAGCCCTGGTGGCGCGGGTCGGCAAATGTGTCGAGGCCGACCTTGGTCAGCACGCCCGGCCGTTTTGCGGCCGCCTCACGATGCATGTCGAACAGGATGCCGGACGGCACGTTGTAGGCGGCGACCGAATTGTCGCCGATCATCTTCCAGATCTGCGGCGGCTCGGCGGAGGAAGGGCCGGAGGGGTACGAGCCGCAAAGCGTGCGCTTTAACAGGCCCGGCTTGGCGAGATGGTCGATGCCCTTGATGCCGTACATGTCGCCGGCGGCGATCGGGTGCAGCGTGGTGATAGCCGTCGGATGGCCTTCCGTATCAAAGCGCTCGCCGATCGCGGCAAGCACGGCGTCCGGGCAGCCGAGTCCGCTCGACGACGACACCGAGACGACCATGCCGTCCTTGATCAGGCTGGCGGCATGGGCCGCCGAGACGAGCTTGCTCACGCGAGGCTCCCGAGTTGTGGGTCGATGGTCACCGCCTTGCCGGCCTTCGACGATTGCAGCGCTGCTTCAGCCGATGCGAGCGACCATATGCCGTCCTCGCCGGTGGCCGAAGGCTGGCCCTCGCCGCGGATCGCGGCATGGAACTGGCGCAGCGAACGGGTGTAAAGGTCCTCGCGGTCGAAGGTCAGCTCTTCCTCGCCGCTCGCCGTGCGCAGCAGAACCGAGCCGACCGGCTTCTGCGTCATCACATTGGTGGCGATCAGCGAGCCTTCCGATCCATGCACCTCGAAGCCGGTGCCGGCGAACTTCGTCGTGAAGCCCTCGTGCGATTGCGCGATGACGCCGGACTTGAAACGCCAGATGCACATGGCGCCGTCCTCCAGGCCACCACCGGCCATGCCGGCCGACTGCGTGAAGGCCGAAATCTCGACCGGGTCGTCGCCGAGCACGAAGCGCAGCGTGTCTGCATCATGCACGGTGATATCGAGCACCACGCCGCCGCCGGCTTCGGGCCTGGCGATGCGCCAGCCCTGCAGGTTCTCGGGCAGGTAGACGGAATGAAAGACGCGCGCCGCAATCGGCCTGCCGATGCGGCCGGCCGCGATTGCCTCGCGCATCGCGCGGTGGGCGCCGGCATTGCGCAGATGGTGGTTGGTGCCGAACACGATGCCGGCTTTCTTGGCGGCGGCGACCATGCTGCGCGCATCGGCACTGGTCAGCGCCAGCGGCTTCTCGCAAAGCACATGCTTGCCCGCCTTGATCGCGGCAAGCCCCTGTTCGCGGTGCAGTTCGTTGGTGGTCGAGATGTAGACGGCGTCGACGTCCGAGCCAAGCAGCGCATCGAGGGTCGAGACGGCCGCCGGTATGCCGTTTTCCCTGGCGTAGGCCTGAGCCCGCTCTGAGCTGGAGCTCATCACGGCGGCAACCTCGCCGTCGGCCTGCGCGCGAATGGCATTGATCATGAACTGCCTGGCGATCGTGCTCGCGCCAATCAAGCCCCATCTCACGCCCATGCCGCGTCTCCCGCTCCAGCGCCGCGCGCGTTGCGGCTCGGGCCGCAGCTTTCCCTGACGACGAGGCTGACGGCGCCAATATGGTCCTCGGCGCGCGTTGTGCGCGACTGGATCATTTTCAGCATAACATGGGCGGCGCGCTCGCCGAGGCCGGCGGTATCGACGGCCACGCTGGTCAGCGCCGGCATATAATGCTCGGCCTCGGCCACGTCATCGAAGCCGACCACGGCGAAGTCCGTCCCGGCCTCGAGGCCGCGCTTGCGCAGCGCCAGCATCACGCCGAAAGCGACGGCGTCGTTGAAGCAAAGGGCAGCTGTTGGCGGCTCAGCCGCTGCAAGCGCGGTCTCCAGGCAGGTCATGCCACCCTTGCGGCTGGTCTCGCCCTCGACGATCGTTCTGTCGGCGACGGGGATCGCCAGCGTTTCGCAAGCCTCCAGAAAGCCGCCCAGCCTCTGTTGATAAACCACGAGGTCGGACGAACCGCCGAAGAAAGCCAGTCGGCGGTGGCCCTTGCCGATCAGATGCTCGGTGGCGATGAAGGCGCCGCGATGGTTGTCCGGCGCGATTACCGGAATGCGGCTCTCGGGCAACCGGCGCATGGTGAAGACGATCGGCACGCCGGCGGTCTCGATGCGGCGGAAGGCGCCAGGCGTGGTGCCGCGCGCCGGTGAGACGATCAGGCCGGCGACGCCTTGCTCCATCAACGATTTCAGCACCTCTTCCTGGCGAACGGGATTTTCGGCGGTGTTGGCGATGAAGGGCACGATGCCGGCCGCCTGGAAGACGCGCTCCATGCCGACCGCAAGCTCCGCGAAGAAGGGATTGGTGAGATCGTTGATCACCATGCCGATGACGTTGGAGTGGGCCTTGCGCAGATTGGCGGCGCCGCGGTTGTAGACATAGCCGACATCCTCGATCGCCTTGCGGACCTTGACCGCGGTCTCAGGCCGGATGAGCCCGCTGCCTTGCAGCACGAGCGATACCGTCGATTTGGACACGCCGGCTTCGCGGGCAATGTCCAGGATCGTCGCCTTGGCCCGGCTGGCCATCTCCCTGCTTTCCTCCGCGTTCTGGTGCAAAATTTATTGGAACGTTCTAAACCTCACATCAAGCGGGAGTCAATTGGGAATCTCGCCGAAATTGAAAATGTGACCGATAGCGAACAAACTTAAGGCTTTGGTGGTGCGATGCAGCATTGGATCGCTTCAGTTCCAGAATCATAAAAGGTTCTTGATTTATTGGAACGTTCCATCTATAGGCTGCCGCAAAGGGAGCTTTCCATGGACATCATCCTGCCTGCGGAGAATGGCGACCGTGTCGGCTACCGGCTGGTCGGCCAACCGGTGGAGCCCGTCATCGGCGCGGATTTCCCACGCATCGCTTATGCGGCGGCCCATGTCGTCGCCAACCCCTTCGCCATGACCGATCCCTGGGCGCAGCCGGCGGTCGACTGGGACAAGACGATGGCCTTCCGCCATCATCTGTGGCGGCTCGGTTTCCGCATCGCCGAGGCGATGGACACCTCGCAGCGCGGAATGGGCTTCGACTGGGCGAGTGCGAAGGAACTGATCCGCCGCTCGATCGCCGAGGCGCGCACGGTGACGGGCGCCGATCTTGCTTCCGGTGCCGGCACCGACCATCTGGCGCCAACGGCGGCAGGGACGCTGGACGACGTGATCCGCGCCTATGAGGAGCAGTTCGCCTTTATCGAAGGCGAGGGCGGCAAGGCGATCATGATGGCAAGCCGCGCGCTGGCCGCTGTGGCCAAGGGCCCCGATGACTACGCCCGCGTCTACGACCGCATCCTCAGCCAAGCCTCCGGCAAGGTCATCCTGCACTGGCTGGGCGACATGTTCGATCCGGCGCTCGAGGGCTATTGGGGCAGCCGGGATTTCGAGTCCGCGCTGGAGACGGTCGTTGCCATCATCGAGCGGCATGCCGGCAAGGTCGAGGGCATAAAGATATCGCTGCTCGACGCCGGCAAGGAGGTGCTGCTGCGCAACCGGCTGCCCGAGGGCGTGGTGATGTTCACCGGCGACGATTTCAACTACCCCGAGTTGATCGCGGGTGACGGCAAGCGGCATTCGCATGCGCTGCTCGGCATCTTCGATGCCATTGCCCCGGTGGCGAACGCCGCGCTGGCCAGGCTCGGCGCGGGCGACCGGGCCGGCTACGAGGCGCTGATGGCGCCGACCGTGCCGTTGTCGCGCAAGATCTTCGAGGCGCCGACCGAATATTACAAGGCGGGCATCGTCTTCATGGCCTGGCTGAACGGCCACCAGGATCATTTCACCATGGTCGGCGGCATGCAGTCGGCACGCGGCATCTGCCACTACGCGGATGTGTTTCGCCTTGCCGATCAGGCCGGCTTGCTGGCCGATCCCGAGCGCGCCGTCGCCAGGATGAAAGCCCTCTGCGCCGTCGCGGGCGTCTGATACGCCTTTTCGCTTCCCGCAATCTCAAGCGCACCTCACCGACAGCGTCAAATATTGCGGCATTGGCGATGCGCCGTGCCATGAAGGCAGGGGGCGGCGGTGGCGGCAATACCGGTCATTCGCCCGATCTGACGCCACAATGATTCGATGAGGGAGTAGTAGGGCAGTTGGGGAACCCGGCTACGCAGCGGCAAGCCCTATTGCCTATTGCCGTGATCCTAGATTTGGCTGGATGGTGGGCGTGACAAGGATTGAACTTGTGACCCCTGCAATGTCAATGCAGTGCTCTCCCGCTGAGCTACACGCCCATCCGAAGCCGCGCATACACCATTTTTGGTCCGGCGCGTCAATAGAAATGCGAAAATAAGGCTTCGCTTTGCCGCACCGGCGGAAGGCCGCCGATGTGTTGCCGGAAAATATCTCAGGCCGCCTGCAACATCTTCTCGACCTCGTTAACGAGGTCACGCAGATGGAAGGGTTTCGACAGCACCTTGGCGTCCTTGGGCGCCTTGGAATCCGGATTGAGCGCGACGGCGGCGAAGCCGGTGATGAACATCACCTTCAAGTCCGGATCGATCTCAGTGGCGCGGCGGGCGAGCTCGATCCCGTCCATCTCGGGCATGACGATATCGGTCAGAAGCAGCGAGAAAGGCTCCTCGCGCAGCCGCTCATAGGCGCTGGCGCCGTTGTCGAAATCGCTTACCTGGTAACCTGCTCGTTCCAGCGCCTTGACGAGGAAGCGGCGCATGTCGTCGTCGTCTTCCGCCAGCAGTATGCGTGCCATCTTGTCCCGTCCGAATCACCCGCTCCAGGCCTGCCGCCCGGCAGGCCGTTAACCATCCTGTATATGAGGACGAGACGGTAAACATCAAGTGAACAATGGCCCGTCTGCGCCACTTCAGCCAGCCGTTTCGTGCGGCTGAAATGCTGGACATGCCGGGCGCAAGATGGCAGTTTTGCGTCATGATGCAGTGCTTCTTCCTGGTTCGTTCAAATTGAAGACGGCAGCCGAGGATTTTTCGGTCGTACCACCCTTCGAAATCCGATCGGGCGCCGAGCAACGCGTCCCTTTCCTCTTCAGTTCGCCGCATAGCGGCCGCCATTATCCCGAGCGCTTCCTCGCCATGGCGCGGCTCGACCGCACCGCCATACGCCGGTCGGAGGATTGCTATGTGGAGGAGCTCTTTGGCGGCGCCGTCGCGCTCGGCGCGCCGATGCTGGCGGCGAATTTTCCGCGCGCCTATCTCGACGTCAACCGCGAGCCCTGGGAACTCGATCCGCGCATGTTCGCGGAGCCCGTGCCGTCCTTCTGCAACATCCGCTCGGCCCGCGTCGCGGGCGGGCTGGGCACGGTGCCCAAGCTGGTGGGGGAGGGGCTGGACATCTATCCCGGGCGCCTGCCCCTGGCCGAGGCCGTTGGACGCATCGAAGCCGTCTACAAGCCGTATCACGAGACGCTGAAGCGGCTATTGACCAGGACCCATGCTAGGTTCGGCTATGCGGTGCTCATCGACTGCCATTCAATGCCGGCCAGCATTCGGGTCGGCGACAACGGCGTGCGGCCGGATTTCATCATCGGCGATCGCTTCGGCATTTCCGCCAGCGCGGCTCTGACCGAGAGGGCGATCGGCCTGCTCGCCGGCATGGGCTACGCGGTCGCGCACAACAAGCCCTATGCCGGCGGCTTCATCACCGAGCATTACGGCCGGCCGGCGCGCCATCTGCACGCGCTGCAGATCGAGGTCAATCGCGGCCTTTACATGAACGAGCGGACGTTCCAGAAATCGGCCGGCTTCGACGCGCTTGCCGACGACCTGACGCGTTTTTCGGCCGACCTGATGTCGATGCCCGACCATCATTTCGTCGATCTGCCGCTCGCCGCGGAATGACGCCCGCGTTGCGGTTCGCGGCTGAAAAAAAGACCGCATCGTTTTCACGACACGGTCGAAGTCTAGGGAGGAAACGCCCAAGGAGGGCATGGACAGGATAAGCTGTCCGATGACAAAACTATTGTGCGATGCACAAATGTCAATCGACTTCGGGCTTTTTTAATTCAATATGATGTGCAAATTCCGTTTCGGCGGCTGAAGTGTGACATCGGGGCAACAGAAGAGGGGCGCTAGGTCCGCTTCGCGCCTCTCATCCGGCAGGAACAGCGGCTGCCGCAATGGGAGAATGAGTTGGATATCAGCATCGACTTCATTCGGCGCATCGCGCGTGCCGCCGCCGCCGAGACCTTGCCGCGCTTCCGCAGCCAGGGCGCGGTCGCCAACAAGGAGGCGGAGAGCTTCGATCCGGTAACGGAGGCCGATCGCGAGGCGGAGCGGGCGATCCGGGCGCTGATCGCGGCGGAGTATCCCGATCATGGCATTCTCGGCGAGGAGCATGGCAGCGAAAACATTTCGCGCCGGCATGTCTGGGTCATCGACCCGATCGACGGCACACGCGCCTTCATTTCCGGCCTGCCGGTCTGGGGAACGCTGGTCGGGCTGACGGTCGACGGCGACGCCGTCGCCGGCCTGATGTCGCAGCCTTTCACCGGCGAGCTGTTCTATGCCAACGCTTCCGGCGCGCACTATGAAGGGCCGGGCGGTCCGCGCAAGCTCGCGACCCGCAAGACGACGGAGCTCGCCAAGGCGACGCTGTTCACCACCACGCCGGCGCTGTTCAAGGGCGAAGCGCGCAGCCGCTACGATGAGTTCGAGAAGCAGGTGCAACTCGCCCGCTACGGTACGGACTGCTACGCCTTCGCCATGATCGCGGCGGGAAGCGTCGACATCGTCGCTGATCCAGGCTTGAAGCCCTACGACATCGTGGCGCTGATCCCGATCATCGAGAAGGCGGGCGGTGTCGTCACCACCTTCGAGGGCGGGCCGGCGGAAAAGGGTGGTGACATACTGGCGGCGGCAACGCCCGAACTGCACGCCGCGGCGATGGCGGCGCTGCGCGGCTAAGCATCCGCTACGCCTCAATGTCTGTGCGCGGCGGAAACCGCAGCGCACATAGCTGTTCTCAGCCGTCGGCGGCCTGGGCGCCTGTGAGACGCAGGCCCCACAAAACGAGCGCGAAAGAAATGAGGCCGGTCGGCGCGGACGAATACGCCACGACCTTGATCACGGCTTCCTGAAGGGCGCTCCCGTGGAAGGCTCCGGCCGCCAACGGCATTGTCTCGTTGCCGGCCCCCGAAGCGCTGGCGATCACGTAGGCCGCGAGGATCGCCAAGGCCGAATAGATCAGGAGCCAGAACGCAGCCCGCGACATCGCCGCGCCGAGATTGAGCCTTGGCCACGTGAGACCCAGCGCCAGCAGGAGAATGCCCTGCAGGGCACTGAGCGTGTGCGCGGACAGTCCGAGCCGCGGTGCGGCGAGATACGGTATCGCGAAGCCTTCGAATGACGAAAACAGCAGCAGGGCGACGCCGATCTGCAGCAGGCGATGCCCCTGACGCGACAGCGTGTTCAATGCGTTCATGGCCGTTTCTCCCGATCCATGTCTCCCGATTCTTGTCGACTGGCGTCCGACCTCTTTGGGCAGCAACCTAGCGCTCGGCGCCTGAACGGGAATAAGGGGTCGAACGCGCCCGGACATGGCGAGGGAGCCGAGCCAGGCCGGGTTGTGACGTTCGCGCCAGTCGGGGGCTGGCCCGGCCCGCATCACCGGTATGCTGGCGAAGCGGTCAAACAGAGTCGCCGGTTCCGGGAATGAAAGCGTCGAAGGCCGCGAGCAGCTGCTCGCGGAATAGATCCTTTTCCTGCAGGATCTCGTGATGCGCGCCATCGATCATCAACAGCGAGCCGACGCGCAGCCGCCGGGCGTAGGATTCGACCGCCTTGGTCGAGACGACCTGATCGCCGCCGGCGGCGACGATCAGCGTCGGCACCTGGATCCTGGCCATGAAGTCGGGATCGCTGACCGCCTCGGAGGCCTCGGCGGCGGCCTTCAGCCAGCGGATGGTCGGACCACCGAGACCCAACTGCGGCCAGGCTTCATAGATGCCGGTGTTGCGTCGGTAGCGCTCCGGATCCGAGGTCACCTTGTTGGCATCGAAGGGCGGCGGCAATTTCGGCCGCGGTCCCCAGGCGGCATAGAGACGGCCGAGGCCCAGCGCGCAGAACACCGCGCAGACGCGCCGGACCGTGGTTATCGAAACCGACAGGTCGGGAACGGCCAGGAAGGGCGCGATCAGCACCATGCGCCGCACCCGGTTGACCATCGACGGCGAGGCAAGCAGCGCGATCACCGCCCCGGTGGAATGGGCAAGGATGTAATAGGGGCCGCGGCAATCCGGCAGCACGATCTCCTCGAAGAACTGCTCGAGGTCGCGGGTATAGTCGCGGAAGCTGCGGACATAGCCGCGCTGCCGGTCGCGCAGCAGGCGGCTGGAATCACCCTGGCCGCGCCAGTCGAGGATGGCGACGCCGAAGCCGCGGTCGGCAAGATTGCGGATGGTCTCGAAATATTTCTCGATGCACTCGTTGCGGCCGGTCAGCAGCACCACCGTGCCCTGCAGCGGGCGCGCGGCCGCGGCGAACACGCCATAGCGGATCTTCTTGCCGTCGCGGGTGGTAAAGAAGCCGCCGGCGGCGTTCTGCGGCGGCGGATTGCCCTCAGTCAGGTAGAAAAGATCCGTCATTCGGCGCTTCGTTGATTGCTCTTTGCCCGAACGGGCCAGGCGTCGCCATGGTGATAGACGGCCATGCGCCAAAAGCAAAGGCGTTCCGGGGATTTGCGCGCTTTCGTGAGAACGGGAGGCCGGAAGTGCCTGCGGCGCGCTTCCGGCCTCTGTCGATCCGGGAGGAAGGGACGTTGCACCCGGTTCGGCCTCGTCGCGGCGCGGGATGGCGGCGCCGCTTGTCTGTCATCTTGGCTGCAGCTTAGCGACCCGTGGCTGAACGGATGCCGAAGCCGCGGTTCATCTGCCGTTCATCAAGGCGCGGCTTTTGCGGCGGCTTTGCGAAAGCGTCGCGCGGCGACCGGATCCGGTGGTGCGCCATAAGTCCTTGTTTTGATGCATGTCGTTTTCCCGGAACCGTTCTGCGGTTTTGGGCGACATGCATCGGCCGAAAGCCTTGAAATGACTTTTTCCGCTTCCCAAATGAGGGTTGTGGCCGCCGATTGTCGGGGCCGCTGGCCCATCCGGGACGCCTTTCGAGGGTTTCGCACCGGCCACACGCAAACCATGTTGCTCAACAGGAGAACACATCATGCGTCACGTTGATTTTTCCCCGCTTTATCGCTCAACCGTCGGTTTCGACCGGCTGTTCACCATGCTCGACTCGCTCGGCCAGCCCGAGAGCGCGCAGACCTATCCGCCCTACAACATCGAGCGCACCGGCGAGAACGCCTATCGCATCTCGATGGCGGTTGCCGGCTTCTCGGAAGACGAGATCGCGATCGAGGCGCACCGCAACGTGCTGACCGTGAAGGGTGAGCGCAAGCAAGAGAACGACGGCGAAGGTTCCGAGCTGCTCTATCGCGGCATTGCCTCGCGCGCCTTTGAGCGCCGTTTCCAGCTCGCCGACCATGTCGAGGTCGAGGGCGCTACGCTGAAGAACGGCCTGCTCTTCGTCGACCTCAAGCGCAACATCCCCGAGGAGCTCAAGCCGCGCAAGATCGCGATCACCTCGTCTTCGGACAAGGCCAAGCAGATCGAGGCCAAGGCGGCCGCGTAACTCGCGCGCTCCATTACAGACACGTCTCCCTCCCGAGACGAAAGCGGCGCCGAGAGGCGCCGCTTTTTTGCGAGAAGCGGTTCAGCTCCAGCTATCCGGCGAGCAAGGCGCCGAGGCGGTCGACCTCCCCAGTCGTGGTCGCGAAGCTGGCGACGAAGCGATAGATCGCTTCATTGTCGCCGAGATGGCCGTCAAAACCGAGCGGCACGCCCCATTCATAGAATTTGGCGCCGGCGGCCTGCAGCTTCTCGGCAACGGCGCGGTCGAGGATCGCGAACACTTCGTTGGCTTGCGGTAGCCAGGCAAGCCTGCCCGCCGGCGCATCCTCGATCGTCTCGGCCAGGTGCGCCGCCGTCGCATTGGCATGGCGCGCCATCCTCAGCCACAGATCGTCGGTGAAATAGGCCTCGAACTGGGCCGAGATGAAGCGAGCCTTGGAAAAAGTCTGTCCGGCGCGCTGGCGAAGCAGGCGTAGATCGCGGCCGACTTCCGGGTTGAAGATCACGACCGCGTCGGCCATCCAGCAGCCATTCTTGGTGCCGCCGAAGGAGATGAGGTCGACGCCGCTTTTCCAGGTCATTTCCGCCGGCGTGACTTCGGTCGCAGCAATCGCGTTGGCAAAGCGCGCGCCGTCCATATGCAGCGGCAGTTTATGCCTGCGGCTAACCTCGGCGATCGCGTTGATGTCGTCGACGGTATAGACCGTGCCGACCTCCGTCGCCTGGGTGATGGTCACCGCCATCGGCTGGCCGGCAGGCGCAAGGTCTTGCGAATAGCGCTTGATGGCCTTGTCGAGGGCCTGCGGGCTCATGCGCCCCAAGGGACCTGGAACCGGCGCCATGCGTGCGCCGCCGCTATAGAAACCCATCGCGCCGAATTCATCGACATTCATATGCGCTTCGGAATGGCAAAGCGCGATGCCGCCGATGCGGTTCATCGACGCCATCGAAAGCGCATTGGCTGCCGTGCCGGTCGCGACGAAGAACACCTCAACGTCCCGCTCGAAGATCTCGCTGAAGCGCCGGTAGACGGCGCGGTCGAGGTCGCCATCGCCATAGGCGGTGGCGATGCCGGCTGCGTGCCGGGACAGGTTGGCCGAAATGTCGGGATGGACGCCCGCCCAGTTGTCGGATGCAAAAAACATCGAAAGGCTCGCAGCTGGTTTATGGAAGCGGGCGCGACTTGAACGCTTTGATCTTCCAAGCGCAAGGGCCAAATGTCGCCAAAGCGGTAAAGCCAGCGGACAGTCGAAAAGGGCGGAGACCGAAGCTTACGTTTTGCGGGCGTGTCACGAAATTTTGTGTCGCGCCGCGGCCAAGATTTTTGTGAATCGGTCTTGTGTGAGGGCCTGAATTCTGCCATAAAAAATTTAGGACAGTAGTGCTGTCTTATTTTGTCGCGCAAAACAGGCTGGATTGGCATATCATCGCTGCCATTCCGGCCATTGTCGCGAGCGGCGGGTAGACGGCTCCGCTCTGGCCTGTACGATACCGGATGCGAACCGGGCGTATAGCCGTATGGTTCGGCAAGAATTTCGCGAGACGTGCAGCAAGGATGAAGGGGAAGCATTGCGCTTCCCAAGGCAAACCAGCGCCCCCAGGCAAAGCAACGCCAAGCGGGCGGAAACGGAGGATAGGACGATGACGGAACTGACGCCATCTGCGATCAACGGCCAGGCCGCGCAGACGAAAGCGGCAGCCGTCAAAAATCCGATTCGCCCGACCAATGGCCAGACCGGAGGCTTGACGGCGCGAGGCCTCTACGATCCGCGCAACGAGCATGACGCCTGCGGCGTCGGCTTCATCGTCAACATGAAGGCCGTGAAGTCGCACCAGATCGTCAAGGACGGCCTGGCGATGCTGGAGAACCTCACCCATCGCGGCGCTGTCGGCGCCGATCCGCTGGTCGGCGACGGCGCAGGCGTGCTGGTACAGATCCCGGACCAGTTCTTCCGCGAGGAGATGGCGGCCCAGGGCATCGAGCTTCCCCCGGCCGGCCAATACGGCGTCGGGCACTGGTTCATGCCGCAGGACGCAGCGCTGCGCGCCCATATCGAGGACATCATCGCCGAATCGGCGCAGTCCGAAGGACTGCCGCTCATCGGCTTCCGCGATGTGCCGGTCGACAATTCGTCGCTGTCGAAGGCGCCGGAGATCGTCGCGTCCGAGCCGTTCCATCGCCAGGTGTTCATCGGCCGCACGGCCGACATTCCGGACGACGAGGAGTATGAGGCCAGGCTCTATCTGCTGCGCAAGGTGATCTCGGGCCGCATCTATGCCGAGAACGACAACAAGGACATCGGCGCCTATTGCGTGTCGCTGTCGGCGCGCACCATCGTCTACAAGGGCATGTTCCTCGCCTACCAGGTCGGCGCCTATTACAAGGACCTCAAGGACCCGCGCTTCGAAACGGCGCTGATCCTCGTCCACCAGCGCTTCTCGACCAACACCTTCCCGTCTTGGAAGCTGGCGCATCCCTACCGCATGGTCGCGCATAACGGCGAGATCAACACGGTGCGCGGCAACAACAACTGGATGGCGGCACGCCAGGCCTCGGTCGATTCGGAGCTGTTCGGCAACAACATCTCGAAGCTCTGGCCGATCTCCTATGAAGGCCAGTCCGACACCGCATGCTTCGACAACGCGCTCGAATTCCTGTTCCAGGGTGGCTATACGCTCAGCCACGCCATGATGATGCTGATCCCGGAAGCCTGGGCCGGCAACAAGCTCATGGATGCCGACCGCAAGGCTTTCTACGAATACCATGCGGCGCTGATGGAGCCGTGGGACGGGCCGGCGGCGGTCGCCTTCACCGACGGACGCCAGATCGGCGCGACGCTCGACCGCAACGGCCTGCGTCCGGCGCGCTACATCGTCACCGATGACGACCGCGTCATCATGGCTTCGGAAGCCGGCGTGCTGCCGGTGCCGGAGGACAAGATCGTGCAGAAGTGGCGGCTGCAGCCCGGCCGCATGCTCCTGATCGACCTTGCCAAGGGCCGCATCGTTTCCGACGAAGAGATCAAGTCGGAGATCGCGACCAGGCACCCCTACAGGACCTGGCTCGCCAACACGCAGCTCATCCTCGAGGATCTGAAGCCGGTCGAGCCGCGCGCGCTGCGCAAGGATGTCAGCCTGCTCGATCGCCAGCAGGCCTTCGGCTACACCCAGGAAGACACCAAGCTTCTGATGGCGCCGATGGCCACCACCGGCCAGGAAGCGGTCGGCTCGATGGGCACCGACACCCCGATCTCGGCGATGTCGGACAAGTCGAAGCTGCTCTACACCTATTTCAAGCAGAACTTCGCCCAGGTCACCAACCCGCCGATCGACCCGATCCGCGAAGAGCTGGTGATGAGCCTGGTGTCCTTCATCGGCCCGCGGCCGAACATCTTCGACCTCGTCGGCACGTCGCGCCGCAAGCGGCTCGAGGTGCGCCAGCCGATCCTGACCAATGGCGATCTCGAGAAGATCCGCTCCATCGGCCACACCGAAGACCGCTTCGACACCAAGACGATCGACATCACCTATGCCTCGAACGAGGGCGCGGCGGGCATGCAGGGCGCCATCGACCGGCTTTGCGAGCGGGCCGAGGCGGCGGTTGCCGGTGGCTACAACATCATCATCCTGTCCGACCGCCAGGTCGGGCCGGACCGCATCGCCATTCCCGTGCTTCTCGCCACCGCGGCGGTGCACCACCATCTGATCCGCAAGGGGCTGCGCACGGCGGTTGGGCTGGTCGTGGAATCCGGCGAGCCGCGCGAGGTGCATCATTTCTGCTGCCTCGCCGGCTACGGCGCCGAGGCGATCAACCCCTATCTTGCCTTCGACACGCTGCTCGACATGCACAAGCGCGGTGAGCTACCGGAAGAAGTCGACGCATACGAGGTCGTTTCCCGCTACATCAAGTCGATTGGCAAGGGCATCCTCAAGGTGATGTCCAAGATGGGCATTTCGACCTACCAGTCCTATTGCGGCGCGCAGATCTTCGACGCCATCGGCCTGAAGTCGGATTTCGTTGAGAAGTATTTCACCGGCACCGCGACGCTGATCGAAGGCGTGGGGCTCGACGAGATCGCGACCGAGACGCTCAGCCGCCACACGGACGCCTTCGGCAACGACCCTGTGCTGCGCAACAGCCTTGAGGTCGGCGGCGAATACATGTTCCGCATGCGCGGCGAGGCGCATATGTGGTCGCCTGATGCGGTCGCCACCTTGCAGCATGCCGTACGCCAAGGTTCCTGGGATACTTTCAAGGAATATTCGGCGCAGATCGACAGCGCGACCGCGCGGGCGCAGACCATCCGCGGCCTGTTCAAGATCAAGCTCGCCGAGGAAACCGGTCGCAAGAAGGTTGCGCTCGAGGACGTCATGCCGGCGGCCGAGATCGTCAAGCGCTTCTCGACAGGGGCGATGTCCTTCGGTTCGATCTCAAGGGAAGCGCACACTACACTGGCGCGGGCCATGAACGCCATCGGCGGCAAGTCGAACACCGGCGAGGGCGGCGAAGAGGCCGACCGCTACCTGCCGCTGCCCGGCGGCGGCAGGAACCCGGAACGCTCGTCGATCAAGCAAGTCGCCTCTGGGCGGTTCGGCGTGACGGCGGAGTATCTGGTCAATTCCGATGTCATGCAGATCAAGGTCGCGCAGGGCGCCAAGCCCGGCGAGGGTGGCCAGCTGCCAGGTCACAAGGTGGATGCAACCATTGCCAAAGTCAGGCACTCGACGCCCGGCGTCGGCCTGATCTCGCCGCCGCCGCATCACGACATCTATTCGATCGAGGATCTGGCGCAGCTGATCTACGACCTGAAGAACGTCAATCCTGCCGCCGACGTCTCGGTCAAGCTGGTGTCGGAGGTCGGCGTCGGCACGGTTGCCGCGGGCGTCGCCAAGGCGCGCGCCGATCACATCACCATCTCCGGCTATGACGGCGGCACCGGCGCTTCGCCGCTGACCTCGCTCAAGCATGCCGGCAGCCCGTGGGAAATGGGCCTCGCCGAAACGCATCAGACGCTGGTGCTCAACGGCCTGCGCTCACGCGTGGCGCTGCAGGTCGACGGCGGCCTGCGCACCGGCCGCGACGTCGTCATCGGCGCGCTGCTCGGCGCCGACGAGTTCGGCTTCTCGACCGCGCCGCTGATCGCGGCCGGCTGCATCATGATGCGCAAATGCCACCTGAACACCTGCCCAGTCGGCGTCGCGACGCAGGACCCGGTGCTGCGCAAGCGCTTCAAGGGCACGCCCGAGCACGTCATCAACTTCTTCTTCTACGTGGCGGAGGAGGTGCGCGCGCTGCTCGCCGAAATGGGCTTCACCCATCTCGACCAGATCATCGGCGACACCGACCTCTTGGAGAAGCGCGACGTGATCCAGCACTGGAAGGCGCGCGGGCTCGACTTCTCGAAGATGTTCTTCAAGCCCGACGCGCCGCACGAGGCGCTGCACTGGACCGAGCGGCAGAAGCATCCGATCGACGACGTGCTCGACCGCAAGCTGATCGAGCTGGCGAAGCCGGCGCTGGAGGCCAAGCAGCCCGTCACCATCGAGCTGCCGATCCGCAACGTCGACCGTTCGACGGGCGCGATGCTGTCGGGCGAGGTCGCCAGGCGCTTCAAGCACAAGGGCCTGCGCGAGGACACGATCACCGTCAAGCTCACCGGCACCGCCGGCCAGTCCTTCGGTGCGTTTCTCGCGCGCGGAGTCTCTTTCGATCTGGTCGGTGCCGGCAACGACTATGTCGGCAAGGGCCTCTCGGGCGGCCGCATCGTCATCCGGCCACCGGAAGAGGCCAAGATCATAGCTGCTGAATCGATCATCGTCGGCAATACGGTGCTTTATGGGGCCACCGAGGGCGAGGCCTATTTCGCCGGCGTCGCCGGCGAGCGCTTCGCGGTGCGCAATTCCGGCGTCGTCGCCGTCGTCGAAGGCGTCGGCGACCACGGCTGCGAATACATGACCGGCGGCATTGTCGTCGTCATCGGCAAAACGGGGCGCAACTTCGCCGCCGGCATGTCTGGCGGCGTCGCCTATGTGCTCGACGAGAAGGGCGATTTCGCCGAGCGCTGCAACATGGCGATGGTGGAACTGGAGCCCGTGCCGGAAGAGGACGACCTGATGGAGAAGCTGCTCCATCACGGCGGCGACCTCGACCACAAGGGGCGGGTCGACGTCTCCGGCGACATGACCAGCCACGATGAGGAGCGGCTCTATCAGCTGATCTCGAACCACGTCCATTACACGGGCTCGGTGCGCGGCCGCGAGATCCTCGAGAACTGGCAGAGCTTCCGGCCGAAATTCCGGAAAATCATGCCGGTCGAGTATCGCCGCGCGCTGATCGAGATGGAACGCATGCGCATGAGCGTGGCGGCGGAATAGGCTTCGGGCATGGCCGGGGAGACGATGCCCCGGCCGGCATCCTCACCAACAATCCTGACCTCGGAACGAAGGTTGCCATGGCAGCCTTATGGGGTTAACGGGTGCGCGGCAAAGGCGCGCCTTCGGACAGCAGGGACTGGACTATGGGCAAGGTAACAGGGTTTCTCGAGATCGACCGGCAGGTGCACAAGTACCAACCTGCCTCGGACCGCATCCGGCATTTCCGCGAATTCACGCTGCCGATGTCGGACAAGGAGGTCGAGAAACAGGCCGCGCGCTGCATGGATTGCGGCATTCCCTATTGCCATGGGCCGACCGGCTGTCCGATCCACAACCAGATCCCGGACTGGAACGACCTCGTCTACAATGGCGACTGGGAGAGCGCGATCCGCAACCTGCACTCGACCAACAATTTTCCGGAATTCACCGGCCGCATCTGCCCGGCGCCTTGCGAGGAGGCCTGCACGCTGAACCTCGAGGACATCCCGGTCGCCATCAAGACAGTCGAGCAGGCGATCGCCGACAAGGCCTACGAGACTGGCCACATCCGGCCCTATCCGCCGGAGAAGAAGACCGGCAAGCGCGTCGCCATCATCGGCTCCGGGCCGGCCGGCATGTCGGCGGCGCAGCAACTCGGCCGCGCCGGCCATGACGTGCATGTCTATGAGCGCGAGAGCCGGCCGGGCGGGCTGATGCGCTACGGCATTCCCGACTTCAAGATCGAGAAGCATTACATCGATCGCCGCATCGAGCAGATGCAGAGTGAGGGCGTTACCTTCCATTGCGGCGTCAATGTCGGCGTCGACAAGAAGGTTTCGGAACTGCTCGCCGAGTATGACGCGGTGCTTTACTGCGGCGGCTCCGAAACACCGCGCCCGGCCAACATTCCGGGCGACGAGCTCAGCGGCGTCTATGACGCCATGCCCTATCTGGTGCAGCAGAACCGACGCGTCGGCGGCGAGCCGATCCAGTCGGTGGCCTGGCCCTCGCACCCGATCATCGCCGGCGGCCAGCATGTCGTCGTGGTCGGCGGCGGCGACACCGCTTCCGACTGCATCGGCACCGCCTTCCGGCAGGGTGCGGTGCGCGTGACGCAGCTCGACATCCGTCCGCAGCCGCCGGAGAAGGAGGACAAGCTCGCCGTCTGGCCCTACTGGGCGACGAAAATGCGCACGTCCTCTTCCCAGGCCGAAGGCGCGGAACGCGAATTCCAGGTCGCGACGCTCGAGTTCATCGGCGAGGACGGCCAGCTGACCGGCGTGCGCTGCTGCGAGGTCGATGAGAAGCGCAAGCCGATCTCCGGTACCGAATTCGTCATTCGCGCCGATCTCGCCTTCATCGCCATCGGCTTTGCCGGACCTGCGAGCGACAGCGTGATGAAGGAACTGGACGGCCAGGTAAAGGTCGTCACCGACAGCCGGCGCTCGAAGAATGTCGAGGCCAACGACCGCGACTACAAGACCAGCATCGACAAGCTCTATGCGGCGGGCGACGTGCGCCGCGGCCAGTCGCTGGTGGTGTGGGCGATCCGCGAGGGCCGCCAGGCGGCGCGTTCGATCGACGAGGCGCTGATGGGATCGACGGTACTTCCCCGCTGAGACCGTCGAAACGTCCACGCCTGCAGCCGATTGCAGGCGTTTCCATGCCGCCGCCGGGCTACCGACTTATCGGCGTCGTCGCGTCCGAGGAAGCAGTTGGCGTCTTCGGCGGCCAGGAAAAATCGTCGGCGCGGCCGGGCGAGGCGGCTGGCGCCTTGCCCTCGACGGTCAGCTTTTCGCCGGGCAGGTTCGGATCCGCCTTGGCGGGCTGGGCAGCACCCAGCAGTTCCGTGCCGCCATCGAGCGCCGGGTCGCTGAGCAGCATCGGCGGAGTTCGGTCGACGACGACCGGCGCCGCGGCAGGCTTCGGCGCCTCGACCGGCGCGCCGGCCGGCGCGGAGACCGTGGTGACGCTTCCGGGCGCCGCCAGTCCAAGGATCTTCGCCAGCGGCTTTTCGGTATAGAAGGCCAGCTTGCGCTTGCCTGCCTTGGTCACGTTGATGCCGTCGTCGGAGCGCAGGCGCACCGGCTGGCCGTTGATGTCGGGGCCGGAGGTGACGAAGGCGCCGTTCTCGTCGACGAAGCCGTCCCAGACATCGACGAACTCGCCGCCGTGGCTCTGGGCGGCCGAATGATAGATGTCGTTGAAGGCCAGCATGTCCGAGTTCATCTTGGCCACCCGGAACGCCGGCATGCCGACCCACAGGAAAGGCACCTTGGCGTCCTGAATGGCCTTGCCCAACGCATCTGTGCGACGCTCATATTCCTTGGTCCAGATCTCTGAACGCGGCTGCTCGCGCACGTCGCCGACCCGCATTTGCTGGCGGTCGTTGGAGCCGAGCATGACGATCACGACGGAGGGCTTCTCCGTCTCGATCAGCGACTTGATCTCGACAGGCCAGTTGTAGAAATCATCACGCACGAAGCCGGAAGAGCCGTTGCTGCGCGCGACAATCCTGACGGCGGGATTGTCGGCAAAGGCAGCGTCGAGGCCCTCGGCAAGTCCGCCCGCCAGGAAATCGCCGACCACAAGCACGACACGAGCGTCGGGTGCCTTTTCGACGATCGGCGTCTCAGGTTCGGCCGGGGGACGCGGCTTCGGTTTCTTCTTGGGTTTCGGCCTTGCCGGCTGGATATCGGCCGGCGGCTCGATGCGCTCGCTGCGGCGCGGGAAAAGCAGTTCACGCAGCGACCAGCCGCTGCCCTCCTCCTGCGCGAAAGCAGGCGTGTGGAGGGCACCGGCGCCGGCGACGGCAAGCACGGCGGCGGCGAGAACGAGGAGCGGCAGGCGGCGAACGATCAGCCGGATACGCGCAACCGTAACCAATCAGGTCTCCATCCCTTGGCGCATGACCTTGCGAACACGGGAAATCATGCGCAAGCCGAAGCGCTACAGCATCCTTTCCGTATTTGAAAGGATGCTTCACGCCATGGACGGCTCTACTGCTTGCGGAGCCATTTCAGCACTTCCATGCTCGGATAGCCATCCTGCGTCAGGCCGACCTTTGCCTGATAAGCCATGATGGCGGCCTTCGATCCGTCGCCGATCTTGCCGTCGAACTTGCCGTCGTAATAGCCGTGCTCGGAAAGCCGCTTCTGCAATTCCTGCCGCTCCTCGAAGGTGAGCTTGGTGAAAGGCCGCTGCCAGTCCTGCACAAGGCCGGTGCCGCCGCCGATCTCGTCGGCGAGCAGGCCGACGGCCAAAGCATACTTGTCGGCATTGTTGTAGGCCTTGATGACCGAGAAATTCCTGATCATCAGGAAGGCCGGGCCGCCCCTGCCGTCCGGCACCTTCAGTGTCGCCTTGTCGGTGAGGTTCCTGAACGGCTTGCCATTGGCCCTAACGACACCGAGTGCCCGCCATTGCGCCAGCGTCTTCGATCCGGCAGGCAGCTTGCCGGCCGGCAGGGTCACTTCGTAGCCCCAGGTCTTGGCGGCCTGCCAGCCATTCTTCTTCAGAAGGTTGGCGGCAGTCGCCAGCGCATCGGGAATCGAATTCCAGATGTCGCGGCGGCCGTTGCCGTCCATGTCGACCGCGTAGCGCTGATAGCTGGTCGGGATGAATTGCGTCTGACCCATCGCGCCGGCCCAGGAGCCCATGAGGTGGCTTTCGTCGATGTCGCCGGTCTGCAGGATCTTCAACGCGGCGATCAGCTGGGTACGGGCATATTGCGACCGCTTCGGATCGCCATAGGCGAGTGTGGCCAGCGAGCGGATGACGTTGCGCATGATGTCGTCGCGCTTGAGGGTCTCGCCATAATTCGATTCCATCGACCAGATGGCGAGAAGGATGTTGCGGTCGACACCGAACCTCGACTCGATACGATCGAGCCACGGCTTCCATTTGCGGGCCATCGCCTGACCGTTGGCCACCGCCTGGTCATGCACGCGGTTGTCAAAATAGTCCCAAGCGGGAGCGGTGAATTCCGGCTGGGTGCGGGCCTTTTCCAGCACCACTGGGTCGGGCTCGATGCCCCTCAAGGCCTGGTCGTAGACAGCGCCCGAGACGCCGCCTTCGACGGCCGTGGCGCGGAAGCCAGCAACCCACTGGCGGAACCCGGCATCGGCGAAAGCTGGTCCGGCCGGCATCAGCAAGGCAAGCGTCAAGCCGGCGGCCGTCGCCAGCGCCGTCAGGCGCCTTGCGCTGTTGCGAACCGACATCTTTTCCTCCGTCGTCAAATCAGGAAGGATCATTCAACGCCGAACCCGGTTAGCATTTGGTTTACCATAGGCGCCGCGCGGAACGAAAAGAAAGGTCGCGGCTTTGGCCTGCATGTTCAACCCGGCCGTTCGGTAGTTCAACATTCCGGCGCGAAAATGACCGGGGGGATTGCGGAGCCGGTGGCCGAGCGGATAATTGGCCCCCAAAAAGGTGGGTGACGCAGCATGAAACGAGTTCGCAAGGCAGTTTTCCCGGTCGCCGGCCTCGGCACGCGGTTTCTTCCGGCCACCAAGGCCATACCGAAGGAGATGCTGACCGTCGTCGACCGGCCGGTCATCCAATATGTGGTCGATGAAGCGCGCGATGCCGGCATCGAGCATTTCATCTTCGTGACCGGACGCAACAAGGCGGTCATCGAGGATCACTTCGACGTCCAGTTCGAGCTCTACGACACGCTCGCCCAGCGCGGCAAGGATGACCAGCTCGCCCGCCTGCAGCGGCTGCAGCCGGCGCCTGGGCAGACCAGCTTCACGCGCCAGCAGGTGCCGCTCGGCCTTGGCCACGCCGTCTGGTGCGCACGCGAGCTGGTCGGCGACGAGCCGTTCGCGCTGCTTCTGCCCGACATGATCATGCAGTCGGAACAGAGCTGCATGAAGGACATGGTCGACCTTTACGCGGAGACCGGCAACAACATCATCGCCGTGCAGGAATGCGACCCGGCCGAGGCGCATAAATACGGCATTGTCGGCCGTGGCGAGGACACCCATCACGGCTTCCGCATCACCGGGATGGTGGAGAAGCCGAAACCGGGCACGGCGCCGTCCAACCTCTTTATCAACGGGCGCTACATCCTGCAGCCGGAGATTTTCGGCATCCTCGAAAGCCAGGAGCGGGGCGCCGGCAACGAGATCCAACTGACGGATGCGATGCTGAAGCTGGAAAAGCAGCAGCCCTTCTATGGCTACCATTACAAGGGACGCACCTTCGACTGCGGCTCGCCGGAAGGATTCGTCGAGGCCAATGTCGCTTTCGCGCTCTGGCGCAACGACATGAACGAGAGCATGGCCGGAGTTATTCGCACGCTGCTGGATGAAGTGCGGCCGGTGGAGCGGCGCGGCACTGCCTCTTAGGTGTTGGCTAAGGCCAACCGTGCTTCGTCATCCTCGGGTCTGCGCGTCCGCTTCGCTGCCGCTGCGCCCGAGGATGACGAAGTGCTACCTCTGCACCTTCAGGCCAAGATAGACGCTGTTGGCGACATAGTCGCGGCCCGCCAGATTGCTGGTGAGCTTCTCCGTCCTGACCCGCGTGGTGAGGCCGGCATAGCGGTTCAGCCACCATGTCAGCCCGGCTTCGGCACTTAGGATCAGATCGTGACCGTCGGAGCCGGTGTAGTCCCGCCAATCGAGCCCAAGCGACGAATTCGCCGTCAGATTGGCGCGCACCTGCCGCTCGCCGGTGAGCCGGCCCGAGTAGAGGACGTCGCCGCTCAGGCCGGCAGTGGTCGTGCTTTCGATCGTGGTCCTTCCGGTGAGCCCGATGATGGTGCCGCGCTCCGGCGACCATTTGAGATCGGCATTGACGTATGGTCCCGCGTTGGCCGGCAAGCGGTCATCGTCGATCGCTTCGCGCAGCCAGCCGACGGAGAACTCGCCGGAGAGCTTTTCGTCCATGTCGAGCTCGAGGCCGGCGCGCGCGCCGAGCCGCGTCGAGGAGCGCGCGAAACCATTGCTGTCGACACGCAGGTCATAGACCCGCCGGCCGGCCTCCACCTCGGCGAAAGGCGTGATGGCCGGCGAGACCTGGTAGCCGGTGCGCAGGGTGGCGGAATAGAGCGTGGCGTCGCGATCCTTCTGCGACAGCACGGTGCCGTCCGAGAGCTTGGCGTCGCCGTAGAAATCGTGCGTCACCGCGCCGGTCAGCGTATAGCGCATCTTGCCGACATCCTTCTCGATGCCGAGGCTGCCGTCCACGGTCTGCCGCAAAGGCTGCGAGGTGACGCCGGCGATCGCATCCGGCGAGGAGGCCGATTCCGGCACCGCTTCATAGCCGAGCTTGGCGATGGCGCGCAGCTCATGATCGAGGTCGACATTGAGCTGGCCCTCGATCCGGCCCCGCGCGTCGTTGATCTTCTGGCCTGAAAGGGTGTTGCGGAAGAGACCGTAGCCGTCGATGACGGCCGAATTCTCGCGCCAGTCCGAGGTGGCGGAAAAACGCAGCGCCGTTTCGGACAGAACCGCCGGCCTGCCGCCGCTGCTGGCGTCGGCGTTGGATGTGGCGGTGAAGCCCTGCTCCAGCGTCGGCCGGAAGACAAAGGTGCCGACCTTGATGCCGGGGGCGGCGAAAGGATCGTCTTCCGGCTTGGCTTTTTGGCCCTCGATCGACCCGGTGCGCTCGGCGCCGGGATCGAGCTTCTGCCGGTCGACGCTGTCGATGGTGACGGCGCGGCGGTTGGTGCCGTCGTCGCCGGTGGCCGCGGGATCGGCCTTGTCGCCGGTGGGAGCGGCCGTGCTCGCCGTGCTGACTGTGCTGTCGGCCGTCTGGCCGGGCTTCTTCTTGGCTTTTTTCTTGTCCGCGACCTTGGTGTCGCTTTTCGTGTTGGCATCGGCCGTTCGCTGCCTGGCGGTCGAGGGCCGGCGCGGTCGGGCCGGGGTCTGATTGTCGGCAAAGGGGTCGTCGGTTGCCTGCGGCTGGTCGAAGATGCTCGCCGCCGCGTCCGCTGTCTGGTCGTCGTCCGGAACGGCGCCCGGGCTCTCCGGCTGGTAGGGGTTTGCGAGGGTCTGGTCTCCAGCCGTCTGGGTGGCCGGAGTTCCCTGATCCTGCGATCCCTGCACGCGCAATTGTCTCGCCTTGCGCTGCTGGTCGGTCAGGATTGCCGATTCGGAGACCTCGCCACGCAGCTCGGTTTCCTGCGCGAAGACCGGCCCGGGGCGCAGCAAGGCAAGAACGCTCGCCGCCATCAGCAGCGCGCCGACGGCCATGCCCTTTCGACCTCTTTTCGTTTCAGGCTGGGGCCCCGACATAGTCACCACTGCTTGCGCGGCGCAGGCGCGCCATACTTACCGGACCGTAAATGGGGATGGTTAACGGAGGGTTGAAACGGGCCGTTCCCACTGCCTGCGACGCACGCCAAACGGGAATTCCGTTGGACAGGCGGGCGACATAGCGCTAATGGCATCTGCCATGCATGCGGGGTCCCCAGAAAGAAAGCGGCCGGACAGTCAGGCTGCGATCGAATCGGCGCTGAGAACGGTGGCCACGGAACAGGCCGGCGTAGCCGCGCTTGCCGCGGCGCTCGACAACGGCCTGGCCGGGCCGTTCGCGGCCGCCATCGATCTCATTGCGCGGATCGAAGGCCGCGTCATCGTCACCGGCGTCGGCAAGAGCGGCCATATCGGTTCCAAGATCGCCGCTACGCTCGCCTCGACCGGCACGCCTGCCTTCTTCGTCCATCCGGCCGAGGCCAATCACGGCGATCTCGGCATGATCGCCAGGGACGACGCAATCATCGCCATGTCGTGGTCGGGCGAGAGCAAGGAACTGATGGGCATCGTCGCCTATTCCAGGCGCTTCTCCATCCCGCTGATCGCCATCACCTCCGGCGAGAGCTCGGCGCTGGCGCGGGCGGCCGACGTGGTGCTGCTCCTGCCGCCGGCGCCGGAGGCCTGCCCGCATGGCCTGGCGCCGACGACGTCAGCGCTGCTGCAACTGGTCATGGGCGATGCGCTGGCGATCGCGCTGCTCGAGGCGCGCGGCTTCACGCCGGATCACTTCCGCACCTTCCATCCCGGTGGCCAGCTCGGCGCCAATCTCACGCAACTGCGCGAGATCATGCATGTCGGCGAGCGGCTGCCGCTGGTGCCATCGGGCACCAGCATGCGCGAAGCGATCGTCGAGCTGTCGCAAAAAGGTTTTGGCTGCGTGGCGATCACAGGCGCCGACGGCACGCTGATTGGCATCATCACCGACGGCGATATCCGGCGCCACATCGCCAGCGATCTCCTGTCGATGAGCGTCGATCAGGTGATGACGAGAAAGCCGAAAACGGCTGCCCCCGACACGCTGGTGGCGACGGCGCTGCAAACGATCAACGCCTCCGCTATCACCAGCCTGATGGTGGTGGAAGGCGGCCGCCCCGTGGGGCTCGTGCATCTGCATGATCTGCTGCGCATCGGCGCCGCTTAGGATCTGTGATTCCGGCCTGACCTGAATCTCAACAGAGGCCGGCTGCCACAGGTCAATCAAACAGCCTCCACCGTCAGCTCAAGATCGGTGTCGGCGGCCCCCGTCACACGCACTTGCGTTCCGGCCGGAAGGTCGGGGCCGGAAACCCGCCACAGCGTGTCGCCCAACCTAATGCGGCCGCGGCCGTCCTTGATCGGCTCGGTGAGCGTCGCCGTGCGGCCGACCATCTGTGCGCCTCGGCGGTTGAGCAGTGGCTGGTCGACCTCCCCGGCGCGCGCGGCCGTCAGCCTCTTGCCGACGAAGGCCGAGATGACGGACAGGACGAGGAAGGCGATGACCTGAACCTGCCAGGTCCAGATGGCGCTATTCAACTCGGCCTGCCACGGCCAGATGGCGGCATAGCTGATGAGCAGCGACACCGCGCCGATGATGAGGGCCGCGATGCCGATCCAGAGCATGAACACGCCGGGCGCCACGACCTCCATCACCAGCAGCACGAAGCCGAGGACCATCCAGTTCCAGGGACCGAGTTCCGATACGATGCGCTCGATCATTGACGTTCTCCAGCTAGAGCGGTTCACCGTTTCACGGAAAGGCAGAACCGCTCTATCTCCTTGTTTTGACGCAATTCCGGACGGAAAACCGTTTCACACTTCTCCTGGAATTGCTCGATACAGGGTCACATCAGTTATCGCTCGGCCGCACCAGCGGCGGGCGTGAAACCTGACGCTGCGCGCCCGAAGGGCCGTCATTCTTGAAGACTTCCCTGGCGATCTCGCCGATGCCGCCCAGCGTGCCGATCAGCGACGATGCCTCCAGCGGCATCAGCACGATCTTGTTGTTGCTGGACGAGCCTATCTTGGCCAGCGCCTCGGTGTATTTCTGAGCGATGAAGTAGTTGATCGCCTGCACGTCGCCCTTGGCGATGGCTTCCGACACCACCTGCGTCGCCTTGGCCTCCGCTTCGGCCGAGCGCTCGCGCGCCTCGGCGTCCCTGAAGGCGGCTTCCCGGCGGCCCTCGGCCTCGAGGATCTGCGACTGCTTCAGGCCTTCGGCGGCAAGGATCTGGGCGCGCTTGTCGCGCTCGGCCATCATCTGGCGGCCCATCGATTCCACCAGATTGGCCGGCGGGTTGATGTCCTTGATCTCGACGCGGGTGATCTTGATGCCCCACGGATGCGCCGCCTCGTCGACGACGCGCAGCAGGCGCTCATTGATCGCGTCGCGGTTGGACAGCAACTCGTCGAGGTCCATCGAGCCCATGACGGTGCGGATGTTGGTCATGGTGAGGTTGAGGATGGCGTTCTGCAGCCCGGCCACCTGGTAGGCGGCCTGCGCGGCGTTCAGCACCTGGTAGAAGGCGACGCCGTCGACGCCGACGATGGCGTTGTCGCGGGTGATGATCTCCTGCGTCGGGACGTCGAGCACCTGCTCCATCATGTTCATCTTGGCGCCGACGCGCTCGAAGATCGGGTTGATGATGTTGAGGCCAGGCGTCAGCGTCTTGGTGTACCGTCCGAAGCGCTCCACCGTGTAGTTGTAGCCTTGCGGCACCGTCTTGATGCCTTTGAAAAGAAGGATGATGACGAGAAAGACAAGAACAATGATGGCAATGTCGAAACCGCTGAAGCCCATTTCGTTTCTCCCTCAAAAGGCGGCGACCTCGCGAAATCACTTAAGTGTGTTTCCGCAGCGTTACAATCAGGTGATCACGAATATCGGTTAGCGAAGGCTTTTGCGTACCGGGTTCAACCGCGTCGGTGAAACCGGTCACACCCAGCCGGAAAGCTCGCGCCGCACCATTGCCTCGATCACCGCCATGCCCTCGGCGCTGTCGTTGAGGCAAGGGATGTGGGCGAAGTTCCTGCCGCCGGCGTGGTGGAAGGTCTCTGCCGCCTCGCGGCCGATCTCGTCCAGCGTCTCGATGCAGTCGACGGAAAAGCCCGGATTGACGACGGCGATCGACTTCACGCCGTCCTTCGCCAACTTCTCGACGGTGACATCGGTGTAGGGCTGCAGCCATTCCTGCGCGCCGAAGCGCGACTGGAAGGCGGTGATGAGCTTCTTCTCGTCCCATCCCAGCCTTGCCCGCAGCAGCCGCGTCGTCTCGAGGCAATGCGCGCGATAAGGGTCGCCCTTGTCGGAATAGGGTTTAGGGATGCCGTGGTAGGAGGTGATCACCACCTCCGGCTCGAAGTCGAGCGTCGCCAGATGTTTCTCGATCGAACGGGCGAGCGCCTCGATATAGACCGGCTCGTCGTAATAGGGCGGCACGCTGCGGATCGCCGGCGCATGCCTGAGCTTCATCAGCGCGCGGAACAACTGGTCGTTGGCGGTTGCCGTAGTCGTCGCCGAATATTGCGGGTAGACCGGGAAGGTAAGGATGCGCTCGCAGCCCTGCTCGACCAGCCGGCGGGCGACGCTTGCCGTCGAGGGGTTGCCGTAGCGCATCGCCCAGTCGACCACGACGTCCGGCAGGTCGGCCAGCGCGCCGGCCAGCTTCTCGGCCTGCGAGCGGGTGAAGGTGCGCAGCGGCGACTCGTTCCTCTCGGTGTTCCAGATCCTGGCGTAGTTGGCGCCGGATCTTTTCGGCCGCGTGGTGAGAACCAGCCCGTAGAGGATCGGGTACCAGATCGCCTTGTTGAGCTCGATGACGCGCGGATCGGAGAGGAATTCCCTGAGATAACGCCACATCGGCGTGAAGCCGGTGCCGTCCGGCGTGCCGAGATTGATCAGCATGATACCGATCTTGCCCTGCTTCACCAGCGCGGCGTCCGCCGGACCTGCGGTCTTGGCGGCTTTGGCATCGGCAGGGCTGGCAAGCGTCATCAACGGTCTCCGGGCAGGCGCCGTAAAACTAGCGACGCCCTATTGCTTTTCAATGCCGCGTCTGGCCGCACCTTATCCCGCTCCCACCTGAAAACGGAACACCCGCCCGGTTGCCCGGACGGGTGCCCTGAATTTTCGGGGAGCTTACTTCGCGGCCGGCGGAATGGTGAGCGTTGCGCCGAGCGGCAGACGGCGCGGCCTGTAATCCTTGTTGGCCTCGGAGATCAGCTTCCATTTGGCGCCGTCGCCATAGTTTTTCTTGGCCAGGTCCCAGTAGGTGTCGCCGGCGGCGATGACGTGGCTGGTTTCTGCCGGCGCTGTCTCGGCCGGCTTGGCCGGTTCGGTCGTAGGGGCAGCTGTCGCCGGAGCGGTCTCTGCGGGTTTTGCCGCCTCCGACGTTGCCGGTGTCGTCTCGGCCTGAACGGTCGGCGGCGTGCCGGCGATGTCGCCGGAATTGGATGGCAAAGCCGGCATTGCGGGCTCGGCGGTCGCGGTCGCCGTCTCGGCCTGTTTGGCTGGTGCCGCCGTGGCCGGGGCAGCCTCGGCAGGCTTTGCCGGCTCCGCAGCAGCGACCGTCGCGCCGATCTCGGTGATGCGGCCGTCGAGCTTCGGCGTATAAGGCCGGTGCGCGCCGAGATAGTCGGCCACCACCTGTTCCAGGCCCGGACCGTAGTCATAGGCATCCGTGGCCTTCTCGGCGAAGACCTTGTAGCCGTCGCCGCCTTGGCGGACGTAGTTGTTGGTGGCCACGATATACTGCTTGTCCGGATTGATCGGCGCCCAGGCGCCGTTCTCCATCACCTCGACCGATTTGACGCGACCGGCATTGGGCGCCACCGACTTGTCGAAGGAATATTTGAGCCCTGCCACCTGCGGGAAACGGCCGGCGCCGTCCTCGATCTGGCTGAGGCCGTTTTCCAGGCCCGCGACCAGATCCTTGCCGGAGATCTTGAACGTCGCGAGCGTGTTCTGGAACGGCAGCACCGTCAGCACCTCGCCCATGGTGACGGTGCCCTGGTCGATCGAGGCGCGCAGGCCGCCGCCATTCGAGATGACGATTTCGACGCCCTGGCTCTTCACGCGATCGAGGATGGCATCCGAGACCAGATTGCCCATTTCGCATTCGCGCGCGCGGCAATTCTCGCGGCTGCCGTCGATCGGCTTGGTGGTCTCGGCGACCTCCTTGTTCTTCAGCGCCTCGATCGGCGCGCCGAGCTCCTTGATGCGGGCGAGCACGGCAGGATCGGGCGTGATCGACTTGTCGAGAAAGATCGGGTCGCCGCTCGCTTGCTTGACGACGCCGTTGTCGTCGAAGACGACCTTGAACTCGCCGAGATATTTCGAATAGGACGCCGCCTGCACCACCGGCACCTTGTAGCCGTCGGGGTTGTCGACCATCGTCGGATAGGGGCCCGCCGCCTTCGGGTCGGTGTTGGACAGGAGCGTGTGGCTGTGGCCGCCGACCACCACGTCGATGCCCGGGATCTTGGCGATCACGTCGCGCTCGCGGTTGTAGCCGATATGGGTGACCGCGATGATCTTGTTGATGCCTTCTCCCTTCAGCTTCTCGACCTCGGCGGTGATCGACTTGACGTCGTCCGCAATGGCAATGTTCGGGCCGGGCGAGGCGAGCTCCGGCGTGTCGTTGGTGACGGCGCCGACAATGCCGATCTTCTGGCCGCCGACCTCAACCACGATCGACGACTTGACCTTGCCCTTGGCGCCGGACTTGTCGTTGGGCACGACATTGGCGCTGACGACCGGGAACATCGCCTTGTCGAGGTAAGGCACCAGCGCGCTCTCGCCGTCGTCGAATTCATGGTTGCCGAGCGTCACCGCGTTGGGCTTCATCTGATTGAGAAATTCCTCCTCCACAGCACCCTTGTAGGTGATGTAGAACAGCGATCCCTGGAAGCTGTCGCCCGCATTGAGCAAGAGCACGTTCTGACCCTCGAGCTTCTTTCGCTCCTGCGCAATCGCGGTGACCAGCCGGCCGGCGCCGCCGATGCATTCGCCCTTGGTCTCCTCCTCGGCCGAACAGGTCGACTCGTATTTGTTATTGCCTTCGATGCGGCTGTGCCAATCGTTGAAATGCAGGATGTTCAGAGTGTAGTCGGCAAAGGATGTTCCCGCCGACAGGCCAAGTGCTGATGCGGAAAGGGCGGCAATGGCGGCAAATTTCTTCATTCTCGTCTCCCGGATGAGCTGACCTGAAGTGCTTAAAGCCCTCGCTTGACTGGAAGATAACAGTCAGCTTCGGGTCATGTTCACATCGCGTTTTGGCCGATGCAAGCGGAAATCGGGAACAGGTTTGCCGGCACAAAAAAGGACGGCGGCTTGCACCGTCGTCCTTGAGGAGGTCGATCTTTACCGGCTCAGGCCCGGCGCGTCAGCACGAAATTCTGGCCGCTGGCGCTGGTGCAGTTGAGCTGACTGGTCGAGATCATCAGGCAGTTGAAGCTGACCGGCGTCTGGCGGATCAGCGAGGTGCCGTGGATCTCGACCGAGGTCGGGCCGGTCATGGTGTAGCTGCCTTCGGACAGTTTCTGCCCGGTATCGGTGGCGACGGTGGTGAAGTTGCCGGCCGAGAAGGTCGACAGGCCGGTGCCCTTGGCATCGATCCAGTTGCCCTCGACGCCCTTGGGCGCCGCCGACATCGGCGGTTCCGAAGGGCCGGTGGTGCAGGCCGCAGCCGCCAAAAGGCTTGCCGCAGCGCCTGCCGAAAGCAATTTGCGCGCAATGGTCATTTGAAAATCCTCTCCTCTCGCATCGGCCCGAAAATCGCTTTGCGATTTTCGGAAAGCACGATGCGTCCGTTCAAAGTGCTAGAGCGCACTTTGTGCGTCCGAAGGGACGCACGTCGCTCTAGGCCGCCCGTCTTCAATCGCCCGATTTCCGGGCGATTGCAAGGCGGCGGGAGCTGTTGCCCAAGCTGCTATCGCACCAGGATGTTGCGGAACTGCCACGGATCGTCCCTGTCGAGGTCGTCCGGGAAAAGGCCCGGGCGGTTATCGAGCGGCGTCCAGTCGGTGTAATAGCCCCTGACCGGTCCAAGATAGGGCAGTTGCACTTCCAGGCAGCGCTTGAAATCCATCTCGTCGGCCTCGACGATGCCGGCAGCCGGATTTTCCAGCGCCCAGACCATGCCGGCGAGCACCGCTGAGGTGACCTGCAGGCCGGTGGCGTTCTGGTAGGGAGCCAGCTTGCGCGCCTCGGCGAGCGACAGCTGCGAGCCGTACCAGTAGGCGTTCTTGTCGTGGCCGTAGAGCAGCACGCCGAGCTCGTCGACGCCGTCGACCAGCTCGTTCTCATCGAGCACGTGGTGGACGGGCTGCGCCTTGCCGGCGGCGCCGAACATCTCGTGCAGCGACAGTACGGCGTCATTGCAGGGATGGTAGGCATAGTGACAGGTCGGGCGATACTGCACCTTGCCCTTCTTGCCGCGCACGGTGAAGAAATCGGCGATCGAAATCGACTCGTTGTGCGTCACCAGGAAGCCGTATTGCGAGCCGGGCGTCGGGCACCAGCTGTGCACGCGCGTGTTGGCGCCGGGCTGCTCCAGAAAGATCGCCGCCTGCGAGCCGTTCTTGTGCTTCCTGCCGTTCTTCGGCATCCAGTTCTCATGCGTGCCCCAGCCGAGCTCGGCCGGCTGCATGCCTTCGGAGATGAAGCCTTCGACCGACCAGGTGTTCCAGAACACGTCCATCGGTTTCGGTTTCTTGGTGCGCTGGGTGTCGCGCTCGGCGATGTGGATGCCCTTGACGCCGGCCTTCCGCATCAGCTTCGCCCAACCCTCGCGGTCGTGCTCCGCCGGGACGGCAAATTCGAGCCCGAGATCGGTGGCGAGGTTGACCAGCGCCTGCTTGACGAACCACGAGACCATGCCGGGATTGGCGCCGCAGCAGGAGATCGCCGTGGTGCCGCCGGGGTTCTTCTCTTTCTCCTGGCGCACGCTCTCGCGCAGCGCATAGTTGGTGCGCGAGGCATTGTCGGCCGTTTCGTCGAAATAGAAGCCGAGCCAGGGCTCGACCACGGTGTCGATGTAGAGCACGCCAAGCTTGCGGCAGAGCTTCATCAGTTCGAGCGAGGAGGTGTCGACCGACAGGTTGACGCACATCCCCTGGCCGCCGCCATGGGTGAGAAGCGGGGTCAGCAGCTTCTTGTAGTTCTTCTTGGTGATCGCATCCTGCATGAAGGTGATGCCGCGCTCGTCGAGCAGCTTGCGGTCAGTGTCGACCGGGTCGATGACCACCATGCGCGACTTGTCGAACTTGAAATGGCGTTCGATCAGCGGCAGCGTTCCCCGTCCGATCGAGCCGAAGCCGATCATCACGACAGGGCCGGTGATTTCACCGTAAACGGGCCAGTTTTCATTCGCCATTTTTTCGCACACTCCTTCAAAACTCTGGGAAAGCCCGGCATTTCGCCGGTAGCCCTACACCACAGATCATTGTCACAAACCAGTAAAAAAGCGCCAACCGCCGGCTAAGCCGGCGTGGCGGTTTGGTTAAGCCGCCCTGGCCATGCCGGCGAGGTATGCGGCAAGCCGGTCGCGGTCGGCGGTCAGGCCCTTGTAGTCGAGTTGGGCCTGGTCGAGGGCATTGAGCTGGTCGGCGAAGGAGGCCGCGAGCGCGGCCCTGTCGGGGTGGCGGACAAGCACCGCGAGTGGGTCGAGATGGATGCGGATGGTGAAGAGGATGTCGCGCGACACCGGCAGCTTGCGCAGCGTCTGGCGCTCGACGCGCATGAAGGCGTGGGCGTTGATATCGCCATCGGGAAAGCGCGTCGGGCGGTTGGTGGCGCGGTCGATGCGCTGGATGTTGGAGAGCGGGTGATAGAGCGCATCGCCCGCCTGGATCGACCAGTTGAAGCGCTCGACCGCCTGGCCCTGCAGTCCGTCGAACATGCGGTTGATGATCTCCGCGGGCCGCGAGCCGGGGCCGAAGCCCGGCACCGGTGCATGGATCTGCTGCAGCGGCTTGCCGAATTTTTCCAGGAGCGACCAGGACGAGGGAAAGCAGAGCGATCCGGCCGCGAGCCGCCAGCCGCGCTCGTCGCGGCGCATCAGGATCAGATCCTCCTGGACGAGCAGGGACGCTTGGGCGAGTGGCGCTCCGCTCAATTCGGGAGGCAGCGCATCGATCGCTCCTTGGAGGCCGACGACCTCGACGCCCGAGCCTGCGCCGCGGTGGGTCTCCGGATATTTTGCTGGAAGGTGGGCGGCGAGAAGGTCCAGCACTTCTTGCTGCGCGTCGCGACTATCGCCTTCCTCGACAAAGATCTTTTCCGGGATCTCCGCGTAAAGCCGACGCTTCTCGGCGAGATGGGGCAAGAGGAATTGATCGACCTCGATCCAGCGGTCGAGATCGAGCGGCTTCAGGCCGATGGTGAAGAGTTTCGAGGACCCGTCATAGGGCGTATGGGTCGGCTGGCGAATGGTCATTCTTGCTTCAAACAGAAAATCCTGGGCGGCTTCAGTGTCAGCCAAGTCGCGCAGGGATCAATCCGCGCAGTGAGTTGCCGACGAAAATGGCCTTGGCCGACTTCAGATCATCAAAAGTGTAGATCGCTTCCGCCGCGCGGCCTTCGTCCAGAAGCTCGCCGCGCAATACGCCAGGCAGTAGGCCGCAATCAAGCCGTGGCGTCACCAGCACGCCGTCGCCGAAGTCGGCGAAGACATTGGTGATCGTGCCTTCGCAGAGTTCGCCGCGCTCGTTCTCCAGAAGCACCTCGTCGGCCCGCGTGACCAGATATTCGGCGCGCGCTCGCTGGTAGGTTTCGCGGCGGCTGGTCTTGTGGCGCAGCAGCATGTTGCCGGAATCGAGGCGGACGCGCGCCAGCTGCAGCCGCCAGACCTTGTCCGCAGCGAGCGGTTCGTAAGGCTGCGCCGATGCCGTCGCCTCGCCATTGCGCTGCAGAGCGAGGCGTATACGAAGAGCGATCTGTTGTCCGCCGACGGTGCTCGAAAGGACTTCGCCGATCCGCTGCGGATCGCAGGCAAAGCCGAGCTCCGCCGCCGAAGCGTAAAGCCTGGCAAGGTGGCGCTCGAAGCGCAGGAAGCCGGAGCCCGGCTCCCAGCGCATGGTCTCGATCAGCTCGAAATCGGCACGGTCCCCGCCGCGAAGCGCGCTTTCAGAAGACACTCCCGATACTCCTCATCGGCCGTCGAATCGAAGACGACGCCGCCGCCGACATTGTAGACGGCCTCGCCATCGGCAAAGAGCGAGATGGTGCGGATCGCCACCGAGAACCGCATCGTGCCGCCGGGCGCGACCCAGCCGATGGCGCCGCAATAGACATCGCGCGGCACGCCCTCGAGATCGTGCAGGATCTCCATGGCGCGAATCTTCGGCGCGCCGGTGATCGAGCCGCAGGGAAAGAGCGCGGCGAACACCTGGCGGATGCCGACATCCGGCAGAAGCTTCGCCCGCACCCGGCTCACCATCTGATGCACGGTCGGATAGGTTTCGATGCGGAACAGCTCCGGCACTTCCAGCGTGCCGACCTCGCTGATCAGCGAGATGTCGTTGCGCAGGAGGTCTACGATCATGCGATTCTCGGCCTGGTTCTTCTCGTCGTTGCGCAGGAACGCCTTCAGCCGCGCGTCCTCGGCCTTGGTTGCCCCGCGCGGCGCCGTGCCCTTCATCGGATGCGTCTCGATCATGCCGTCCGCACAGATCTCGAAGAACAGTTCCGGCGAGCGCGACAGAACGATCGGATCGCCGAGCGAAATCAGGGCGCCGTATTTCACCGGCTGGCGCCCGGTCAGCGCGTCGAAGGCGGAAAGCGGATCGCCCGACCATTGCGCATGGACAGGAAAGGTCAAATTGCCCTGGTAGCAGTCGCCTTTGCGGATGTGGTTGTGCAGGCGAGCGAAGCGGGCGGCGTAGTCCTTGGCAGACCAGGCTGCCCTGGCGTCGAAGATCGGCCCATTGCTGGCGGGGCTTGAACTCTGCGGAACGGCCTGTTCGAGCGGCGCGTCGAAGACGCCGAGACAGATCAGCGGCGCGCGGCGGCCCTCAGGCAACAACGGCACCAGCTTCGGCTCGAGCAGGTAGCCGGCCTCGTAGGAGAAATAGCCGGCCAGCCATTTGCCGGCGTCGGACGCCGCCTGCGCGGCTTCCAATGCCGGCGTGAATTCGTCCGCGTTGCGCGCGACAATGATTTCGCGCGGCTTGTCGAAGACGAGCTGGCGGGCCGTCTCGTCATTGCGGAAGATTGCGGAGGGCAGGGACATAGGCTTCGGAGGTCAATGGCGCCGTCGACCGCTCTATATGGGGGTTTGTTCAGGCGCAATCGAGGGAACGGCGTCGGGCGGCGCAAAGTCGTCCCTTGGTACAACATCGGTCCCAAACAAAGGCGGCGCCCGCCATGGACGCCGCCTCTTTGGGCCGATTGCCGCGATTAGGTGTTGCTGGCGGTGCCCGCCGTTGGGAAGCGGCGGGCGAATTCCGCCTCGTCGCCCGCGGCCAGCAATTTCGCCTGCTCGATCCATTTCTCGCGCGCGATGCGGCCGTCGAAATTGAGCACCTCCTCGATGCGCTTGACGTCGGCCTCGGTCCAGGCGGCGATCTGGGCGTAGGTCGTGACGCCCTGGCCTTTGAGCAGTTTTTCATTGACCGGACCGATGCCGATCAGCCGGCGCAGATTGTCGGCCTTACCGGCGGCTGCCTTCGGCGCGGCAGCCTTCTTCTGCGTCGCGCTTGCCTTCGGTGCAACGGCTTTGGCCGCAGGCTTCGGCGCGGGCGCCGTCTTGGCCGCTGCCGGCTTCGCCGTAGCGGGTTTGGTCGCAGCCGATTTTGCTCCGGACGATTTTGCCGGCGATGATTTAGCCGCTGCCGGGGCCGACGTCAGCGCCGCCGGCGCGGGCGCGGCGGCCTTGCTGGCGCCAGCCTTGGCGGGCGCGGAAGGCGCCTCGCGCAGCTTGCGCTCGAGATCGGCGCGGGCGCGTCCACCTGCGTCGAGTTCGCCGGTCAGCCGGTCGGCATCGGCGCGCAACCTGTCGCGTTCGCTCTTCGTGCGATCGAGATCGCCGTGCAGGCTATCGAGCTCGCCGCGCAGGCGGCCCCAGAGGAACCAGCCAACCAGGACACCCACAACGAACGCCAGGAGCATGTAGAAGAAAGTGCTCATTTCCCTCTCCAGTCCGATCGGGCGGACGCGGCCCGGAATGGCGGGCTCGCCGCGGGGATCGTCAATCGTTCCGCGGTCGGCGGAACAGCCGCTTCAAATCGAGCTGTCGGCGCTTGGCTCTCCTCCGGCTACGGCCGACGGCGATCGTCGCATTCGCCGAAGCGCAGCTAAGGCCGTCTCTGGCCCTGGCGTTGCGTCCGGCTGAGCTTGGGGCCGGACGCTAGCATACGGCTTGCGGAAAGCTAATTGAAAAATGCGGTCGAGAGTTATTGAAGAACAGGTATTTAGGCCAAGAATAGAGCGCCATAAATATGCGTTCCGGCTAAATTACTCCGGTCTACGCCGCCGGGCGAACGCCCGTCATTTGTCGAGCGCTTCCAGCTCGTCGATCAGCGTGCTGATCACGCCAAGGCCGATCTGCCAGAAGGCAGGGTCGGTGGCGTCTAGGCCGAAGGGCGCCAGAAGCTCCGAGTGATGCTTGGTGCCGCCGGCGCGCAGCATCTCAAAATACTTCTCCTGAAAGCCGCGCTCGGCATTCTGGTAGACGGCATAGAGCGAGTTCACCAGGCAATCGCCGAAGGCATAGGCATAGACATAGAACGGCGAATGGATGAAGTGCGGGATGTAGGTCCAGAAGACCTCGTAGCCGTCGCGCAGCTTGATCGCCGGCCCGAGGCTCTCGGCCTGCACTTCCAGCCAGAACTCGCCGAGCCTGTCCGAGGTGAGCTCGCCGTTGCGACGCTCGGCATGCACCTTGCGCTCGAACTCGTAGAAGGCGATCTGGCGTACGACCGTGTTGATCATGTCCTCGACCTTCTGGGCCAGCATCGCCTTGCGCTCGCGGCGGTCGGCGGTCTGGTCGAGCAGCGAACGGAAGGTCAGCATCTCGCCGAAGACGGAGGCCGTCTCGGCCAGCGTCAGCGGGGTGGACGCCATCAGCGCGCCCTGGCCGGCGGCGAGCACTTGGTGCACGCCGTGGCCGAGCTCATGCGCCAGCGTCATCACATCGCGCGGTTTGCCCATGTAGTTGAGCAGCACGTAAGGATGCGCCGAAGGCACCGTCGGATGGGCAAAGGCGCCAGGCGACTTGCCTGGCCGCACAGGCGCATCGATCCATTTGCGATCGAAGAAGGTCCGCGCGATTTCCGCCATCTCCGGCGAGAAGCGCCGGTAGGCCGAAAGCACCGTATCCCTTGCATCGTCCCAGCGGATCACCGCCTGCGGGGTCTCGGGCAGCGGCGCGTTGCGGTCCCAATGGTTCATCACATCCATGCCGAGCCAGCGCGCCTTCATCGCGTAGTAGCGGTGAGAGAGGCGCGGATAGGCCTCGCGCACGGCCGCCGCCAGCGCGTCGACCACGCCGCGCTCGACACGGTTGGCGAGGTGGCGTGAATCGGCGATGTCCTCGAAGCCGCGCCAGCGGTCGGAGATCTCCTTGTCCTTGGCCAGCGTGTTGGTGATCAGCGTGAAGGTGCGCAGGTTCTTGCGAAAGGTCGCTGCGAGCGCCTCGGAGGCGCGGCGGCGCACTTCGCCATCGGAGTCCTGCAGCCGGTTCAGCGCCGGCTCCAGCGTCAGTTCCTCGCCGTCGACATCAAAGCGCAGGTCGGTCATCGTCTCGTCGAACAGGCGGTTCCAGGCGCCGCGTCCGGTGACGGACTTTTCATGGAACAACTGCTCGACGCGGTCCTCGAGCTGGTATGGCTTGTCCTTCCTGAGGTCGAGCACCCAGGGCCGGTAGTGGGCGAAGGCCGCGTCGGCCGCAAGCGCGCTTTCGATCGCAGCGTCGTCGATCAGGTTGAGCTCCAGCGCGAAGAACAAGAGATGCGCGCTGGCATCGGTCATCTTCTCCTGGATGTCGCCATAGAGCTTGGCGCGCTGCGGATCGGCGGTATTGCCGGCATAGACCAGCCCGGCATAGGAGACGATGCGGCCGATCAGTTCCTCCAGCGCCTCATAGGTCTTCAGCGCCTCGCCGAGCCTGCCGGCGGCGCCGCGCCCGGCCTCGGCGGCCAAAGTGCCCTTCCAGCGGGCCTCGAAGGCGATGGCATCGCCTGCCGCCCGGGCGATGTCGCGCTTCAGCTCCGGCGCCTCCATGCCGGAATAGAGATCGGCGAGGTTCCATTCCGGCAGATCGCCAAGCTCCATCGCGCCGTGACCGGACGCTGTCGCCGCAAGCCGCCGACCAAACATCATGCGCATCAACAATACCTTCCAAAATCAAAGGGAAAGGAGAAGCCGGTCAAATCCTAAGGAATTCGTTCACCGGGTTTTTTGAAACCTTATTTAGAACCCTGTGCCAAGATGATCCATGGGGATTTCTTAGGGCCGGGCAGCCAGTGCAGTCATGACAGGTTCCGTACTCATAGTCGATGACGATCCCGTGCAGCGCAGGCTGCTCGAGGCCGCAGTGACGAAATTCGGCCACAGCGCCATCGTCACGGACGGCGGCGAGGCGGGCCTGGATGTGCTTGACGGACCGAACGCGCGCGAGGTGTCGGTCGTCATCCTCGACCTCGTCATGCCCGGCCTCGACGGCATCGGCGTGCTGAAGGCGATGCGCGAGCGCGCGATCAGCCTTCCGGTCATCGTGCAGACCGCGCAGGGCGGTATCGAGACCGTAGTGTCGGCCATGCGCCACGGCGCTTTCGATTTCGTCGTCAAGCCTGCCTCGCCCGATCGGCTGCAGACGTCGATTTCCAATGCGTTGAAGGTCGAGGCTGTCGAGGACGAGATGAAGCGCACGTCGCGGCGTCGCGGCGGCCATCTCACCTTCAAGGACCTGATCACGCGCAGCCCGGCGATGGACCGGGTGATCCGCCTCGGGCAGAAGGCGGCGGCCTCCAACATCCCGATCCTCATCGAAGGCGAATCCGGCGTCGGCAAGGAGCTGGTGGCGCGCGCCATCCAGGGCAGCGGCGACCGCCGCTCAAAACCCTTCGTCACCGTCAATTGCGGCGCCATTCCCGACAATCTCGTCGAATCGATCCTGTTCGGTCATGAGAAGGGTTCCTTCACCGGCGCGACCGACAAGCACACCGGCAAGTTCGTCGAGGCGCATTCGGGCACGCTGTTCCTGGACGAGATCGGCGACCTGCCGCTCGACGTCCAAGTCAAGCTCCTGCGCGCCGTCCAAGAGGGCGAGGTCGATCCAGTCGGCGGCCGTTCGACCGTCAAGGTCGATATCAGGCTGATCTCGGCGACGCACCGCAACCTTTTGCAGCAGGTCAAGGACGGCAAATTCCGCGAGGACCTGTTCTACCGGCTGAACGTCTATCCGATCTTCGTGCCGCCGCTGCGCGACCGGCGCGACGATATCCCCTATCTTGTCCGCCATTTCATGGAGAAGGTCGCGTCGGCCGACCCGCGCCGCCGTCTCAGCGGCATATCGCCCAAGGCGCTGGCAATGCTGCAGGCCTATGATTGGCCGGGCAACATCCGCCAGCTCGAAAATGCGGTGTTCAGGGCGTCCGTGCTCGCCGAAGGCGAGTTGCTGACCGAAGAGGAATTTCCGCAAATCCGCGCGCAGGTCGAAGGCACGGTCGACCTCGGCGGCGAACCGGCATCGGCCATAGCCGGGCCGCCGCCAATCGATCAAGCCGCCTCCAACGGGGCTGGAGCCGCCTTGCCCGAGAGCGAGACCCCGGCACGGCTGCAGCCCCGCTTCGGCACGCTCAGGGCCCTGGACGAGCGCGGCAACGTGCGGGCGCTGGCCGACGTGGAACTCGAGATGATCAAGCTTGCGATCGACCACTATAACGGCCAGATGAGCGAAGTGGCGCGTCGCCTCGGCATCGGCCGCTCAACGCTCTACCGCAAGTTGAAGGAATATGGCATTGATCCCGAAGCGGGTCGTCTCGACCGGCTCGCCTCCTGAGACGCAAGCCTGAGTCCAGCTTGGCATCCTAAAATCCGAGTCAAATTGTCGCTTACCGGCGCGCAAGCCGCTGTTTTTCAGCATCTTGCGCGCCGTTGATCACGCATTTAAGGCAAACGGTAACAGATCGTGTTCCAGTGTGAGCCGAATTATTGATCTAAACCAGTGATTTACCACGAAACACGGTGCATCATTTTTGACGGGATATCGCCACTGTGTTACCTCATTTCGGCTTCAATAAGCGATGATTAACCATTAGGATCGATATTCGGATGTGAGAACCACGCATCCGTTTGGGCAAATCCGGGGACAAACGGTCAGCCTGCAAGGCCTTTTGATTTGAACCAAGTCGAACGACAGACAAACGGGCGGCATTTTCACATGAGCGTCTGGCCGAGGTGGCTGACGTTTGTGATTTTGACTGTCGGGTTCCTTTCGGTAGCCGCTTCCGGCGCGAAGGCCGAAGTCCGCACGCTGAAGCTCTATCACCTGCATACGCACGAGAAGGCCGAGATCGTGTACAAGCGCAATGGCCGCTACGATCCGGAAGGTTTGCGCAAGATCAACATCATCCTGCGCGACTGGCGCCGCAACGAGCCGACCAAGATGGATCCGCGGCTCCTCGATCTGGTGTGGGAAGCCTACCGCGAGAGCGGCGCGACGGACTATATCCAAGTCGTCTGCGGCTATCGCTCGCCGTCCACCAACGCTATGCTGCGCAGCCGCAGCCGCGGCGTCGCCGAGAAAAGCCAGCACATGCTCGGCAAGGCGATGGACTTCTACATTCCCGGCGTGCCGCTGAAAAAACTGCGCAACATCGGGCTCAAGATGCAGGGCGGCGGCGTCGGCTACTATCCGACTTCTGGCTCGCCTTTCGTCCATATGGACGTCGGCAATGTCCGCCACTGGCCGGGCATCAGCCGTCAGGAGCTGGTCAGCCTGTTCCCCAACGGCAAGACGCTGCACGTGCCGAGCGATGGCCGGCCGCTGCCGGGCTATGAACAGGCTTTGGCCTCCTACAAGGCGCGCAAGGGCGCCGGCACCCCCAACATCGAACTGGCTAGCGCCGGCGGCTCGACCAAGCGGTCCGGCGGTCTGCTTGCTGCTCTCTTTGGCGGCGGCGGCGAGGACGAGGCCGACGACAGCGCCGATGTCGCGAGCGCCGAACCCGCGCCCCAGCCGAAGGCTGTGAAGCAGGTTGCGCCGGCCAAGAGCAGCAACCTTCCGAGCATCGCGGTTGTCGCGCCGCAGGACGCCAAGCGCGCCAACATCCCGCAGATCGCGAATGACAGCGCCGACGATTCGCAGCCGCAGCAGGATACGCCCGAGACCATTATCGCCGCGCTGCCGCCGAAGGAGATTCCGCTGCCTGCCTTCGCGCCGAGGCCGAAGGCGGATGTCGGCCAGCAGACGCCTGAGAACGTGCCGTTCGCCACGGCGGACGCCTCGGCCACGACCGAGCAGGCGGTGGCGACCGCGCAGCCGCCGGTCAATGTACCATTCGGCATGGCTGATGCTGGCGCGGCAAAGGTTGGGGCCGATCCTGCGCAACTCGCGGTCAACAATGTTCCGTTGCCGACCTGGCGGCCCGATTTACCGACGGAACTCGCGCCCAAGGACAAGAACGTACTTTTGGCGCTGGCCGAGACGGCCTCGCAGGACAAGAGCGCGACCGATGCCTTCTCGGTGCTGCCGACCGCGCGTCCCGACGCGAACAAGCCGGACGAGATCAAGGCTGTGCTTGAACAGGCCAACGCAACCGCCGGTGCGAGCGGAGCCGAATATGAGGTCGCCTCGCTGTCGGAGCCGCAGCCTCGCTCGGCATTCAACGATCCGTCGGGGCTCGACGCGGCCTCGCCGCGCCAAGCCATAGCCGCCCGCCCGGCCGGCACGGACCCTGCGCAGGCGATCGGCGCCGGTGTGAAGACGACCCGCAAAGAGGCGAGGGCTTCGGCCAACGATCTGAAGCCCGGGCCGAAGGCGATGGTGGTGGCGACGCCGCCGCAGGCAGCGCGCTGGGCGCTGGGCAGCGGAGTGAACATCGCCACCGTTTCCGACCCGACGACCGCGCCGCGCTATGCCTATAACATCGTGCACACGCCGCCGAGCGAGGTCTACACGGCGGGCTTCCAGACGGATGCCCAGACGCCCGATGCCAGCCGCTTCACCGGTAACGCCGTGAAGTTCCTTTCGGTCGCCCGCTTCCAGACGAAATAGCGAGCCCGCAGGTACCGCAAGCCGCGTTGGACAACGGCGCGGCTTTTGTTTTTTCATGCGTGCTTGCCTTGACCGCCCGGTCTCCCGCTTCGTCTAATGGTAGGACAGCGCCCTTTGAAGGCGTGAATCGTGGTTCGAATCCATGAGCGGGAACCAGTCGGCGGCCGCGCTTCCTGTTGGCGACAGCGCGCAATGACACAAGCCTAAACCTGTCGTAGTGCGGAAGGGGTCATCGGCAACACCGCCGCTCCCGGCCACACTGCGACGGATCTCAACGGATACCCTCAACGGGACACAAAGGTCACGGCACGGTGCAGCAGGCAGCCGAGATCGTCGTGCGGCTTGCTACGCCGGATGCCGACGCCCCGACCGGCGCCTATTTCGACGACAACGGGTCGCTGCCCTGGTAAGCGCAGAGAGCTTTATTTGGCGAGCTTGCTCGCCTCGCGCGCGAGGGCTTCGATCTCATCCCACTTGCCGGCCTTGATGAGGTCGTCGGGCGCGACCCACGAGCCGCCGACGCAGATGACATTGGGCAGGCTGAGATAGTCGGCGGCATTCTTGGCCGTTATGCCGCCGGTCGGGCAGAACTTCACGTCGGCGAGCGGCGAGGCGAAGGCCTTTAAAGAAGCGATGCCACCCGACTGCTCGGCAGGGAAGAATTTCAAGAAGCGCAAGCCGGCTTCGCGCGCGGCCATGATCTCGCCGGGCGTGATGGCGCCGGGCAGCAGCGGCACGGGGCTGTCCTTCGCAGCATCGAGAAGCTGGCTGGTGATGCCGGGGCTGACGATGAATTTCGAGCCGGCGCGTGCCGCCTCGTCGAACTGCTTGGCATCGAGAATTGTGCCGGCTCCGACAACCGCATCCTCGACCTCGGCCGCGACGTGGCGGATCGCCTCCAGCGCGTCGGCAGTCCGCAGCGTGATCTCGATTGCCCTCAGGCCGCCGCGCGACAAAGCGCGGGCGAGCGGCACGGCGTCGGCCACATTGGCGATCTTGAGCACCGGGATGACCGGCTGGCCGTTGAGGAGCGACAGGAGCTTTTCGGTCTTGCTGGTCATTGGCTTGTCTCTCCGTTTGATCGATTTCAACCGATTAGCAGAAGGGGTATTCCAAGTCCACGAAGGCGGGCGTGTCGCGATGTCACGCCGCAAACCACTCGTGCACTCTGGCTTGAAACGGCTTTCAGCACGGTCTAGTGGCATAGCCATGACAACAGCCAGGGAAATTCAGCCGGTCCGCGTCGCCGCGCTCTACAAGTTTGCGCGGCTCGACCGGTACGAAGCCCTGCGCGCGCCGCTCGCCGCCTTCTGCTGCGGACGCGGCATCAAGGGCACGCTGCTGCTGGCGCATGAAGGCATCAACGGCACGGTCGCCGGCAGCGAGGAGGCAATCGCCGCGCTTATCGATCACCTCCAGGCCATCCAAGGCCTTGCCGGCCTGGAAGTCAAATACTGCAACGCCGCCGACATGCCGTTCCACCGCATGAAAGTGCGGCTGAAGCGCGAGATCGTCACCATGGGCGTCGAGAACATCGACCCGGCGACCAGCGCAGGCACCTATGTCGCGCCGGCCGACTGGAATGCGCTGATCTCGGATGCCGACACGGTGGTGGTTGACACGCGCAACGCCTACGAGGTGTCGATCGGCACCTTCAAGGGCGCCATCGATCCCAAGACCACCAGCTTCCGCGAGTTCCCGGCCTGGGTCGAGGAGCACCGCAAAGAGCTCGAAGGCCGCAAGGTAGCGATGTTCTGCACCGGCGGCATACGCTGCGAGAAGGCGACGGCTTATGTGAAGTCGCTGGGCTTCAGGGACGTCTTCCATCTCAAGGGCGGCATCCTGAAATATCTCGAAGAGGTGCCGGCCGAAGAGAGCCTGTGGCAGGGCGAGTGCTTCGTCTTCGACGAGCGCGTGTCGGTGTCGCATGGGCTGGCCGAAGGCGACGCCGAACTCTGCCGCGCCTGCCGGCATCCGCTGACAGCCGAGGACCGGCTGTCGCCGAAATATACGGTCGGCGTCTCATGCCCGCACTGTTTCGAAGCGCGCTCGGACGAAGACCGCGCCCGCTATGCCGAGCGGCATCGCCAGGTCGAGCTGGCGCAGGCGCGCGGCGGCCGGCGCCATATCGGAAGCTGAGGCGCCGGTTCCACAAAACGGTCGCCCGTCATTGTAATGTCAAGGCGCGGGGCCTACGTCTTGCCGATCCGAAACCCCGCCCGGGCGCATTCGGCCGGGCCAATTCTGGAGGCATTGATGCTCGACCCCAAGAAGCTGCTCGACGACCTTCTCGGATCGCAAATTCCTGGCACGGGATCGACCGTTCGCGACAAGGCCGGGCAGGCGGTGCAGATGGCGAAGGACAATCCGCTCGCCGCCGGCGCGCTGGCCGCGGTGCTGCTCGGCACCGGCACCGGCCGGCAGGTGACGGGCGCCGCCATCAAGCTCGGCGGCCTGGCCGCCATCGGCGGCCTAGCCTACAAGGCCTACCAGAACTACAAGAACGGCGCCGAGCCGGCGCAGACGCCAGCCGCGGGCGAGCCGGAACTTTTGCCGCCGCCGGCCGACACCGCCTTTCACCCTTCCCAGGCGCCGCAAGGCGAGGCCGAGTTCACGCTTACCCTAGTGCGCGCGATGATCTCGGCGGCCAAGGCGGACGGCCATGTCGATGACGAGGAGCGGCAGAAGATCGCCGACAAGCTCAAGCTCGCCGGCATCGGCGCCGAAGCTGAACAATTCCTGATGGCCGAGCTCGAGCGCCCGCTCGACCTCGACGCGCTGATCGCCAGCGCCAAGACCGATGCGCAGAAGCTCGAACTCTACACCGCGTCGCGCCTCACCATCGATCCCGACACCCGCACCGAGCGCGGCTATCTCGACCTGCTTGCCGGCCGCCTCGGCCTGCCGGACGCGCTGGTCGACCATGTCGAGGCGACCGTGTCAGCGGCGAAGGCGCCGGCCGGAGCTTAAACCGGATTGCGGCGATAAGGGCAGGGTGGACGAAAAGACCGCGTCAAGGCGTTAACCTTTCATTAACCCAGCAAGCGCATGATTCTAACAGTCGGACCGGCTTTCTTTCCTCCTCCCAAGCGCGGTTCAGATCGGGGCGGTCGCCAATGACCGCCCTTTTTGTCGGCCACTCCCTTTTCGTCGACCAGCCCTTTTCGTCGACAAGAGCCGCTTGCCACGACCCTCATCATTTGCGATGCCACATCTTCTTCCAGAAATGGGCTGGGGAGGACGACGATGACCGCCATGACAGAGAAAACCGCCATCGTTACCGGCGCCGGCACCGGCATCGGCAAGAGTGTCGCCACGGCGCTGCTCCAGGCCGGCTGGAACACCGTGTTCTGCGGCCGCCGCAAGACACTGCTCGAGGAGGCGATCGCCGAGGCCGGGAAGACGAGCGCCAATGCGCTCGCGGTCGGTTGCGACATCAGCAAGGCCGACGAAGTCGACGACATGTTCGAGACCGTGGTCGAGGCGTTCGGGCGCGTCGACCTGCTCTTCAACAATGCCGGCATGGGCTACAAGTCGACGCTGATCGACGAGATCCCGGTGGAGGTCTGGAACGATGTCGTGGGCGTCAATCTCACCGGCTCGTTCCTGTGCGCCCGCGCGGCCTTCGGCGTCATGCGCCGGCAAAAGCCGATGGGCGGCCGCATCATCAACAATGGTTCCGTATCGGCCTATGCGCCGCGCCCGGGCTCCGTGCCGTATACGGCGACCAAGCACGCCATCACCGGACTCACCAAGACGCTGGCGCTCGACGGCCGCCCTTATGACATCGCCTGCGGCCAGATCGACATCGGCAATGCACTGACCGAAATGGCACAGCCGATGACGGTCGGCGTGCCGCAGGCCAACGGCTCCATCGCCGCCGAAGCGGTGATGGACGTCCAGCGCGTGGCGGATGCGGTGCTCCACATGGCAAGCCTGCCGCTTGACGCCAACGTGCTGTTCATGACGGTGATGGCGACGAAGATGCCATTCGTCGGCCGCGGGTGAGGCGCTGAGGTTTACTTCTTCAAGAACGCCTCGATACGTTCCAGCGCGCGCAGGATGTTCTCCTCGGAATTGGCGTAGGAGAGCCTGATATAGCCTTCGCCGAGCACGCCGAAGTCGGGGCCGCCGATCAAGGCCACGCCGGCATCTTCCAGCAGCGCGGAGGCGAGCTTTTTGGCCTTCCAGCCCGTCTTCGATACGTTGGGGAAGGCATAGAAGGCACCCTTCGGCGTGATGCAGGAAATGCCGGGAAGCGCGTTCAGGCCTTCGACCACGATCTTCCTGCGGTTGTCGAAGGCGCGCATCATCTTTTCGACGTCGTCCTGCGGGCCGTCGATCGCGGCGATACCGGCATACTGGCTCGGCGCGTTGACGCATGACCAGCAGTTGACGGCCAGCTTGCGCACCTTGTCGTAGAGATAGGCGCCCTTTTCTCCGTTCGGCCAGATCGACCAACCCATGCGCCAGCCGGTCATCGCCCAGGTCTTCGACCAGCCGTTGAGCACGATCAGCCTGTCGCGGATTTCCGGAAAATTGAGCAGCGAGCAGTGCTTCTCGCCGTCATAGGTCATGACGTCGTAGATCTCGTCGGAGAGGATCGCGACCTCAGGGTGCTTCTCCAGTCCCTTGACCAGCTTCTCGATCTCGGCCCGCGGGGTGACGCCGCCGGTCGGATTGGCCGGCGAGTTCAGGATCAGGAGCCTCGTCCTCGGCGTGATCAGCGCCAGCGTCTCCTCAGCCGAGAAGGCAAAACCGTTCGCCTCGCGGATCGGCACCGGAATAGGCGCCGCGCCGGTGAACTCGATCATCGAGCGATAGATGGGAAAGCCGGGATCGGGATAAAGAATCTCCGCCCCCGGTTCGCCGAACATCAGGATCGCGGCGAACATGGTCGGCTTGCCGCCGGGCAGGATCATCACGCTTTCGGGCGATACCTCGACGCCGGTGGTGGTGAGCGTGCGGCGCACAACCGCCTCGCGGGTGGCGAGCAGGCCGTTGGCAGGCGTGTAGCCATGATGACCGTCGCGCAGCGCCTTGATCGCCGCCTCGACGATGTGCTGCGGCGTCTTGAAGTCGGGCTGGCCGATGCCGAGGTTGATGATGTCGCGGCCCTGATGGGCAAGTGCAGTGGCGCGCGCGAGCACTGCGAAGGCATTTTCCTCGCCAAGACGGTCGAAGGCCGCGATCGTGTGGAGCATTTTTCCCGTCCCTGTGGTTCTTTCTGTGGGCGAGCGTTTTTGTGAGCGTCTCTTCCCAAAAGTCAAACGGATTGGAGTTCTCCGTGTCGGAAAATATTGGGGTGTCGGAAAATCTCAAAGACTGGCGGCCGCGCCCGCGTCCGGAACGAAAGGTGCTTGAAGGCCGCACCGTCAGGCTCGAGCCGTTGAGCGCAGCAAGGCATGGCGACGGGCTTTATCAAGCCTCGTCGGTGCCCGATGCCGGCGGCCGCTTCGCCTGGCTGCCGGATTATCCGCCGGAAACCCGCGCCGCCTTCCAGCCGTGGCTGGACAAGGTCGAGGCGAGCGAGGATCCGCTGTTTTTCGCCGTCATCGACAAGGCGAGCGGCAAGGTCGCCGGGCGCCAGACGCTGATGCGCATCGATGCCGCCAACGGCGTGATCGAGATCGGCAACATCTATTGGGGGCCACTGATCTCGCGCAAACCGCAGGCCACCGAAGCGCAGTTCCTGTTCACCAAATATGCCTTCGACGAGCTCGGCTATCGTCGCTACGAATGGAAATGCAACAACCGCAACGAGCCGTCGAAGCGCGCGGCGGAACGTTTCGGCTTCAAGTTCGAAGGCATCTTCCGCCAGCATCTTGTGGTAAAAGGCGAAAACCGCGATACCGCGTGGTATTCGATCATCGACAAGGAGTGGCCGGCTTTGCGCAAGGCCTATGAGGCCTGGCTCGATCCGGCGAATTTCGATGGCGAAGGCCGCCAGAGGCGGCGGCTCGAGGATTTCCGCGCCGAGTTCGGCGCGTAAACAGGAGTTCGACGATGGCGCATGATCACGGGCACGGCGCAGATGCGCACAGCCACGGCGCCGGTCACGTGCATGGGTCGACCGACAAGAAGCGGGTGCTGATCGCCACCTGCCTGACAGCCGGCTTCATGGTCGCGGAGGTGCTGGGCGGCCTCATCACCGGGTCGCTGGCGCTGCTTGCGGATGCCGGCCACATGTTGGCGGACGCGATCGCGCTTGGCCTCGCCTGGTACGCCTACCATCTCACCGGACGCCCGGCGACCGGGCGTCTCACCTACGGCTTCGCCCGGGTGAAGACGCTGGTCGCCTATACCAATGGCATCGCCATTTTCGTCATCGCGCTCTGGATCGTCTACGAAGCCTGGGGGCGGCTGATGCACCCGGCGCCGGTGCTGGGCGGACCGATGCTGGTGGTGGCGGTCGCCGGCCTGCTGGTCAACATCGCCGCCTTCTTCGTGCTGCATGGCGGCGACCGCGAGAGCCTCAACATGCGCGGCGCCATCCTACATGTGCTGGGTGACTTGCTTGGCTCGGCCGCGGCAATCGCGGCGGCGCTCGTCATCCTGGCGACCGGCTGGACGCCGATCGATCCGATCCTGTCGGTGCTGGTCTCGCTGCTGCTCCTGTCGACGGCGTGGTCGTTGATGCGCGAGGCCGCGCATGTGCTGCTCGAAGGCGTGCCGGCAAGCCTCGATCGCGACCTCATCGCCAGGGATCTGGAAGCCGCGGTCAAGGGCGTGCGCGAGGTGCATCACATGCATGTCTGGTCGCTTGATGGCACAAGCAACATGGCGACGCTGCATGCCTGCCTCAATGACGGCGTCGACCCGCATGTGGCGGTAAGCGCCATCAAGAAGCGGCTCGCCATGAAGCACGGCATCGATCACGCCACGGTGGAGCCCGAATTCGGGCTCTGCGCCGACGGCCATCACGAGCACGACCATCATCATGACCATGCGCATGATGCGCCTCGCGATCGCCGCCACTATCACTGAGCCGGTGATGAGCTTGAAGAGCTTCGGATCGAGGGACGGCGCCTGATGGATCGCGATACACGCAACGCGGCGATCGCCGCGGCTTGTATACTGCTGCTCTTCGGGCTCGCCGCCTATTTCCTGCCCACCATAATGCTGGCCGCCGGCAGCGTTTCGACGGTGCTTGCGGCAATCGTTGCCGCAATCTTCATGGTGGCGCTGTTCGTCGTCTTCTGGCTGCGCGGACGCAGCCAGCGCAAGAAAGGTCGCTGAAATGAGAATTCTGATCACCGGCGCCGCCGGCATGGTAGGCCGCAAGCTGATCGCAAGGCTGGCCAAGGACGGTGCGCTGCGCGGGCGTAAAATCGCGGCGCTCGATCTGCATGACATCGTGCCGCCGCAGGCGCCGACGCTCGCAGGCGTCGACGTCTCGATCCACACCGGCGATCTTTCCACGCCGGGCGCGGCGGCGAGCTTGGTCGCCTCGCGTCCCGATGTCATCTTCCATCTGGCCGGCATCGTCTCCGGCGAGGCGGAAGCCAATTTCGATCTCGGCTACCGCGTCAATCTCGACGGCACACGCGCTTTGTTCGACGCCGTGCGGCTGGCGGCTCTCGCGCCGCGCCTTGTCTTCACTTCATCGATCGCTGTCTTTGGCGCGCCGTTCCCGGATGTCATCCCGGACGAGTTCCACCCCACGCCGCTCACCTCCTATGGCACGCAGAAGCTGATCAGCGAGGTGCTGCTTGCCGACTACACGCGGCGCGGCTTCTTCGACGGCATCGGCATCCGGCTGCCGACGATCTGCGTGCGCCCGGGAAAGCCCAACAAGGCGGCGTCGAGCTTCTTCTCGGGCATCATCCGTGAGCCGCTGGTTGGGCAGGAAGCGATCCTGCCAGTGCCGCGCTCGGTGCTGCACACGCATGCCAGCCCGCGCTCGGCGGTGAATTTCCTGATCCATGCGGCGGAGATCGACGGCGATGCCGTCGGGCCGCGCCGCAACCTCACCATGCCGGGCGTCGCCGTGACGGTCGGCGAGCAGATCGAGGCGCTGGAGCGCACTGCCGGACCCGAAGTGGCGAAGCGGATCCGCGAGGAGCCCGACGAGACGATCTGGGCGATCGTCAAAGGCTGGCCGACGCGGTTCGAATCTCGCAGGGCGCGCGAGCTCGGCTTTGCCGCCGAGACGAGTTTCGACGAAATCATCCGCGCGCATATCGAAGACGAGCTGGGCGGCAAGATCGCCTAAGATGTGCGGGATATTCAGGTGAGGCCGGCCTGTTGCGGCCCAGCGCACTACCGGCGCTGTCGGTCGGTCATCCGCCGGCCGTCAGGCCGGCCGAGAGCAGCAGCAGCCCGACCAGGAAGATGAAGGCCGCGCCGCCGATCTCGACGATCGAGTGGATGCGGTTGCCGAGACGCCCGTCGCCGGCGAAATAAACCGCCCAGTTCTTGGCTGTCACTGCGAGCGTCGCGAGCGCCGAGACGGTGATCGCGGTGCCGATTGACATCGCCAGCACCGACAGCAGGCCACCCATCCAGAGCCCGTTGAGCAGCGCGAAGCTCAGTACGATCAGCGCGCCCGAACAGGGGCGGATGCCGACAGCGGCCACCGCCGACCAGGCGGTGCGCCAATCGAAGCGGTCGCCCGAAAGCAGCGCCGGGTCGGGCGCATGCGAATGGCCGCAGGTCTCGCAGACTTCGCCTGGACCATGGTCGTGGTGATGATGCGCCGTGTGATCATGATGGTGGTGATCATGCGTCTCGTGGCTGTGCGCATGCGAATGCGCCGCATGATCATGGTCGTGTTGCGCGTGCGACGCGTGGACGTGCGCTGCATGGGAGTGTGTGTGGGCGTGAGAATGTCCCGCATGCGAGTGCGCATGTGAATGCCCGCCATGCGAATGGCCGGCATGCGCCGCCGACAGGCTGTAGGCTGGACCGGCGCCGAACAGCCGAAGGATGGCCGGGCCCGCTTTGCGCCAGAGCAGCCAGGCGCCGAACAGGGTCACCAGTACATAGCTCGAGATTTCGAGGAACCATGCCGCATCGGTCATCGACACCGCGGTGCCGCGCAGCACGAAATAGGCAAGCATCATGACGACGATAGCGGTCAGGCCCTGCAGCAGCGCCGAGACGAAGGAGAGCATGATACCGCGCCTCAGCGCCACTTCGTTGGCGACCATGTAGGACGAGATCACCGCCTTGCCGTGGCCGGGTCCGGCGGCGTGGAAGATGCCGTAGGCGAAGGAGAGGCCGACCAACAGCCAGAGCTTGCTGCCGTCCTGACGCATCGCCTTCATCGCGGCTGCCAGCGAATGGTAGAATTCCTGTTGGCGCATGTTGATCCACATCAGGATGTGGGCGAACGGGCCGGAGGTGCTGGGGGCCATGCCGTCATTGGTGCCGATGCCGAGCGAGCTCTGGGCATGGGTGGCGCCGGGCAGATGCGTCATCACCAGGGTGGCAGCTGCAAGGCCGAGCGCCAAGCGCAGCGATGGTTTCATCACCGATTATCCTTCTGGCGGGCAGTTCAGTTCGAGCTTGGTGGCGAAGATCTTGCTCATGTCGGTGCCGGTCGGATCGTTGAAGAACGCGTCCGTCAGGGTCTTCTGGTTTTCCTTGATCGCTTCGTCCGGATCGGGACGGATCACCTTCTTGGTGCAGTTCGAGGGCAGGCCCTCGACGGTGAGGTTGGCGTCGTCGGTGAAGTCGATCGCGGTGTAGAAGGTCGGATCGTAGACGCCGATGTCGATCTTGCCGGCGAGCTTGATCGGCGTCTTCGGTTCGGACTCGAACAGGATGATCAACTGGTCGTTGTCGAAGTTTGCCATCAGATGCGGCGGCGGCACCATAGGCACGTCCTTGCCGTCCTGCGTGACCAGTTGGAAGTAGTTGAACTCGGCCAGCGAGGAATGGACCGTGTCGGCCACTTCCTTGAGCTCGTTGTCGTCAAGCTTCAGGTCGGAGTTCTTGTCGAACTCCATCATCACCGTGCTCGAAAAAAGATCGTCGAAACGCCACAGATGCCGCAGCGCTTTCACACTTTGGTGATCCTCGCTCAGGATCACGTCGAGACGAGCCTCGGCAAAGACGTGCGGATGCACCTCGGCCGGCTCGATCGCGGCAAATGTCATTGCTGCGGCCGAAGCCAGCATGGTTGCTTGCCGTTTCAGGTGCATTCCGGATTGCGATTCCATCGACTTAGGGAGTGGCTTCGAGAGTTATCATAAAGCGGGCGAAATTGGGACGCGCGCTTTATTCGTTTTGATGCATGTCGTTGTCCGGAACGCTGGACACTTCCGGGCGACATGCATCAAGCCGCGTCGCGCGTCCTGAACCAGTGCACCAGGAAATCGACGAAGACGCGGACCTTGGCGGGCAGGTAGCGGCGGTGCGGGTAAACGGCGAAGATGCCGCTGCCGGAGAGAATGCGGTCGTCGAGCACGCTCACCAGCCGGCCGCTTGCGACGTCGGGCGCGGCGATAAAATCCGGCAGCATGGCGAAGCCCAGGCCCGATGCGGCGGCTGCTCTCGCTGCCATCGGACTGTTCACTTCGATCGGGCCCGACACCGTGACGCTCACCGAATCTTCACCGTCGCCCTTGAAGCGCCAGTTGCCGAGCGAGCGGCCGTTGGTGTCGACGATGCACGGCATGTTGGCAAGGTCCTGCGGCCGCGTCGGCATGCCGTGCTTGGTGATCAGCTCCGGCGACGCGCAAAGCTTGACCGAAAACGGCGCCAGGCGCCTGGCGATCAGCGAGGAGCTCTCAAGCCGCGAGATGCGTACGGCAAGGTCGAAGCCCTCCTCGACCAGATCGACGAAGCGGTCGTCGAGTTGGATGTCGAGCACGATGTCGGGGTGCTGCTTGGCGAAGTCGATCAGCGACTGGCCGATCGGCGCGTCGGCGAAGGTGCGCGCCGCCGAAAGCTTGATGCGGCCGCGCACGTCGCCGGAGGATTCGCGCACGGCATCCGCCAGGCTGTCGACCTCGCGCACGATCTCGGAGGCGCGCTGGTAGTAGGTGTGGCCGGCTTCGGTCAGCGAGAACTGCCGCGTGGTGCGGTTCAGAAGCAACGCGCCGAGCTCGTCCTCCAGCTCGCGCACATATTTCGATAGCAGCGCCTTCGAGCGGCCGATTTTGCGCGCGGCGGCCGAGAAGCCTTCGGCCTCGACCACGTCTATGAAGGCGCGCATGCGGGTCAACGTATCCATGATCAGACCTTTCGTGCCGCGTCGAGAATCTTGCGGCCGAGCCGTATCAGGGCGACATCGCTGCCGGAAGGGCCGAGCAGCGACAGGCCGAAGGGCGCGCCGTCGACACATCCCAATGGGAGCGTGATCTGCGGGAAGCCCGACAGGCCAGCCAGGCACAACAGACGCAGCGCCCTTTCGCGATAGGCCTGGAACTGTTCCGGCGTGCTAGCGACAAGCGGCGCCGCGCCAGGGACGGTCGGCATAACGAGGAAACCGTCGTTGCCGAGCAGGGCGCTGAGCCCGGAACGAAAGGCTGTCCGGCGCGCCGTTTCGGCCTCGGCCGTCTTGGCATCGATGGTTCGGCCGAAGCCGAAACGCACGTCGACATCGGGGCCAAGGCCGCGATCGCCGGCCGAGATCCAGCCGCCATGCACCTGCCAGGCCTCATGGGCCTGAAGCCGTCGGAAGCACTGGTAGAGCTCGTCAGGGGATGAGGCGAAGGCATATTCGGTCTCGGTCGGCTCGCCGATGACGGTGGCGGCCAGCTTCTTCATCCGGTCAAGCTCGGCAGCCTCAGCCAGGCCGGCGGCGAAAGCGTCGAGCCAGCGGATCGACAGCGGGCGGTTGAGCGGATGCTGATGCGGATCGCGGCCGAGCAAAAGCTTGCCGACCGCCTCATAGGTCTCGATGTTGTCGGCGAACCAGCCGAAGGTGTCGAAGCTCGGCGCCAGCTTCATCGCGCCGTCGAGCGAGATGCGGCCATGCGTGATGCGCAGCCCGATCAAGCCGCAGAAGCTTGCCGGAACTCGGATCGAGCTGGCGGTGTCGGAGCCCACGGCGATGTCGGCAAGCCCGCCGGCGACCGCGGCCGCCGACCCCGAGGAAGAGCCGCCGGTCACGCGGTCCGGGGCGGCCGGGTTCACCGGAAACGGGAAATGCGAATTCTGGCCGAGCAGCGAGAAGGCAAGCTCGTCGGTCTGCGTCTTGCCGACGAATCGCGCGCCGGCGTCGAGAATCGCCTGCACGGCCTCGGCCGTCTGCGTAGCGGCGAGCGCTTCCTCGAACTTGCGCGGGTTGCCGCAGCCGGTGCGGTAGCCGGCGACGTCGTAGATGTCCTTGACGGCGAGGCGCAGGCCGGCAAGCGGGCCCATTTCCGCATGTGCCACAGGCATTTGGCGCAGATCGAGGAAGGCGTTGAGAGGGCCGTGGGTTCCTGGCATCGTTCGATTTCCGGATACGGTCCACAAACATTGTTCGATGCAGGAATTTTTACAACCTGCGCCTACGATTTTTATTGATTGTGAAACCCTTCGCTCTTATATCGCGCTTGCCCAAAGTCGCACGTGCCTGTGGGTGTCCGCCGATCCTCGAATGGTGAGGGCAATCGGTAAGGTAACTGGAGCCAACCCCTCCAGTCGGTCTAGTGGCCAACCGCCAGACCGAGGACACCTTGAAGCAACGACGGTGCGGGCCTTTCTGGTGTCTGCCGGTCGTCCAAAGACCGGGGTTACTGAAGAGGCACACCTTCATTGCCGGCAGTGCGGATGGTCTCCATCCAAGCCAAGGCAGACAAAGCGAACCGAGGCCGGGCAAGGCCAGGTTCACCGCCGCGAGACGGCGATTCGTGGTTCCGGGGTCTCCACCGGCTGGTTCCACGGATTTTTCGTCCCGCCTTTGTCCACCGCGAGTTCGCGAGGCTGAGCGCCCGCATCTCGCAGCTTTGTGCGCGCCGAAAGGCGCAGATGGAGAGACCTCGATGGCTACCCAGCGCATCCTCGACTTCCTCGCCACCCGACGTCCGAACGGCCCCTGCCTCGTCGTCGACCTCGATGTCGTGCGCGACAATTTCCGCGCCTTCGAGAAGGCGTTGCCCGATTCCAAGATCTACTATGCGGTGAAAGCAAACCCGGCGCCGGAGATCCTGCGCCTCCTTGCTGCGATGGGCTCGTCCTTCGACACCGCATCCGTTGCCGAGGTCGAGATGGCGATGGACGCCGGCGCGCCGGCGGACCGCATCTCCTTCGGCAACACCATCAAGAAGGAGCGCGACATCCAGCGCGCCTACCAGCTCGGCATCCGCCTCTACGCGGTCGACTGCGTCGAGGAGGTCGAGAAGATCGCCCGCGCCGCCCCTGGCTCGCGCGTGTTCTGCCGCGTGCTCACCGACGGCGAGGGCGCCGAATGGCCGCTGTCGCGCAAGTTCGGCTGCGTGCCGGCGATGGCCGTCGACGTGCTGCGCCATGCCAAGAGCCTCGGCCTCGATGCCTACGGCGTATCGTTCCATGTCGGCTCGCAGCAGACGGACCTGTCGGCCTGGGACCGCGCGCTGGGTGACGCCAAGAGAGTGTTCGCCACGCTCGCCGAGGAAGGCATCGTCTTGAAGATGGTCAATATGGGCGGCGGCTTCCCGACCCGTTACCTGAAGGACGTGCCGGCCGCGCAGGCCTATGGCCAGGCGATCTTCTCGGCGCTGCGCAAGCATTTCGGCAACGCGCTGCCCGAGACGATCATCGAGCCGGGCCGCGGCATGGTCGGCAATGCCGGCGTCATCAAGTCGGAAGTCGTCCTGATCTCGAAGAAGGCCGACAACGACAATGTGCGCTGGGTGTTCCTCGACATCGGCAAGTTCGGCGGCCTCGCCGAGACCATGGACGAGTCGATCCGCTATCCGATCGTCACTCCGCGTGATGGCTCGGAGACCGCGCCCTGCGTGCTCGCCGGCCCGACCTGCGATTCGGCCGACGTGATGTACGAGAAGACGCCTTATCCGCTGCCCCTGTCGCTGACCATCGGCGACGAGGTGCTGATCGAAGGCACCGGCGCCTACACGACCACCTATTCGGCGGTCGCCTTCAACGGCTTCGAGCCTCTCCGATCCTACGTGATCTGAAGGCGCAAGCCTTCAGATCATCCGGCGCGGGCGATATCGATCGCCCGCCCGGGCTCGCTTGTGGAACAGATCTCCGCTCGTGAAGGATCGCGGAAATGGAATACCTGATCAAATCGGCCGTTGCGGCCACCGAAATTGCCCCCTCGTCCGGACCGTCGGATGAACTCTTCTCCGCCGCGGAGAAGAGTTCGACGGCAGCGCTGGCGCCCTCCCTTGCCCACCGGGCACAGGCTGGCTCGCGCGGCGCGCCGGACGAGGGGGCCGCACGGGCGCCGGCCTTCGTCATCCATGCTGAAGGCGCCGGTGACATGCGGGCGCGCGAAGCATTGCTTGACCGTGCCATGGGCCCGAAGCGCAGGAAGAAGTCGTCCGAGAAGCTGCGGCGCGGCCGCCGGCCGTCCGAAGGCCTGGCCTTCGTCGCGCGCGATCCGTCGGGCGCGATCGTCGGCACGGTTCGGCTGTGGGACGTGCGGCTCGGCGATGGCGGCGCGGCAGCACTTCTGCTTGGGCCGCTGGCGGTCGAGCCGTCGCTGAAGAGCGCCGGCATCGGCTCGGCTCTGATGCTCCACGCGATCGCCGAAGCGGCGCGGCTCGGCCACGGCGCGATCCTGCTTGTCGGCGATGCGCCTTATTACGGGCGGTTCGGCTTCTCGGCCGACCGCACGGGATCGCTCGCCATGCCTGGCCCCTATGAGCGGCACCGGCTGTTGGCGCTGGATCTGAAAGAGGGCGCGCTTGACGGCGCCAAGGGCACGATCAAGGCCGCCGGCCGGAAGGTCAAGGCTCTGGATTTCGTAGCCTGAAGGCTGTGAGGCGCCGATGCGGCGTCACGCGTTCAAAAAACGTGGTGCCGCATCGCATGGTGACTATCTCTCGACGTCGATCAGCCGAGAAGCTGGCTGAGCGCCATGGCGACCGTCATGTCGCCCTCGACCTTCAGCTTGCCGGCCATGAAAGCCATGGTCGGGTTGAGGTCGCCGGAAATCAGCGAGTCGAGATCGTCGAGCGAAAGCTTGACCGTGCAGTCGGTCGGGGCATCGGCGGTCGAGACGGTCGCGCCGTCGATGACGATGACGCCGTCGCCGCCGGTGTCGAACTTGACCGAATGCTCGAAGCCGGCGCTTGCCACGCGCGACCTGATCTTGTCGGCAATCTCCTGAACGCCCATGGCGGTTCTCCTCGTTTGGTTGCGTTTGACGCGCACCGGCCGTGGCCGCTGGGCGAGGCGCCGTGTCGCGCCAGGCGCGGCCACGGTCACCAGCGCATATAGCTTCCGGTTGACGTTTACGTCAACGTGGTTGCCATGCGGCATGTCGCATCACGTCGGCTGAGGAAACCGCGTTCAGAGAACTCCAGCCCGCGATCAATGCTGCTTGAAGGCCTTGGTCATTTCCTGGGCCGTCTCGCCGGCATTCTTGCGGCGGCGGATGGCGTTGTCGCGGATTTCGTCCTTGGACAGGAAGTTGACCTGGTCGATCAGCACGTCATGCACCAGCTCGACGCCGACGCGGGCGTTGACGGTGTCGCGGATGGCCTTGCGGAAGGCTTCGAGATCGATCGTCTCCTTCTTGGTGAAATCGATCTGCGGATTGGAATAGAGGTAGGAATAGACCTGGTCGGTGATCAGCGCCGGCGCCGGGACCGACAGTTTCTTTATCTGGTCCGGTTCCACCGTGTAGACGAGCTTCGTCAGGAAATAGCCGTCGATCCTGGCGTCGCGGATGAGTGGCACCGAAATGATGTCGGTCTTGACGTAGTCGAGCCCGCCCAGCATCGGCTTCGGCGGCTCGCCGACGCCGCGCTGGCCCGCCGCCTGGAAGGAATAGAACACCGCGCCGAGTGTCACGGCGCAGATCCAAAGCGCTGCGGCGATGAACTTGATCACCGGATCTTTCCTTGCGCCGTCGTCATCCCGTTCAAGCCCGGGCGTATCCGAATTCGCCGGCCGAATAGGTGCCGTCGGCATCGGCGCGCTGGATGGCGTTCTTCAACAGCGTCGCGACCTCGTTGACGGCGTTGAGATGGGCAAGGATGGCCGCCTCGTTCTTTGCCAGCTTCTGGCGCAGCCGCGCCAGTCCCTCGCGATGCTGCTCGAGGAACTCGATCTCATTGGCGCCCTTCAAGGCACGGGTCAGCTCGTAGAGATAACGGCTCTTGCGGGCATTGGAAGCCTTGAGGTCATAGCCGGTTCCGCTGCGGATACCCGCCGTCTCCTCGTCCACCGCCTCCTCGATACGGCCGATGATGGCGGCGAGGTTGCCGGGCCGCGCAGCCGCGATCGGCGCTTCCGTGGCGGTAGTCCGTGCGGGCAGATTGGAAAGGTCCGTTTGGTCGGCCATGTAAATCCCTAGATCTTGATATCCGTTCTTATGGTTGTGTCGTCGCCGGTCATCGACCGGGCGGCCTTGCGCTCGAGTTGCTCGACCAAGGAGGTCGAAAGCCTGGCCTGCTGGTCGATCTCGGCTTTCTCCGGTCCGCCCCCAACAGGCCCGACCGGTACCTTGTGCTTGCCGTCCAGATAGTGGTCGGCGAGCATCGATCTCGCGATGCCGATGCCGCCATGCGCGGCCATGACATCGGCCACCTTTTCGGCGAGCTGCGACTTCCACATGTCGCCGGCCAGGCCCTTGCCGTAAACGCCCTCGGTGTCCTTGGGCATCATGTTCTGGATGAAGGTCGTCAGCACCATCGCCTCGAAGCGCTGGAACTTCTTCGCCGGGTTTGCCGCCTCGGCCTTGTCCGCGCTCGCGCGCGACAAGACCGAGCCGGCATCGACGGAGGCGGCCTGGTCGATCGAAAACGTGCCTTGGGCACCTCCTGCCCTTCTGGCGAGAGCTGCCCGCGCGGCCTCGACGTCGGCCGGCTCCGCCGCGCGGGCAACATCCATCACGATGTCGCTGGGGGGTGAGATCGCCAAGAAAGTCCGCCTCTTTGCCGGAGTTTGTTAGTTGCACAATGGCTCAACAAGCTTGTGGCAGGCTTGCGAGGGGATTGGCCAGGGAAGGGATTGACGAAGTTCATCGCCGAGCGCCAGGCCACGCAAGCGCTTTCTAGTAGACGGAATGCCGCGCGCTCGAGCGCAATCAAGCCATGGAAGCCTCGCAGGCCAGCGCCTGCACGTCACGGCCGATGGCGGCAACAGCGACAATCTTGCCGTCTTTCTTGTAGCCGACCAGACAATCGCGATCGGTAATGCTGCCGTCGATCTCGATCGCGTCCCACGTCCGGGCGTAGCCGACATAGCGGATCGAAACGTCGTAGTGCTCGCTCCAGAAGAACGGAACGCTCGAGAAGGGTCGCCGAAGGCCGAGCATGTTTTGCGCCGCGATCTGCCCCTGGCGTTCCGCCACCACCCAATGCTCGACGCGCCGCGATTCAGCCGTGTTCAAGTCGAGCCACTGAGCGACGTCGCCGGCGGCGAAGATGCCGGCCACGCTTGTCTCGAGGAACTCGTTCACGAGCACTCCCTGGTCGACGGCGATGCCGGCATCGGCGGCCAGCGAGAGGCGCGGCTTCACGCCGGCGCCGACGACGACAAGATCGGCATCGATCTCGCTGCCGTCGCTCAACGCGACCGCGTCCACGGTTATCCGTTCGGCCGTGGTGCCCAGATGGAAGATGACGCCGTGCTCTTCGTGCAGCGAGCGGATGAAGCTGCCGAGTTCCGAACCAAAGACTGCTCCAAGCGGATAGGCCTCCGGCGCGACAACATGAACCGCGACGCCGCGCTTGCGGAGGGCGGCCGCGACTTCCAGGCCGATGAACCCCGCGCCGAGCACCACCGCCGTCTTCGAACCTTGGGCGCGCTCGATGAGGGCGCGGCTGTCGGCCAGCGATCGCAATGTGAAGACGTGGTCGCCATCGGCGCCGGCAAGCGGCAGGCGAACCGGCTCGGCTCCCGTCGCCAGCAGAAGGCGGTCGAAGGGAAAATCCCGCCCGTCGTCGGTGATCACCGCCCGCCCGTCGATGTCGATGCGCTCACACGTCGTCCGCAACTGGAGATCGATCTTGTTGCGCGCGTAGAATTTGGGACCGCGCAGCGGAATCCACGCCTCCGGCGCCGTCCCGGCAAGATAGTCCTTGGACAGGTTGGGGCGATCGTAAGGTGCGTCATTGTCCGAACTGAGCATAGTGATTTCGCCGGCGAACCGGCTGCGGCGCAGCATTTCCGCGGCCGCGAACCCGGCAGCGCCACCACCCACAATGACGATGCGGCCCGGCTGGCCGGCCGCATCGGGCTGCGACGACGGTGCGGCCTCCTTGTCCGCGTCAGCCTTGCCGGTCACGAAGATACGATCGCCTCGGCGCTCCACATTCCATCGCTGCAAAGGGTCGAAGGCCGGCGCTGCGAGTGCCTCGCCGGTACGGAGGTTGAAGCAGGCGTGGTGCCATGGGCATCGAACCGTATCCTCGACCACGATCCCATCGGCCAGCGGGCCACCATAGTGCGTGCACTTGCCTGCGACCGCCAGCACTTCGTCGCCGACACGCGCCAGAAGCACCGGCTCCTCGCCGACATGGCCCCCAAGCAGCCCCCTGTCGCCAAATGCGGCAATCGGCACTCCGGCTGCCAAGTCGGGACCCATATCAGAGTTTTTCTGCGTGGCCATTGGTGGCTCTCCTTCTGAACGTTTGCCGACAATCCATCCCAGGTGTCGGACCCAGAATTGACGCCGCGCGGGCCAAAAAGTTCCTGAGATCGATTGCCGTCGTGATCCGTGCCGGATCGCTGCGCGCAATGCCTGCAGACGTCAGCATCGGTTCGAAGGTGGAATTCTCGCCGCTACTCGGCCCGCCGCTTCTGTGTGATCAGGTCGAGGCGCTCGCGGTCGGAGCGCTCGCGTTCGTCGCGGCGGCGGACGTCCTTGTAGGCACGCTCGACCATGTTGGTGCGGGCGGTTGCGGTGGCGATCAACGCCGCCTCCTGCCGAGCGTTCTCAAGGTTCTGCTTTTGCCGGCCGAACGCATCGGCGATACGGCGATGATAGAGCTCCGGGAACAGGCCGGCCAGCGAGCTGCGGGTGTCGAAATGTTCGATGAGTTCCTTCGCTTCCGATACCGCCGCGGCGGCCGCCGCGAGGAAGCCGGCATGCCGGGTCTCGTGCAGCGCCTTCAGCTGCTCCTGCACCTTGACCAGCTTCTTCAGGCGGTCCTTGCGCGAGGTCATTGCGCTACCTCGCAAGCGTGAGGTCGACAAAGCCGTCGACAAACAGCGACAGCAGGGTGCCGACGGCGAAATAAAAGATGATCATCCCGCCGGCGATGACGAAGGGCAGCGAGATGAAATAGACCGGGATCTGCGGCGTCAGCTTGTTGACGAAGCCGATCGTCAGGTTGACCAGGATGGCATAGGCGACGAACGGGCTGCCGAGGCGTAGGACCAGGAAGAAGGCATCCGACACCGTGTCGGTGACGTCGACGAGGGCGGCCTGCGGGTTGAAGAAGATATTGACCGGGGCGACCGTGTAGGAGGCGACGAGCGCGCGCACGATCTCGTGGTCGAAGTCGAAGACGAAAAGCAGAAGCAGCGCCGAGAACGAGATGATGGCGGCGAGTGCCGCCTGCGGCTCGGGCTCCTCGATCGCCGGTCCGCCCGAGCCGCCATAGCCGATCAGCATGGCGATGGCCGAGCCCATGAAACGCAGCGCTTCCATGTAGAGCCTGGTCATGGCGCCGATCAGCCCGCCGACCAGAAGCTCGGAGACGATCATCGGCGCCAGGACCTGCGGGCGCGGATCGACATAAGGGTAGATGCGGTCCCACAGGAAGGCGAGCAGGCCGCCGGTGGCGGCCACCGACACGAACAGGCGGACCTGGATCGGCACCCGGGCGCTCGAGATGCCCGGCATCAGCATGAAGCAGGCGCCGATGCGGCAGAAGGCGAGGAAGGCGGCGATGACGACGCCTTGCGAGAGCGCGTTCACGAGATGGTTCCAAGCACCTTGATCTCGACGCCCTTGGCGATCTCGACATGGGAGAGAACGGGAAGCGTGGTAAAGAGCCGCTCGATGATCATGCGCACATAGGGGCGCGCGTCGGGTGCTGTGACCAGCACGAAGCGCTCGCCGGCTTCGAGATGCTTGCGGATCGCCTTGGTCGCGTCCTGGCCGAATTCCTCAAGCTGGCGCGGGTCGATGTCGAACTCGCGCACCTCGCCCTTGGCGTCGCGCTTGAGGCTCTGGTGGAAGGCGAGGTCCCAGCGGTTGCCGAGGCGCAGCACCTTGAGCATGCCGCCTTCCGAAAGATCGCCGCAGATCTGCTGCGCCATGCGGATGCGCACATGTTCGACGATCTGCTCGGTGCGGCGAACATGCGGCGCGATCTCGGCGATAGCCTCGATGATCAAATGCAGGTTGCGGATCGAGACGCGCTCGGCGAGCAGAAGCTTCAGCACCGCCTGCAGGCCGGGATAGGAGATGTGCGAGGTGCAGATCTCGTCGGCGAGCTTGCGATATTCGGGGTCCAGCCGCTCGAGCAGCGCCTTCATGTCCTTGTAGGACAGAAGCTGCGGCAGGTTGTTGCGGATGACCTCGGAGAGGTGGGTGAGCAGCACCGACATGTTGTCGGCGAAGGTGTAGTTCTCGCGCTTCAGGTCCTCGGCGAAGGTTTCCAGCACCGAATAGGCGCGCATGCCGAAAGCCGGCTCGCGGATCTCCTCGCCGGGGATGTCGGGCACGCCGCGCGTGCCGAGCAGGACCATGATCTCGCCGACGCGCATCTGGTATTCGGCGACGACGGTGCCGTGGACCTTGATCTGGTAGCTCTTCGGCGGGATGGCGAAGTCGTCGGCGACGCGCACTTCCGGCACCACGAAGCCATATTGCTGGGCGAACTTCTTGCGCATCTTCGACATGCGGAACACCAGTTCCTGATGCGCGACCAGCAGCCTGGTCGAGAGCTGCTTGCCGATCAGCAGCTCGATCTCGGCGGTGGCCAAAGAGGCCTTGACGGAGTTCTTTTCCTCTTCGGCCTTGTTCGCCTTCTCCTGGTTCTTCAGTGCTTCGGCCGCGGCCAGCGCCCGATTGTGGCGCAGCGGGATGACGTAGCCGAGGCCGGCCATGGCACCGGCCAGCGCGAAGAACGGAAACAGCGGCAGGCCGGGCATCAGGCCGAGAATCACCAGCAGCGAGGCCGCGACATAGAGCGCGCGCGGATGGGCGCCGAGCTGGCCGAACACCGCCTGGTTGGTGGAGCCGCGCGTGCCGCCCTTGGAGACCAGCATGCCGGCGGCGAGCGAGACGATGAGCGCCGGGATCTGGGTGACGAGGCCGTCGCCGACCGATAGCTTGATGAAGACGTCGGCCGCCTGGCCGAGGCCCATGCTATGGCGCAGATAGCCGATGGCGATGCCGCCGACGATGTTGATGGCGGTGATAATGAGGCCGGCGATCGCATCGCCGCGCACGAATTTCGAGGCGCCGTCCATCGAGCCGAAGAAGGAGGATTCCTCCTCCAGCTCGCGGCGACGGAGCTGCGCCGTCTTGTCGTCGATCATGCCGGCGGAAAGGTCGGCGTCGATCGACATCTGCTTGCCGGGAATAGCGTCGAGGGTGAAGCGCGCGCCGACCTCGGCGATGCGAGTGGCGCCCTTGGTGATGACGATGAAGTTCACCACGATCAGGATCATGAAGACGATGAGGCCGATGACGAAGTCGCTCGACATCACCAGCTTCGAGAAGCCTGAGATGACATAGCCCGCGGCGTGCGTACCCTCGTTGCCGTGCGACAGGATCATGCGCGTGGTGGCGATGTTGAGCGAGAGCCTGAGCATCGTGGCAATCAGCAGCACGGTCGGGAAGGAGGAGAAATCCAGCGGCCGCTGGATCCACAGCGCCACCATCAGGATCAGCACCGACAGCGCGATCGAGAAGGCAAGGCCGATATCGATGAGGAAGGCGGGGATCGGCAGGAACAGCACCGCCAGGATGACGACGATGCCGAGCGCGAAGAAGACGTCGCGGCCGTTCTTGGCCACCAGGCCGGACGGGATTGTTTCGCTGATCGCCATGTCGTCCTCAATTCCACAGCCGCGCGCACAGGGGCAGGCCCGCGACCGTAATCGGCCAAGCTTGCGCGAAGGTGGGAGACTGGCGTTAGGCTACAGCTGAGCCGCGTCCGCGGTGGCGACGGCGACCAGCCAGCGCCGGACGGCGCGTTCCTCGTCCGCCGATAGTCCAGCCGTCAGCTCGCGTTCAAGCCGCTGCACCCGTTCGCGGCATTTCTTCAGCAAGGCGCGGCCGCTGTCGCTGAGATCGAGGTGCTGGATCCGCCCGTGCACCGCGTGCGGCTTGCGCACGAGCGAGCCTGCCTTCTCCAGGTTGCCGACGATCACGCTCACCGTCTGCGGGGTCAGCACCGCGAGCCGGGCGAGGTCGGCATTGGAGATGCCGGGATAGGCCGACAGCATGGTCAGCGTCGCGAATTGCGGCTGCGTCACGGCGAATTCGTCCAGCGCCCGCTCGACCCGCAGCCTGTAGGCGCCCGCCGCCTGCCGCAGCAGATAGCCGATATAGCCTTCCTTGCCGCGCTTGCCTTCGCCGGGAGCGGGGATTGCGGGTGACGCTTCCTGCTTGCGCATAATGTCAGAGCTCTTATATGTTGTTCGAACTCTGATATTATCGCAGGATGGAGCGGAAGACGATGGGCTATCGAATCTTTCTTGCCGGTGGTTCCGGCGCGATCGGCCGCCGACTGGTTCCGCAGCTGCTGGAAGCCGGCCATCAGGTGACGGCGACCACGCGCCGTGCCGCAAAGGCCGCGGAGCTGCGAGCACTCGGCGCGGATGCGGTGGTGGTCGATGTTTTCGACGCCGCCGGTTTGCGCGCTGCCGTCACCGCGGCGAAGCCTGAGATCGTCGTCCATCAGCTCACCGACCTGCCGCCTGGGCTCGACCCCGCCTTAATGGGCGAGGCGATCATGGCAAATGCGCGCGTTCGCGACGAGGGAACCCGCAATCTGGTCGAGGCGGCGAAGGCGGCCGGTGCCAGGCGCCTGATCGCGCAGAGCATTGCCTGGGTCTACGCACCCGGACCCAAGCCGCATGCCGAAACCGATCCGCTCGACAGCGGCGCCGAAGGCGGCCGCGGCATCAGCGTCGGCGGCGTCATCGCGCTCGAACGGCAGGTTCTTGAAGCGCCGATGACCGGCATCGTGCTGCACTACGGGCATCTCTACGGGCCCGGTACGGGAGCGGAGACCGCCGCCGATCCGGCCGTGCATGTCGATGCCGCAGCCTACGCGGCGCTGCTTGCCGTCGAACGCGGTTCGCAGGGCGCCGTCAACCTCGCGGAACCGGGCACTTACCTCACGACCGGGAAGGCCGTCAGCGAGCTCGGCTGGCGCGCCGACTTCCGTATGGCTGTGTGAAGGAACCTTCAACCTCGCCGCGACAGGCGACGGTTTCGGCGCATCACTAATCGGCGCAGCGCCAAAATGGCGCCATAAGCGGTCGGCATTGCGGTTGCCTCGCAATGCCGCCGCGCGTATCACGCTCGGCGGCGTCCCATCCTCCGCATACCCGGCGAGCCGCTCCGTTGCCTGCCAGAAACGAACCGCAAGTTTACGCCCGCCGGCTTCGGGCGGTGCTAATCAATTCGATCCCCGTGCTCGAGGCACGCGGCATCGTCATCGTCATCCTTGCGGGTCTGGTCGGCGTGATCTCAGGCGCGCTGGTCACTGGCATGAGCGACCTGGTGCAGAGCATGCATTGGCTGCTCTTCGATGTGCAGCCGGGCGGCCGGCTTTCGGCGATGTTTTCGCTCGCCAATCCGGTGCAGGCGATGTTTCCGGCGATCGGCGGGCTGCTGCTCGGCCTATCGGTGATCTGGCTCAGAAAGCGGAAGTTCCGGACGCCGGTCGACCCGATCGAGGCCAACGCGCTCTATGGCGGGCGCATGTCGCTCACCGATACGTTCATCATCGTCGCCCAGACGATGGTCTCCAGCGGCTTCGGCGCCTCGGTCGGCTTGGAAGCCGGCTACACGCAGATCGGCTCCGGCATCGCCTCGCGGCTGGCGCGTGCGTTCAGATTGCGCCGCAACGATGGCCGCATCCTGGTCGGCTGCGGTGCCGCCGGCGCCATAGCGGCGGCCTTCGACGCGCCGCTCACCGGCGCCTTCTACGGCTTCGAGCTGGTCATAGGCATCTACTCTGTCGCCAATGTCGCGCCGGTCATGACGGCGGCGATCTCGGCCTCGCTGACGGCGGAAGTGTTCGGCGGCGTGCCATTTCCACTGGAACTTTCCGGCCTGCCGACGCTGACCGCCAGCCAGTATGTGCCGTTCCTGCTGCTCGGGCTGCTTGGCGGCGCCGCCTCGATCGCAATCATGAATCTGGTGAGCATCATCGAGCGCCTCTTCGCACGGCTGGCGATCGACGCTTCCGTGCGGCCGTTCATTGGCGGCATCCTCGTCGGCCTGCTGGGGCTGGTCACGCCGCAGGTTCTGTCCAGCGGCCATGGAGCGCTGCATCGCGAGTTCGCCATGAACTACGGCCTCGCCGTGGTAGCGAGCGTCTTCGTGATGAAGCTCGCCGCTTCCGCCATCTCGCTCGGCTCCGGTTTCCGCGGCGGCCTGTTCTTTGCCTCGCTGTTCCTGGGAGCGCTGCTCGGCAAGGTCTTTGCCGGCGTCATGGCGATGGCCGCGCCGTCGACGGGGTTTGACCCCGCGGTCGCCGCCGTCGTCGGCATGACCTCGCTTGCCGTCGGCGTCGTCGGCGGACCGCTGACCATGACGTTCCTGGCGCTGGAATCGACCCGCGACCTGACGCTCACCGGCGTGGTGCTCGCGGCTTCGATCATGTCGGCGATCCTGGTGCGCGAGACCTTCGGCTATTCCTTCTCGACCTGGCGCTTCCATCTGCGCGGCGAGACGATCCGCAGCGCCCACGATGTCGGCTGGATGCGCAGCCTCACTGTCGGCTCGATGATGCGCAAGGATGTCCGCACCATCGATGCCTCGACGACGCTGGCCGAATTCCGCAAGGAAATCCCGCTCGGCTCCGCTCAGCGCGTCATCGCGGTCGAGCAGGGCGAGCATTATACCGGCGTGCTGCTCGTCGCCGAACTCCACAGCGATCTCTCCGATGGTGAGACGCCGGTCAAGGCGCTCGCCCAGTTCAAGGACGCGGTTCTGGTGCCGTCGATGAACGTCCAATCCGCTGCCGAGACCTTTCAACGCGCCGGCGCGGAAGAACTGGCGGTCGTGGAGGATTTCGACGATCGCATCGTCCTCGGCCTGCTCACCGAAAGCCATCTTATGCGGCGCTACGCCGAAGAACTCGACAAGGCGCGCCGGGATCTCTCCGGCGAGGGGTAGTCTCACTTTTTCTCAAGCCAGTTCGACGAGCGAGTGGAATTCTGCTTCGCTGGCGACGACGCTAGGCTTGTGGCAGAGACGCGACGCAGACCTGATCGACACTTCTCCCGGAAGCCATCCCATGCAAGTCAAGCGCAACGGCGACATCTCATTCTGGTATGCGGATCTCGGCGCGGTTCCAGCGCCGCGCCCGCCCTTGCCCGGCGACACCGAAGCGGATGTCTCGATCGTCGGCGCCGGCTACACGGGGCTTTGGACCGCCTATTATCTCAAGAAGGCGAAACCCTCGCTCCGCATCGTACTCCTCGAACGCGAGTTCGCCGGCTTCGGCGCCTCGGGCCGCAATGGCGGCTGGCTGTCGGGCGGCTTCGGCTGGTCGCGCGAGAAATATCTCAAGACCTCGACCCGGCAGGGCGTGACTGCCATGCAGAAGGCGATGGCGGGCTGCGTGGACGAGGTGATCCGGGTGGCGATGGCGGAAGGCATCGATGCCGATATCCGCCGCGTCGACAATCTGACCGTCGCCACCAATCCGGCACAGCTCGAACGCGTGCGCGACGAATGCGAGACCATCCGCTCCTGGGACGCCGAACCCGGCCGCGTGGAACTGCTGGACGCAGCTGCGACGCGCGCCCGCATCAACATCAAGGATGTCATGGGCGGCTTCGTCGTGCATGGCCAGGCGCGGGTGCAGCCGGCCAAACTGGTGCGCGGACTGGCCGCCGCGGTCGAGCGGCTCGGCGTGCCGATCTACGAAAAGACAACGGTGACGGCGATTGCCAAGGGCGGCGTGACCACGGATCGCGGCACGGTGCGTGCCGAAACCATCATCCGCGCCACGGAAGGGTTCACCGCCGGCATCCCCGGAGAGGAGCGGACCTGGCTGGCGTTGAACAGCGCACAGATCGTCACAGAGCCGCTATCGGAAAAACTTTGGCGCGAGATCGGCTGGGAGGGGCATGAGCTGCTCGGCAATGCGGCGCATGCCTATTGCTATGCGCAGCGCACACGCGAAGGCCGCATCACCATGGGCGGGCGGGGCGTACCGTATCGCTACGGCTCGCGCACCGACGTGAACGGCCAGACGCAGCAGGCGACGATCGACCAGCTGCACACGATCCTGACGACGCTGTTGCCGCAGACGGCGGGATGCCGCATCGACCATGCCTGGTGCGGCGTGCTCGGCGTGCCGCGCGACTGGTGCACGACGGTCGGCCTCGACCCCAAAACCCGCATCGGCTGGGCCGGCGGCTATGTCGGGCTCGGCGTCTCGAGCTCCAATCTTTCGGGCCGCACGCTTGCCGATCTGATCCTCGGCCAAGACACCGAGCTTACGCGCCTGCCTTGGGTCAACCGCAAGGTAAGACGCTGGGAGCCGGAGCCCTTCCGTTGGCTCGGCGTCCACTCGATGTACCAACTCTACCGCATCGCCGACCAACGCGAGGCCGCCGGGCTGGCACGCACCTCGAAGCTCGCCGCATTGGCGGATAGCATTACCGGCCACTGATTATGGAGCCTGACTTGATCGACCTCTCGACTTTCCACGACCTCGCCAAGGCCGACATCGGTGCGTTCTCGCCCAAGCCGACCTCTATTGAAGGCAATCAGGTCGAAGCTGCGCGCTCGTTCTTCCAGTCGCCGGACGGGAGCGTCGACATCGGCATCTGGGAATGCACGCCTGGCCGTTTCACCGCCGATCGTTCAGGCTCATCGGAAATCTGCCATATCATTTCGGGCCGCGCCGAAGTGAGCCGCGCCGACGGGGAGATGCGCGAACTGGGTCCGGGCGACCTTCTTGTCCTGCCGCAAGGCTGGAAGGGCGAATGGCTGATCCACGAGACGACGCGCAAGCTCTACATGATCCAAAGCGCCGGTTGATCTGAAAGCTCAATGCTCGATCGGCCCCCTCGGTGAAACGAGGGCTGTGCCCGCAGTCGTCGGGCGCTCGATCATGCGGCGCACGCGCGGCGGGTTCTCGCCGCTGTGCAGCGCGCGGATGCGCTCGCCGACAACCGCGTCGGCATGGGTGGCGCGCCTATTGTGGCGGATGTACTCGACCCAGGTCGGCGTGTGGTAGTGCTCGATCCACACCGACGGGTTCTCGAGGTCCCGCGCAAGCGTCCAGTTGCGGGCGCCGTCGCGGCTGCGGATGCGGCCGCGCTCGGCCATGGTGGCGAGGAACTCCGGCACGTCCTCCTCGCGGATGAGATATTCGATCATGATGGCGATCGGGCCGCTGCGCGGCTTCAAATCGAGCGCCAGCATCGGCTCCTTGAAGCGGTTGAGCGGATCGAGGTTGAGAGTCGTCTGCTGCGGCAGCGGCAGGATTAAGCCGATGGCGCCGCCGGCGAGCATGGCGACAGCGGCAACCATCAATGCGGTCTCCGCGCCATGCGCATCGGCGACGACGCCCCAGATCCAGCTGCCCAGGGCAATGCCGCCGAAGGTCGCCGTCTGGTAGATCGACAGCACGCGGCCGACAACCCAGCGCGGCGTCGACATCTGCACCGTGACGTTGAAATGCGAAAGCGCGATCACCCAGCAGGCGCCGCCGATGAGCAGGCCCGCGGAGGTCTGCCAGGCATTGTGGCTGACGGCGGCATTGAAGGCACAAAGCGCGAAACCGGCGAAGGCGGCGCGCACCATCGTTTCGCTGGAGAGCAACTGCCGCAGCCGCACGCTGATCAGCGCGCCGCCGACCGCGCCGATGCCGAAGGCGCCGAGCATGATGCCGTAGGTCAAGGCATCGCCCTTGACCACGTCACGCGCCACCAGCGGCAGCAGCGCCAACACCGCGCCGGCGCTGAAGCCGAAGGCCGAGCCTCTCGCCAGCACCTTGCCGATGTTGGGCGACATTGCGACATAGCGCAGGCCGGCGCCCATCGCCGCGCCGAGCGCCTCGCGCGGCAGCGTCGGTGCCGGCACTTCCGGCTTCCAGCGGAACAGCACCACGATCAGGCCGATGTAGCTGATTGCGTTGGCGGCGAAGGCGGCGGCAGCGCCCGCGGCGGCGACGATGACGCCGCCGATCGCCGGGCCGACGCTGCGTGTGATGTTGAAGCCCATCGAGTTCAGCGCGACGGCCGCCGGCACCTTGGCGCGCGGCACCATGTCGCCGACCGACGCCTGCCATGACGGGCTGTTCAGCGCCGTGCCGCTGTCGATCAGGAAGGTGAAGGCAAGCAGCGTCCAGGGCGTCATCCAGCCGAACCAGGTGAACAGTGTCAGCAGCGCCGAGACGAGCAGCATGAAGCTCTGCGCCACCAGCATGACCTTGCGGCGGTTGAAGCTGTCGGCGATGGCGCCGGCAATGAGCGCAAACAGCATGATCGGCAAGGTGGTCGAGGCCTGGACCAGCGCCACCTGGTAGGAAGAGGTGGCGATCGTTGTCATCATCCAGGCCGCGCCCACACCCTGGATCAGGCCGCCGAAGTTGGAGACCAGGCTGGCCGACCAGACGGCGCGAAAGATGCCGTGCCGGAACGGCGCCAGCGCCGAAACGCGTTCGCTTTCCGGCTCGTCGTCGATCATGGTCGCTGTCCCGCCTTTACCGTGCTGTCTAGAGTGGTTCACCGTTTCACGGAAACGGCGAACCACTCTATCTCTTTGTTTTCACGCAATTCCGGACGGAAAACCGCTTCACACTTTTCCTGGAATTGCTCTAGCGCTCGCCGCGCGCCGGGGGGCACGGCGGCGACTCGCTAAGGATCGCGGTCCAACAACAGGAAGGCAAAGGCGAAAATGCGTCGGCGAAGCTTTAAGCCAAGCGTCTTGCCGGTCTGGACCAAACGTTTGCTGGTTCGCGGGGGGCAGGCTGCCCGCAGCCGTTGGTCAGAAGCCGTGTTCGATGCGTTCGAAGATGACGTTGGTGAAGGCCGAGATCTGGCTGCCGATGAACGGTCCGGTCAGCGCCACCACGAGCATGATGGCGACGATCTTTGGCACGAAGGTGAGTGTGATTTCCTGGATCTGGGTCAGCGCCTGGATGAGCGCGATGCCGATGCCGACTGCCATCGCCACCAGCACCACCGGCGCGGAGGCGGTAAGCACCGTCCACACCGCGTATTGCACGATATCGAGGGCGTCGGCCTCGTTCATGGCAGACCCTTACGAAAGCGGCTAAAGCAGGTCGCGTGAAAAAGGATTCACGCGACTTGCTTTAGGTTTTTTGATTGTAAGCATGTCTTTGTCCCGAAACCGGGATCCACTTTCGGGAGACATGCTTTAGGCGGCCGGCTTGATCGAGACGCCTGCGCCGACGGGGACTTCGGTGCCGTCCTGCAGCACCGCGATCAGGCCGCTGCTGGCAAGCTTCACCGAAGCCACGGTTCCCGTGGTCTTGCCATCGGCGGAGGTGATCGAACGGCCGATCAGCGCGTCGGCCTGCGACAGCGCCGAAGACTGCATGATCTGGTCGAGCTTGCTGTTGGTCTGAACCGATTGCTCGACCTGCGAGAAGGTCGCAAGCTGCGCGACATACTGCGTCGAGTCCATCGGCTTGGTCGGATCCTGGTTCTTCATCTCGGCGATCAGAAGCTTCAGGAACGACTGATAATCGACCGCAGTCTTCGAGGTCGCCGTGGTGTTCGAGTTGGCGCCTACCGGGATGGTCGTCGTCATGTCCACGGTCATCGGTCTCTATGCTCCCATAGCCAGCGCGCGCGGCGCCTCCGGAATGTCGTCATTGCCGCCAAGCGCCTGGCGCTCGAGCGGGTAGAGCGCGCGGATCGCCTTCAGCGCCTCGTAGATGTGGTCCTCGCCGACCATGCGGTCGATCTGCTTCAACCCGTTGCAGATTTCCGGATTGTCGAAGCTTGCAATCAGCATCGGCAGCGAGCGGCGGAACATGTCGCGGGCCTCGGACGCGCCCAACGGGTTTATCAGCATGATCTGCACGATGAAGTAGAGCTGCCGGAGCGGCGTCGAGGCCTGCTCGGCCTGCATGACATGGCCTTCCAGAAGGAACTGGACGTCGTTCATCAGCTCGATGGTGACCTTACGGTCCACGCGGATGACGGCGCCGTTGATGTAGATCTTCTCGTTAGGCTTCAGCGAGATCTTCAGCGTGTTGGTCATTGGATGCCGTCTCGGATGATCTGGGAGACTTCGATCAATCCCTCGAAATTGTTGGCGCGGCCTTGGCGAATGTCTTCCGTTTCACGCAGCAGCCACAGGCCGATGGAGATCAGGTTGGCGCGCAGCTCCTTCGGCAGGGCGTTGTCGCTGGAGCCGAGATCCTCGACGAAGGTGGTCCAGATGCGGTTGGTGAAGTGGAGCGCTTCGACGGCTTCCATCGAATCTGGCCCGACGGCCGCGGCCGCCGACAGCATGTCGATCGAGCGGCTGAGCAGCTGCCGCTCCCGGTCCTTGGCGTCGGCAACGGAGTCGGTCTGGATGTCGGCGTAGGAGAATTGATACATCGTCGGAGCTCTGGCGTTCCGGTGAGAGTGTTCAGGTGAGGTAGTTCAGCAGGCTGAGTTGCTGCAGACGCGCGGTCAAGGCGAAGGACGTTTCGATGTGCTGCGTCAGGTCCGCAACGCGGGTCGCGGCCTCGGCAGGGTCGACGCCTTCGAGGTCGAGGATATGCTTCTCGAAGAGATCGACCTGCGTCTTCATGCGGTCGCTGGCGTCGGACACGCGCTTCTGGGCAAGGCCCGTCTCGGACCGCACTTGGACGAGGCCGCCGATGGCTTCGCCGACCAGCGCCTGCGCCCGGCTGACGATGGTGCTCTGGCCGGCCTGACTGATGTTGCCGGTGAACAGAGTGCTGACCATGGCGGCGGCCATGGCGAGCTTGCGGATACCCTGCTGGTTGGCGCTGACCGAGGTCTGGGTGGTCTCGTTCAGCGAAATGCGGCTGGTGATCTGACTGTCGGTGGCGCTCGACCAGTTGGTCTGCCAGCCGGAGCCCAGGAATTGCGGCTCGACCTCGGTGGTAATGAAGTCGTTCATCTGGGCGGCGGTGATGTTGGCGGCTGCCGGATCGTTCTGGGTGAAGCCGAAATAACTGGTGAAGGCGGCGTCGAACGCCGCCTTGGCCGGCGAGCCGGAGGCGCTGAAATCATCGATCGGCTTGACGTCGGTGTTGGTGCCGGCAAACAAATATTCGCCGTTGACGCTGGTGTTGAGCAGGCCCGTCATCTGCTGCAACGCCGAGGCGCCGGCGGTCTGCATGATGCTGGTCGAGGAGTCGCCCGACACGCCGCTGGTCAGCGCGGACAGGAAGCTCTGCGCGACATCGGAGAGCTGGCCAAGCGAATCCTGGGTCGATGTCAGGCGCGCGGCAACCAGCGCATTGGAATCGATGATGCCGTTCAGCCTGTCGAGGTCGCGCTGGAAGGTGACGGCCTGGGTCGTGCGTCCGCCAAGCGCCAGACCGACATCCGCGACCTTGCCGGTCTGGGATTCCGTCGTCGCTTTGACGAGGTCGGCCTGCATGCGCATCTGCTGGTAGCGCAAGGCGTTGGAGATGGAGGCCGAGGAAACGGCTGTCGCTTTCATGGCTTATCCCACCGCGCTCAACAGGGAATCCAGCATGTCGCTGACGGTCTTCATCATCCGCGCCGACGCCTGATAGGTGTGCTCGAGATCGAGAAGCAGGGACATTTCCTGGTCGACATTGACGCCGGTTTCGTTTGACAGCGCTTCCGCTGTGCGCGTGGCCAGCGCCTCCTTCGCCTCGGCGTTGGTCGAGGCCTGCTGGCGTACGCCTTCGAACCAGCCGATAGCATTGGCCGCATAATCAGAGACGCCGGAGCTGACGGTAATGCCGGCGGAGGTGTCGAAGGCCATCGGCTGATCGAGCCTGTTGCCGTAGGCGATCAAAAGGTCCGAGTAGGAAGCGCCGCCGCCGGTGTTGGCGACATAGGCCGCGCCGTTGGCGCCGCCGTCGCGCAGGAGCGAGGGGCTGCCGCCGGCGCTGGGATCCATGGCCGCGTTGACGCTGATCGAGCCGGCGAGGCCGTTGACCAGTGTGCCGGCAGCAGGAATGGCCGGCGCGCCGGACCAGGTGAACAGGCCCGTCGCATTGGGCTGCGACGACGAGGTCTCGGCAAATGCCGTGATCAGGCCGCGCGCGATCTCGTCGAGCTGGCTCTGCATGGTCGCGGCGACATCGTCGCGGAGCTTGAGCATGCCGGCCAGCTTGCCGTCGGCGCTTGTATTGTCGCCGGTGCCCGACGAAAGCGGCACATTGTCGATGTAGATCGTGTTGCCGGGCGTGCCGGCCGAGGGCGTGAAGGTCACCGATCGTGGCACCGTTTCGAACAGCGTCGTGCCGTCCTTGGTGGTGATGACCATGTCGTTGTCGCCGCGCGTGAAAGTCGAGACGGGGACATATTCCGCGATCTTCTTCAAAATGGCGTCGCGCTGGTCGAGCGCGTCGGACACGTCGCTGCCCGAGCGCGTGCCGGTGATGACGGCCTTGTTGGCATCCTGGAACTGGCTGAGCAGCGAGTTGAGGTCGTCGACCGCGGTCGCGATCTGGCCGTCGGTCTGGGTGCGGAAGTCCTGGATCGCCGTGGTGCCGCCGTTCAGCGAGTTCACCACCTGCTTGGCCGCATCGATGACGCTGGTGCCTAGGTTCTGGTTCGACGGCGTCGTGGCGTAGAGCTGCAGCGCCTGCTGCAGATTGGCGATCGCGGTCGATGGAGACGACGCGTTGTCGACCCCGTTGACCGAGAGGTCGAGCTGATCCATGCCGCTATAAAGCGCGCTCTGGCCGCTCCATGCCGACAGCGCGGACAGGTTCTGGCGAAACAGAAGGTCATTCGCGGCGCGCTGTATTTCCACCGATCGCGCGCCGGGCGTCGTGCTGGTGACGACGGCGACGCGTCGGGCGTAATCCGTGTTGGAGGCGTCGGCCACATTGCGCGACACGACGCTGGTTTGCTTGGATGTGGCCAGAAGCGCCGACTGGGCGATGCTTAATGCGGTGGAAAGCGACATGCGGGGTCTTTCACGGGCTGGCGCCCGATGGGGTTATCTCTTCAGATTGACCAGGACATCCATGAGGTCGGAACCGGTCTGGAAGACCTTCGAATTGGCGGTGTAGCTGCGCTGCGCCGCGATCATGTTGGTCAGTTCCTCGGCGATATCGACGTTGGAATTCTCGAGCGCGCCGGAGACGACCGAACCAAGTTTCCCTTCGTTGGCAAAGCCAATGCGAACGGCGCCGGAGTCGGCGCTCTGGACATAGACGTTGCCCGGCATCGCAGTGAGGTTATCGGGGCTCTGAACGTCGGCCAGCGGTATCTTGTAGAGCGGCTTGGTGGTGCCGTCCTGGTATTGCGCGTAGATGACGCCATCCTGGCTGATCTGGATCTTCTCGATCGTGCTCGGCGCATTGCCGTTGACCTTGGCGTCCGAGACCGTGAAGCCGGTGCCGAGCTGCGTCAGCTTGGAAAGATCGAGGTTGAGAGTCGAACCGTTCGGCACCGTGAAGGAGATGCCTGTGGTCGCGCCGGAGAGCTTGCCGGTGGTGGTGTCGAAGGTGAGATTGGCGCTGCCCAGCGCGCCGCCGGTATAGGGAAAGGACGTGCCTGGAGTCGCCTTCGACTGGTCGAAGACCGAGACCTCCCAGGTGCCTGAGCCGGTGTTGGTGAAATAGACGTCGAGCAGCACCTTGTTGCCGAGATTGTCGTAGGCGACCAGTGAGGATTTCGACGTGTACTGCGCCGAAGCGCTGTTGGTGGAGGGCAGGCTGCTGGCTGCGACCGGAGTGGCGCCTGCCGGCAGGTTGCCGGTGAAGCTTCCTTCGGTGCTGGGCGTTGCTGTCATCTCCTGGTCGGAGATCTGCACCGGCACCAGGCCCTCGAAGCCGTTGGCGGTCGCGGCCGGATCGCCATTGGCGTAGCTGTAGGCCATGAGCTGGTAGCCCGCGGCATTGACCAGACGCCCTTGAGCATCCGGAACGAAGGCGCCGGCGCGGGTCAGATAGGGTGTGCCGCTCGGATCCTGCACGACGAAGAAGCCGTCGCCGTTGACGGCAAGGTCGGACACTGAAGTCGTGTACTGCAGGACGCCTTGCGAGCTGATGGCGGAGCGGATCGCTGTCGTGACCCCGCCCGAATTGTAGGCGCCGCCGGCGCTGGGCATGATCAGCGTCGAGAATTCGGCGGAGGAGCGCTTGTAGCCGGTGGTGTCGGAGTTGGCGATGTTGTCGGCCACCGTGGATAAGCGGTTGGCCTGCGCGTTCATACCGGAAACGCCGGTCCGCATCATTCCGTAGAGGCTCATAAAAACATCTCCTCGATGCCTGAAGCGCGTCGCGGCGAAACGGATTGAAGGCGACGCGCTTCAGGTCTTTGTTTCGATGCATGTCCCAACACCACTGCGCACTTTTGGGCGGCATGCATTGGGTCAGAGGCCGTAAGGGTATGCCTCCTGTCTTGTGCGAGGCTGGCGCGGGCAACGCCGGCGGCGGCCATCAGAACACCAGCCGGTAGCCGAGGAACCGCTTGGAATCGATCGGGTCGTGGCCGAGCCTCTCGCGCAGCTTCTTGCGCAGCTTCGAGATGTGGCTTTCGACCACGTTTTCCTCGACCTCTTCGTCGAAGATGCCGTAGATGGCGTTGAAGACCTGCGTCTTGGTCACGCGCCGGCCGCGATTGCTGGCCAGGTATTCGAGGATGCGCCGCTCGCGGCGCGGCAGCGGCAGCGGCTCGCCATCGATCTCCGGATCGCGTCCGTCCATGAAGATGCGCATCGAGCCGACCTCGGTGTAGGCGGCCTCTTCGTGGGCGCGGCGGCGAATGGCAGTGATGCGGGCGAGAATCTCGCGGATGTGGACGGGCTTGCGGACGACATCGTCGACGCCGCTCTCGAAGAGCCGCAGCGTGTGTTCCAGCGAATGCTGCTCGCTGAGCGCGATGACCGGCGCGCCTGTGCGGTCGCGGATCTGGCGCGGCGAGATGGCGCCCTCGCGGCAGTCGCCGATGAGGAAGGCCCTGACGGATCTGAGATCGGTGTCGGCGGCGGAGCTTACCCACTCGCCGAACTCGTTCGGCGCGAAGCCCGCGGTGGCAACGCCTTCGCGATCGAAAAGTGAGCTATAACCCTCAGTTACGAGCTCGCGCTCATCAACGATCACGATCATCGGACCACCCCTCCGAATCAGCTCATCTGCCCCGTGCCGAAAGGCGTACCCGTTGCCTTGAATCCTGAAAAACCGTCATTTCTTGTAGCTATTTTCTTGGGAGTTTTTTGGCGCCCGTAATAAAGGCGGTCGCAAAGGCGCGTTCGCGGCGGCGGATTGGAGACGATACTGCAGCCGCTCGGCGCCTCGAAGGCGACCTGCCCACGAGTCACTGGCGTAACAACTATTGCTTGCAGAATGCGCTGGCGTTCGGCGTCCATTTGCCGAAACCGGTGGCGACCATATTGGCGATGACGCGGCAGACATAGATCTTCTGCGCCGGGTCGTTGTCGGGGCCGGCGTGATAGCGCGCGACGGCCATCGACCAGGTCATATGGCGGGCATGGAGGCTCGCCAGGAAGCGCGCCGCGTAGTCGACATTCTGGTGCGGGTCGAGCATGTCCTCGACGCTGCGGAAATGATCGCCGTGATAGCGGTGGTTGATCTGCATGCAGCCGAGGTCGATCAGCGTCTTGCCCTCGCGGCGGGCATTCTCGAATGCCGCCAGCGCCTCGCCGCGGCTCTGCGGGAAGACTGCTTTTCCTTCTATATTCAACGCGTTGGGCTGGAGGCTGCCTTTCTTTCCCGTCTCGGTCAGGCCGACCGCATAAAGGATGCCCGCCGGCACGCCGTAGCGATCGGCGGCACGCAGGATCTCCGGCTCGCAGGGATTGGCGGCTGCTTTGGCTGCGCCGGCGGTCAGGCTAGATATACATATCGTCGCCAGCGCGCTCGCGAAGAGGCGAAGCAGCGCGGCCGAATTCCTGTGCGCCATTGCCGTCGTTCCTTCCCGGTTGCCGATCGCCGCCGGCGCTGTTGCCGCCCGAATTCCCCGGCTGGAACGAAGGCTGGTCGCGGCCCGCCGACATCGGCAGGGCGCTGTTTGCGTCGGCGCGCGCGGCCGAATGAACTGCTATCGAGGGTTGCAGGATGGTGACCTGATCGACCGCGAAACCAAGATCGCGCATGGACTTGACGATCGCGTCGCTGTCGGCGGACAGACGACGGTACGCCTCATGCGTCTCCGGCTTCATCTCAATCGAGAGCTGCTCTCCCGAAAGCCGCAGGCTGGCGGTGACCATGCCGAGTTCCGAAGGGTGCAGCTCGATCTTCAGGACATGTGTCGGAACGGCAACAGAATTCGCCGTTTGCGAGGCGATCGAGGCGCTGGAAAAGGCCTGCTGGACGCCATTGTCCGAGGCGATCGCCTCAACGAGCGCCGATGCCGTCTGGCTTATCGGATTTTGTGCCGGCGCCGGGAAGCTCTGCTGACCGACGATGTCCATGCGCCCGGCGGCGGAGGATGGCTTGGCCTGATTGATCGACGCGACGGATTGCGCCGTCTGCGCGGTCTTCTGGGCGGCTGCCGGCCGCCAGCCTTGCGGGGCTGCGGCGCTGGTCTCGGTTTCTTGCGTTCCAGGCAGGATGTCATCTTTGCGGACCAATGCGTCCGCGGCCGGACTGACGCTGGTTGGTTTCTGTCCGAAGTCGGGTCCGGATTTCTCGGCCGCCGTCGACGCGCGGCCGGGGCGCGGCAACGGCGCGGGCGCCTCGGCGTTGTCGGCCGGTGCGCGTCTGCCCTGGCGGATCGCTGGCTGCGCAGATGCGGACCGGTCGACGGAGGACGGGATCTCTGCCTCTCCCTCCGCGGATGCGCCGCGATCGACGTTCGGCGACGCAGTGAAATGGCGGATGTCGCTCAGCGCCATCAGCAAGGGCAGGCGATCCTGAAACGGAGCGGCGTTGGACGATCGCGCCTCGGCGCCGGCGTCGTCGGCGACCTCATTATCGGCATCGGCGTTGTTCCTCGTGGCTTTTCCAGCCGCCGGCTTTTGCGAAGCGGTCTTGTTCTGTCCATCCTGGTCGGGCTGCGCCCTGGCCGGGTCGGCGAAAACGCGCCTCGCCGGATGCGCGTCCGAGGACAATGGCTCGGCCGACTGTTTGCCGTGCTGAGCCGGCTTGTCGGTGCCATGCACCATCTTGCCGAAATCCGAACCTTGCTCCTTCCCATCAGCGGTATTCTGCCGCGACTGGGCGTGGACGGAGCCTGGTACCGTCAAGGTCTGGCTGACACTGGTCATTTGGGAGCGGCTCCGAGCAATTGGTCAATCTGGTCGAGCTGACGACGCGCGTTGAGCATCGCGGCGTCGGTGGGATCGTGCGGATCAAGTCCCGAATTGGCCGCAGGCCCCGACGCAGGCAACACAGGCGGCATTTCGGCTTGCGCCGGCGCCGCCGCGGGCGACGCGTCCGCGGACTGAGCCGTCGCTGGCGGGGCCGGCGGCGCCGGAGCCGCGGCCGCAACGGCCGGCTGCTCGGTCATCGCGCCTTCCACCGGCGGCAAGGCTTCGGCGTCGGCCTGGTTAGCAGCCTCGGCTTCGGCCGCGGGTTTCGTCGCATCGCTCTTCGCAGGATTGTCCTTGATGGCCGCCGGGACAGGAGCGACGACCTCGCCGGCAACGGCCTGCGCCGCATCGAGCAAGGCGCGGTCGCTCTCCGAAAGCTTGCCGCGATCGATCTTGCCGAGCCTGGCGCGCACATTGTCGATCGTGGCCGATGTCACCGTGGAAAGGCTCGAATAAAGCACGGTGCGCGGGTCGTCCTGATTGCCCTGGCCGTTGCGACCCTGCTCGGCCCGGGCCGAGGCGAAGGCGGAAAGGTCGGCCAGCCCGTCGATGGCGGCGCGGCGGGCAATGCGCAGGTAGATCACCTTTTCGCGCTCGGGGTCCATCATCGAGGTGATGTCGGCGAGCTTGTCCTGGCTGATCGACATGTGGAGTTGAATGACGCCGGAGACGAAGGAATCGGCGAACTGGCTGGCATAGGGGGAGTAGAGATAGCTCGCGACATACTGGGTCGAGGCGAGCGCGAAGCGGGCGGCGTCACCCTGTGCCGCGGCGAGGCCGACCGAGCGGCGCAACGCCGCTTCCTCGACCAGCGTGCCGGGGCTGAGCAGGCGGGCCTCGTCCAGCAAGGTGAGCGCCGCGGCGGGCTCGTCGGTCGCAAGCAGCGACCCTTTGACCAGCGCCAGGAAGGCGCCGAGGTCGGGCGGCACGCTCATCGGATCGATCGGCTTCAGGATTTCGATTGCGGCGGCCGGCCGCCCGTTCAGGTAGGCGACGACACCCTTGGCGATGGCAAGGCTCTGCGGGTCGGTCGTCGCACGCGAAGCCGCCGCCTCGACCGTGACCGGATTGCCGCCGCTCATGCCGTAGACGAGAAGCGCACGAAAGTTCTTCGGATCCTTGAAATCCTCGGCATCGGCGGTGCGAAGCCTGGCATCGGTCATTTCGAGAAGCTTGGCCTGCATCGGCAGCGCAGCATGGTCGCCGCCGGCGATGCGGTCCTGGATCAGCTGCAGCGAGCGCACCAGCTGATAAGGCTGCAAGCCATCATCCTGTGCGAAAGCCGCAGCCGGTGATCCTGCAGCGAGCAGCAGCAGCCCGACGGCGCGGCCGATGACGGTCCTGCCTCTCATCCGCCGGTCGCCATCAGGATCTCGATGCGACGGTTCGCGGCCGCCAGCGGATCGGACGGGATCTTGGGCTGGCGGTCCGCGAAGCCGGCGACCTCGGTGATGCGGCGTTCCTCGACGCCGCCGCGCACGAGCATGTAGTAGGCGGAATGGGCGCGGGCGGTGGACAGCCGCCAGTTGTCGTAGGTATCGCTGCGGAACGGCCGCGCGTCGGTATGGCCGCTGATGGTGATCGGGCCCTTCTTCTCGTTGACGATGTGGCCGATCTTCTCCATCGCCAGCACCAATTCGCGGCGCGGCACGGCCGAGCCGATCTCGAACATACCGAAGTCGAGCTGGTCGGTGATCGAGATAACGACGCCCTTGTCGGTGGCCTCGACGGAGACGCCCTGCGCCAGCTTTTCACCCGGCGCGAAGGCCTTGGCCAGTTCCTGCTTGATCTCTGCCGCGGCCTTGAGCGCGGCCCTGCTCGGGGCTTTCTCGCCTTTGTCGGACGCTTGCGTCGCCTCGGCCTTTGCCTCTTCGGCCTTCGCGGCTTCGGCTGCCTTGACCGCTTCCGCCTCGGCCTTTTCGCCTTGAGCTTTCTCGCCCTTGATCTCCTTGACCGCAGGCTTCTCGGCTTCGGCCGCAGCCGTCGTGGTCTCGGGTTTTTCGGGCGCGGCCAACGGCTCGAGCGGAGCATCCAGCTGCGGCGCGGGCGGAACGGCCTTGACCTTCGGCACTTCGGTTTCGGCGACCTTTTCGCCGGGCTTGGCCGGGTCGCCTTCGATCTTGCTCCGTTCAGCACTTGCTTCGGCGCCAGGCGTCGCCACCTGCTGCGACCAGAAATCCGGCGCGAAAGGATCGCGATAGGATTCGCCGCCGGAAGCGCCGGTCGCCGGACCGGCGTTCTGCGCCCCGCCTTCGCCCTTGGCGCTGACATTCTGCATCACGCCGGTGTCGGTGGCGATCTCAGACAGCACGGCATAGGGATCGGCAAACAGATGCTCGTCGGATAGGTCGGATGACTTCTGCGACGCTTCCTTGGTCTGTCGCCTGTCGGAAGAGCCGGCACCGCCCTTGCCGTTCTCGCCGGCCTTGCTTGCGCCGTCCTGCGGGTTGTCGGCGGTGAGGCCAACCTTGCTCGGACCGTCGCCGAGATCTTCGAGGCCTTTGCGGCTGGAGTTGCGGTCGATCAGCTCGACCGGATTGAAGTAGCTGGCGACCGCCGCCTTGGTCTGCTCGTTGGCGGCGTTGATCAGCCACATGACGAGGAAGAAGCACATCATCGCGGTCATGAAATCGGCGAAGGCGATCTTCCAGACGCCGCCATGATGGCCGTCGTCGTGGCCGTCGTGGTTGCGCTTGACGATGATGATCTCGTGGGCGGCTTCGCCGTGGCCGACATCGCTCATGACAGGACCTCGGACAGGGAAGCCGACCACTCGGCGATGCGCGTCTCGAACACGGTTTCGTCGATGATCACGGTCAGGTCGAAGCCTGGGGCTTCGGTAAAATCGAGATTGGCCGCGCGGAGCCCAAGCGCCGCCTTCAGCGGCTCGAACAGCGACAGCGGCCCGCGCACGCCGATGCGCACGGCCTCACTGTCGCCAATCGCGGCGCTGATGGCGCAGGCAAGAGCTTCGAGCGAGCGCTTTTGCAGATCGTCGCTAACGATGCCGCCGATGATGCGGGCGACGGCGGCGGCGGTGAGCTCGGCAACACGCGCCTCCATGGCATCGATGCGCGTCGTGATCGCCGCGCCGAGATCGCCGCCGAAGCTTTCGAGGAACGCATTCGCCGCATCGTCATTGGCCCGGCGTTCGGCCTCGAGCGCCGCCTGATGGGCGGCCGCGAGGCGGGCCTCGAGCGCTGCTTCCGCATCGGCCACGGCCTCGGCGATCAGTGCGCCGATGTCGGCCTGCGGCGGGGCCGTATCCGGTGTGCGCTCGTTGTCAGGTGCTGCCGGCGCCTGGCTGGGTTTCGAGGCGCGGGATCCGAAATCGGGCAGGAGGTCGAAGAGGGCTGCCGAAGCCATGGCTTAACCCGCTGCTTCCGGGGCGGCCGCCCATTTGCGCAGGATCTGGGCAGTGCGTTCTTCATTGAGGTCGACCATGCGGGCCAGCCGTTCCTGCGGCGCCGGCCGGATCTTCTGGCGCAGATCGTCGAGCGGGGTGGAGCCGGGGCGGGCGCCCGGCAAGGCGCCGGCCGGTGTGTCGGAAGCGATCGCGGCCACCGGTGCGTCAGGCGTCGGCAGCGAGCGCTGGACATCGTCGAAGCTCGGGCCGGCGATGGCTGCGGGCTTCGCCGATGATGCCGTCAGCGCCGTCGCCATCGGCCACAAGCCGAAGAAGGCGACCAGGAACACGACGACGATGAAGGCACCGGCATTGATGAGCGTGCCGGCATGCGTGCCGATCGAGGCGAGCATGCCCGGCTGATCGACCGGCTCGCCGTCCAGCCCGTCGATGAACTCGACCGACGAGACGTCGATGACATCGCCGCGCTTCTCATCGAAGCCGGTGGCGGAGGCCACCATCTTCTGGATATCGGCGACGCGCTTGGCGATCTGCTCGGGGGTGGCGTCCTTGCCGAGAATGGTCTTGAGCCGATCCTGGTTGACGACGACGGCAATCGACATCTTGGTCACCGAATAGCCATTGGAGACGGTGGCGATCTTCTTGGAGTTGATCTCGTAATTGGTGATTTCTTCCTTGCGGTCGTTCTGCGAGGAGGACTGCGGTCCCTCGGTGGCGGTCGTCTGCGTCTCGGGAAGGTTCTGCTCGACGCTGGTCGGGGTCGAGGCCTGTTTCTGGTTGCTGGCCTCGTTGGTGCGCACCGACTGCACTGAGCGCTCGACGCGGGATTCCGGATCGAAGATCGTCTCCTCGGTCTGGCGGGTGTCGGTGTTGACATCGGCCTTGACGCTGGCGCGGAAATTGTCGGGACCGAGATAGGGGGTGAGCGCGCGGCGGATGTTGTCGCCGATCTGCGCCTCGACCGTCTGCTCGACGCCGAGCGTGCGGGCAGCGCTGGTATTGGAGGGATCGTCACCGGCGGCGAGCAGGTTGCCGTTGGAATCGAGCACTGTGACCTTATCGGCCGAAAGGCCGGGAACGGCGGCGGCGACCAGGTGGCGGATCGACTGCGCGCTCTTCTCGGCATCGGCGCCGGCGTAGCGGATGACCACCGAAGCCGAAGGCTGCTGCTCGTCGCGGCGGAAATTGGCGCGCTCGGACATGACGATGTGGACGCGCGCCGCCTTGACGCCGGCGATCGACTGGATGGTGCGCGCGATCTCGCCTTCCAGCGCGCGCACGCGGGTGATCTGCTGCATGAACGATGTCAGGCCAAGCGAGCCGACATTGTCGAACAGCTCGTAGCCGGCGTTGGCGCTGGTCGGCAGGCCCTTTTCAGCAAGCAGCATGCGCGCCTGCGCGGTGGTACCGGCCGGCACTAGCACGGATGTTCCGTCGGCGCCGACATCGAAGCCGATGCCGGCCTCGCCCAACACCAGGCCAATCTGATTCACATCGTTGCGGTCGAGCCCGACATAGAGCGTCTCGTAGGCCGGACGGTTGAGGTAGACCGAGGCGACGCCGATGACGGCCATGACCAGCGCGGCGATGCCGCCCATGAGAGCGAGACGCCTGACGCCGAATCCGCGAAGGTTCGCGATGAGGCTCTGGATCTGTTCCGGCACGATTCAACCGCTCCCAGCATGACTGTCCGCCGGAAGACTAGACCGCGAAGCTTGTGCGAGGATGATAGGGCAGCCGTCGAAATGCCGGCTAGGCCGCAACCTCAAGGACCTTACCTCGAACTACAAAGGCCGCGCCTCAGGCGCGGCCTTTGTATCGATCAGGAAGATCAGGGCGTCGGGAGGATCAAGCGGCTTAGCCGTTCTTGAACAGCGACAGGATCGACTGCGAGGAGCTGTTGGCGATCGAGAGCGACTGGATGCCGAGCTGCTGCTGCACCTGCAGGGCCTGGAGGCGGGTCGATTCCTTGTTCATGTCGGCATCGACGAGCTGGCCGACGCCGCGGTCGATAGAGTCCATCAGGCTCTGCGTGAAGGTCTTCTGCAGATCGATGCTGCTCTTGGCCGCGCCGAGGATGGTGGCGGAGTCGGTGAGCTGACTCATGACGTTGTCGATCTTGGTGATCATCTGCGTGATGATGTCGTCGGTCACGCCCGCCGCCGTGATGTCGAGATTGTAGGCGGAGACGTTGTCGATCTTGGTGGGCGTGCCGGATACAGCGGACTGGCCCGCGGTATTGGCGGCGATGTCGGTGGCGCCGCCGGCGATCGCGGCGGCATAGGCGGCGTCGTACGCGGATTGGTCCGCAGCCGTGGAGTAGATCGAGGTCTGGCGGTCGAGAATGCCGTAGTTCTTGACGTCGGTGGCGAGACCGGAATCGAACAGCTTGGTGCTCTCGACATCGATGTCGATGGTTCCGAGCGAGATGGCGCCGGATGAGGAGCGGTTGAACGAGGAGACGATCTTGGCGTCGGGCTGGACGCCGTCATTGGCGGCGGCGACCTGCTTGGATGTCACCGAAAGGAAATTCGAGCCGGAGAAGGTGGCGGCATCGGCAAAGGACTTCATCTGTGCCTGAAGCGCGGTGATTTCGGTCTGCGTCTTTGCCTTGTTGGCGTCCGACTGGCCGACGCTTGCAAGCAGCTTGGTCTTGATCTGACCGATCGTCGAAAGGACGTTGTTCATGCCGGTGTAGGCAGTGTCGACCTTCGAGGCGCCGAGGCCGAGCGCGTCCTGCACCGTCGAGAGCGCCGCGTTGTCGGAGCGCATCGTGGTGGCGATCGACCAATAGGCGGCATTGTCGGAGGCTTCGGAGACCCTGTAGCCGGTCGAGATCCGGGCCTGGGTCTGTTCGAGCGATTTGTTGGTGGCGTTGAGGCTTTGAAGTGCAGTCAACGCCGCAGCGTTCGTCATGATGCTCGCCAAGAAACTCGCTCCTTCTCTAAAGCCGGCATGCCACACCGGCCGTATCGGCCTGCCCATCGGCTGCGATCGCGCCGGTCGGGCCGATTCGACAACCTGTCGTAAGCTAACGGTTAGCCATAACTAGCTCGATATGGTTAACGCGTTGTTAAAAGTCAGCTTTTGAGAGGTTAAGGAACGAGGGTTGCGCGAGCCTTGAGCGCGTCGTGTCGAAATGGATTCAGGCGACGCGCTTCAAGTTTTCGTTTTGATGCATGTGGCTGCTCCAAAACCGCTGCGCACACTTGGGCAACATGCATCAGCAAACGCAAATCGGGCCGCGCTTTTGGCGCGGCCCGATCGTGTTGCCTGGGCGGTTCTAGCGCGATCAGCCGCGGAAGAGCGACAGGATCGACTGCGAGGAGCTGTTGGCGATCGACAGCGCCTGGACGCCGAGCTGCTGCTGAACCTGCAGGGCCTGGAGGCGGGTCGATTCCTTGTTCATGTCGGCATCGACGAGCTGGCCGACGCCGCGGTCGATGGAGTCCATCAGGCTCTGCGTGAAGGTCTTCTGCAGGTCGATCGAGCTCTTGGCGGCGCCGAGCTTGGTGGCGGCGGTCGTCATGGCCTTGAGCGCGGTGTCGACGACATTCATCATCTCCGCGATCTGGCTGTCGCTGGCCCCCTTGCTCGTTGCCGAGTCAAAGATCTTCAGGCTGGCGACCGAGTAGGTGTCGGTGCCCGCTACCGCAGCATTGCCCAGGGTCGGGTTCGAGGCCGTGGCGGTGATGGCACCGGTCGAGCCGACGCGGTCGGCGTCGAGGATACCCTTCACTGTTCCCGCCGTGGTGCCGGCTTCATAGAGCTTGATGCTTTCGACGTTGACGTCGATCGTCGAGATCGAAACCGCGCCGGCGGCGCTGCGGTTGAAGGCCGAAACGATCTTCACGTCGGCAGCGGCGGTGGCCGTGCCGCTGTTCACCGACAGCATGTTGGTGCCGGAGAAGGTGGCGCCGTCGGCGTAAGCCTTCAACTGATCCTGAAGCGCCTTGATTTCGGTCTGGGTCTTCTCCTTGGAGGCATCCGTCTGGCCGTAGGATGCGGTCAGCTTCTGCTGGATCTGGTTGATGGTGGTAATCGCGCTGCTCATGCCGGTATAGGCGGTGTCGACCTTCGAGGCGCCGAGGCCGAGCGCGTCCGAAACGGTGGACATCGCCTGGTTGTCGGAGCGCATCGTGGTGGCGATCGACCAGTAGGCGGCGTTGTCCGAAGCCTGCGAGACGCGATAACCCGTCGAGATGCGGGCCTGGGTGGTGTCGAGGTTCTTCTGGGTGGCGTTCAAGCTCTGCAGCGCGGTCAGCGCCGAGGCATTGGTCATGATACTGGCCATGATACTCGTACCTTGATTTTACACGGATTTTTTTGACATACCGGTATGTCCGGTATGACGGTGCGGCATCATGCCCATGACCGTTGCGACCGGTCACCCGCCATCTGCGAGCGACTATGGCGGCAAGTCCCTACCAAAGGACTAAATCGGACAGTTAATCGAAAATAATTCGCGGAAATTCACGCCGGCTTCCGCAGCCCAAACCTCCAGCACCCAAGCCGTCAGCCCAATGAGCGCCGTCTTGGGAACTTCCCGGCAGGGCCGGTCAGGTAAAGGACCTCACCAGGCTGCCGACCAGAAGGTTCCAGCCGTCGATCAGCACGAAAAACATGATTTTGAACGGCAGGGAGACCACCGTCGGCGGCAGCATCATCATGCCCATGGCCATGGTGACGGTGGCGACGATGAGATCGATGACGAGGAATGGCAGCACGATCAGGAAGCCGATCTCGAAGCCGCGCCTGATCTCGGAGATCATGAAGGCCGGCACCAGGATGCGCAGGTCGACGGTGTCGCGCGAGACGGTCTGCCCGCGCTCGCGAGCGAGATCGGCGAAGAGGTCGAAATCCTTGTCGCGCACATTGTGCAGCATGAAGGTGCGGAACGGATCCGAGATCTTGTCGAAGGCTTCGGCCTGGGTGATCTGGTTGTCCATCAACGGCTTGACGCCTGTGTTCCAGGCCTGGTCGAAGGTCGGGGCCATGACATAGAAGGTCATGAACAGCGACAGCGAGATAAGGATCAGATTGGCGGGCGTCGACTGCAGGCCGATGCCGGCGCGCAGGATCGAGAAGGCAATGACGAAACGGGTGAAGCTGGTCACCATGATCAGCAGGCCCGGCGCCACCGAAAGCACGGTAAGCAGGCCGAACATCTGGATGAGGTAGCCGACCGTGGTACCGTCGGCCTTGCCGATGCCGCCGAGATCGAGTTGCTGGGCCGCGGCGACAGAGGTGGTGACGACGATGAGCGCGGTGGCGATAAGCAATTTTCTCATTCGAGCAGCATCGTCCTGATGAGTACCTGTTTGGCATGGCCGCCGCTGCGCAGCGCTGCCCGCTCGTCGAGATCGGCCTTTAGGTGCTGGTAACCGCTGGCGCCCTCGATCTGGTGCATCTTCAGCGTGCGCACGAATGCGAGCAGATCCTGGTGGATCTGCTCGGTCATCTCCGGCGGTTGCGGCGCGTCGTAGAGCACCGATGCCTCCAGCCTGATCCAGACCTCGCTCGGCGAAGCGATGTTGGTGGTGATCGGCGCCAGCTGAACCAGCGTCGGTCCGGCAGCGCCAGGTTTACCGGCGTCGGCCGGCTTCTCGGGTGTGCCGGCGTTCTCAGGTGCGGCAGGCACCGGCGCCGGGGCCTCTCCCTGCTTGAGATAACCGCCCGAGACCCAGCCCAAGCCGATGGCCGCGCCCGTCATGACCAGCAGCATGGCGAGCTGGACCACCAGCGATGGTCCTTTCTTGGGCTGCGCCTGCTCGACATTTGCCATGGACAGCGACCTCCCCGGCCTAGAAAGGAAGAACCTGGTCGAGGATCTGCTGACCGTAGGCCGGCTGCTGGACCTCCATCACACGGCCGCGGCCGCCATAGGAGATGCGTGCCTCGGCGATGCGCTCGTAGGGGATCGTATTTTCCGCGCCGATGTCGGAGGGACGCACCATGCCGGCGATGGTGAGGACCCGAAGCTCGTAGTTGACGCGCACCTCCTGCGAGCCCCTGATCATCAGATTGCCGTTGGGCAGCACTTCGGTGACGACGGCTGCGACATTGAGCTCGAGGTTCTCCGAGCGCTTGATCTCGCCGTCGGCGTTGGTCTCGGTGCTGGAGCTTAAGCCCGCATCGCCCTTGCCGCTGGTGCTCTTGCCGTCCCATCCAAGAGTGACGTCATAGCCGAGCTTCCGCGCCGCTGTACGGCTGCGGTCGTTCTGGTTCTTGAAATTGGCCTTGTCGTTGAGCTTGATGTTGACGGTCAGGATGTCGCCTTCCCGCAGCGCCCGCGGATCGGTGAAGAGCCTGCTCTGCCGGTCGTCCCACAGCGAGAATTTCTTCACCGGCGTCGCCGGCGGTTCGGGATAGGAGTAGGGAGCCGCGCCGCCATTGCCGATGCCGGAGCCGACGGGCGACAATGCCGGCTCCCGGCCGACCTCCTTGAGGTCGGTGCCGCAGCCGGACAGCGCCGCAACCGCTACAAGAACGAGCAACTTCAACTTCATGACGGATCAACCCTTCGCGCCGCGCTGGCCATGATGCCGGTGAGCGTCGCCGCCGCCTTCTGGTCCATTTCGTTGAGGATGACGCCGGCCTTGCGCGAATCGAGCTTCATCAGGATGGCGGCCGCGAGCTCGGCATTGACCATCGCCAGCCGCTCGGCCGCGGCGTCGGGCTTCATGCCGGCATAGATCTTGACCACGCTGTCCTCGGCGCGCGCCAGGAACACTTCGCGGCGCTTCAGCCATTCCTCGTATTCGGTGCGCTTTGCCTCCAGCGCCTTCATGCGCTCGTCGATACCGGCCTGCAGCTGCTTCAACTCCTCGGCTTGCAGGGCGTAGCGGCGGTCGCGCGCGGCATCGGCGATGTTGGAGCAGAAGCGCTGGATCTCGCTTTCGTCCGGCGCCTTCACGCGCGCGAGCTGGGTCGGCTGGGCCGGCGCCTGTCCGCCGGGCAGCACCTGGCGCACTTCGTCCGCGCGGGCGGTGCCGCCCAGCAGTGCAACGATCGCGGCAGCTGCGAGCAGGCTCATTCCAGGATGCGGTCTTGAAGAGAGGAGCTCGATCATCGGCGTGCCTATTGGAGAACCAGATCGGCCTGCAGGGCGCCGGCCGACTTGATGCCTTGCAGGATGGCGATGATGCCGTCGGGTTTCACACCCAGGCGGTTGAGGCCGGAGACAAGCGTTTCCAGGTCAGGGCCGTCGAGCACGGCAACGCGCGCGTCGGGTCGCGTGGCTTCGATAGCGGTGAAGGGTTCGACTGCGGTGACGCCCCTGGAGAAGGGTTCCGGCTGAACCACCTTCGGCGCTTCGGTGATGCGCACGGTGAGCGTGCCGTGGCTGATCGCCACGCGCGAGATCTTGACGTTGTTGCCGATGACGATGGTGCCGGTGCGCTCGTCGATAACGACGCGGGCCGGCGCATCCGACTCGACGACCAGGTTCTCGATCTCGGCATAGAAGCGCGCCGCGGAGACGTTCTTCGGCCGCCTGATCTGCACGGTGCGGGCATCGCGTTCGGCGGCGACGCGCATGCCGAAGCGCTGCGAGGTGTAGTCGTTGACGGCGTCGGCGATGCGGATGGCGGTCGAAAAGTCGGGATTGCGCAACTGCAGCGTCAGCACACCCTGGTCGTCGAACTCGGCCGGCACCGAACGCTCGACGATGGCGCCATTCGGCACACGGCCGGCAGTGGGCACGCCTTGCGTCAGCTGCTCGGCCTGGCCCTTGGCGGTGAAGCCGCCCACGATCACCGAGCCTTGCCCAACGGCATAGATTTCGCCGTCCGCCGCTTTCAGAGGCGTCATCACGAGCGTGCCGCCGGCGAGCGAGCTCGCATCGCCCATCGAGGAGACGTCGATGTCGATGCGGGCGCCCGACTGGACGAAGGGCGGCATATTGGCGGTGACGATGACGGCAGCGACGTTCTTGGCGCGCGCGCTGCCGCCCTCGGTGGCGATGCCGAGGTTCTCCAGCATGGCGCGGATCGACTGTTCGGTGAAGGGCGAGTTGCGCAGGCTGTCGCCGGTTCCCGCCAGGCCGATGACCAGGCCGTAGCCGACGAGCTGGTTGTCGCGCGCGCTCTGTAGCTGGGCAATATCCTTGATGCGCGCGGCGACCTGGCCGGGCGGCAGCGTGCTCGGCCCCGACGACACGCGGAACATGCGCGTGGTGGTGGCCGGATCGTATTCGGGGTCGTCGTAGACGCCGCCATTCTTCTGGGCGAGCTCGCGCTTGGCCTTGGGCGTGAGCCCGTCGGCCAATGCGGGCTGAAGACCGATGGCGGCGCTCAGCAGAAGGGCGAATGCGCGCATCACGATGCGCCGACCCGAATGGTGCCGTCGGCCATCACCGTGCCGGAAATGATCTTGCCGCTGTCGACATTGCGGATCTTGATCTGGTCGCCGGCGGCGCCCGGCTGCAAGGTGACGCCGGCGGCCGAGATGGTCAGCGCGCCCGCGGTGAAATAGACCTGCACGGAAGCGCCCTGTTCGACCAGCCAGGCATCGCGGATGGCTGCAGCCGGGATATAGCGGCCGGGCACGAGCGTGCGCTTGGCGACCTTGCCCTGCAATTCGTCGGAGCGCGTCGCCATGCCGTCCGGCTTGTGCTTGCCGGAAACCAGCGTCACCTGCTTCAGCGCCGCGAGCTCGATGGTCTCGCCGGGATAGATGACCCGGTTGGGGATCAGCACGGCCTCGCCGACCGCCTGACCGGCGGCGATCTGGTTGGCCGACTGGCCAGCCGTCTCCTGCGCAAGCGCCGGCATGCCGCAGGCCACCAGCGCGAGGGCCAGTAGGGCGCGGCGGAACGTGGAGCAGGAGGCCGGCATAGCGATCGTCCGTTACCTGATGTTCTTGGAGACCACCGAGGCCATGTCGTCGGCGGCCTGGATGACCTTGGAGTTCATTTCATAGGCGCGCTGCGCCGAGATCAGCTCGGTGATTTCCTTGACCGGATCGACGTTGGAAGATTCCAGATAGCCTTGCTGGATGGTGGCGAAGCCCGGATCGCCTGGAACGCCGACATTGGCTGGACCGGAAGCGGCCGTCTCCTGGAACAGATTGTCGCCGAGCGGCGCCAGGCCCGCCTCATTGGCGAAGTTGGCGATCTGGAGCTGGCCTAGAAGCTGGAGGTTGGTCTGGCCGTCGATGCGGGCAAAGACCTGGCCGGTCTTGTTGACGATCACCTCGACCGCGTTGGTCGGCACGGTGATCGCCGGAATGACGTTGGCGCCGTCGACGGTGACCAGTTGTCCAGTGGCATTGGTGTTGAAGGCGCCGGCGCGGGAGTAGAGCGTGCCGCCGTCGGCGCCCTCGATCTGGAACCAGCCCCGGCCGGTCAGCGCCAGGTCGAAGCTGTTGCCGGTGCTGGTCAGCTCGCCCTGCGTGTGGACGTTGCGCACGGCCGTCGTCTTGACGCCGAGGCCGATCGAGACGCCTTCCGGCACCAGCGAGGTGTTGGAGCGGTTGGGCACCCCTTGAGTGCGGTCGACCTGATAGAGCAGGTCCGAGAATTCGGCTCGCGCCCGCTTGTAGCCGGTGGTGTTGATGTTGGCGATGTTGTTGGCGATGACTTCCAGATTGGTCTGCTGGGCATTCATGCCGGTCGCGGCGATGGCAAGGGCTTTCATGACGCGGTCCTAGATATTCATGCGACTGATTTCGAGATAGGCCGAGACGACCTTGTCGCGGATGGCGATGGTGGTCTGCAGGGCCTGCTGGGCGCTCATCACCGCATCGGCCACCTGGCGGGTGTCGGCGTCGCCCTTGAGCGCCTGGATCGACATCTGCTCGGCGTTCTGCAGCGTGTTGACCGTCTTCGTCGCGGCCTTGTCGAGCATGTCAGCGAAGCTGCTGCCGACGCTTTCGGCTTCCTGGGTTCCGACGCCGCCCTGAAGCAGGCCTGGCGAGGCGGCCTCCGCGCCATCGATTGCCGGTTTGAACTGGAGTGCCCCGATACCGCCGATCATTACTGGTTCCTCATCAGGTCGATGGTCATGGAAATCAGGTCGCGCGCCTGCTTGATGACCTGCAGGTTGGCCTCATAGGAGCGGTTCGCCTCGCTCATGTCCGCCATTTCGACCAAAACGTTGACGTTGGGCATCTTCACGTAGCCTTTTTCGTCGGCGGCTTCGTTGCCGGGCTGGAACTCGATCGGGAAGTCCGACGGGTCGTGCGCGATCGAGCTCACCTCGACCAGCGAACCGCCGCTCGCGCGGTCGAGCTCGGACTGGAAGGTGATCGTCTTGCGCCGATATGGATCGGCGCCGGGCGTGTTGCCCGTCGATTGCGCATTGGCGAGGTTCTCCGACACCACGCGCAAGCGCTCCGACTGGGCGCCAAGGCCGGATGCCGCGACTTTCAGGGCTGCGGTCAGCGCGTCCATGGTCAGCTCTTCACCACCATCGTCATCATCGAATGGAAGGCTTTCACGATCGCCGTGTTGAGCTCGAAGGAGCGGCGCACCTCGCCGGCCTTCATCAGCTCGTCTTCGAGCACCACCGTGTTCTTCGACGGCATGATCGAGCCGGTGGCCTCCTCCGGCTTGACGTTGAAGCCCGCATTGGCCGTCTCAGTGCCGAGATGACCGGCCTGGGTAGCCGCCAGCGTCACCGCGGTGCGGTCGAGAACCTTTTCGAACGGCTCGACGTCGTTTGCCGTGTAGCCCGGCGTGTTCGCGTTGGCGATGTTGGAAGCGATCGCCGATTGGCGCACAGCCAGCCATTGCGACTGCCGGGTGGCGAGATCAAAGAGGTTGACAGGTTCCATGGGACTCTCCGGGCGAGTACGCACAAGACTAGGCCGCCAGTCTTGCGCGGACCTTGCGCGGAGCAGGCTCGGCAGCCCGCCGCGGCGCCGTCACCTGGAAAGCTCGATCACCTTGTTGGCGTCGGTGACGATCACCCATTTGCCGGCGCGCTGCTCGATCGAGGCGACGCGGCTGGAATCGGGCAGGATCGAGCCGCGCTGAACAATCCACAGACCGGTATCGTCCTCGATCATGGCGCGGCCGTTGGCGACATGCACCATCTTGAACGCCGACGCGGCCGGAAAGGGCTGCTCGCCGGGCGCCGGCGCGGGGGCAGGGTCGTCCTGCACCGTTCCGGTGGCAAGCAGGTCGATGTCGGCACTGGGAACGTCCCTGGCCGTCAGCGGCGTGCTGCGATCGGCCGAAACGCCGCCGCCTGCGCGTCCGGAATTGCTGCCGCTGCCGCCGAACTTGATGGCCTGCACGCCGAACTGCTCCTGGTTGAAGAAGATGTACCAGGGAAACAGCGCGCAGATCAGCCCGAGCGTGATGCCGAGCGCGGCAACGACGAAATCGCTGCGCCGATCGGCTTTCCTGTCGGCCAGGCGCGGGAACTGGGCCGGCGGCGGCGCCGGCCACTCCACCTTGGGGAACAGGCCGTTGATGAGCGAGTCGCGGCTGGCTTCGGCCTCCTCGGCGGCCTTGGCCTCGGCGATCATCTCGCGCAGCACGCGCTCGGTCTGCTGCAGCTCAGTCTCCTTGGTCGCCATTCTGCTTCCCCTTGAGATGGCGGGCGAGGTCGGCGAACGGATCGGCCGAAGCGCGATCCCTCGGCGATTGGGTCAGCGCCTCGTAGATCAGCGGCACCTGGCGCACGGCCATGTCGAGCTCGGCGTCGGCGCCGCCTTGATAGGCGCCGAGCAGGCGGATGTCGCGCGTGTCCTCGAAGCGCGCGATCATCGACTTCAGCCTGGTCACCAGCAGGCGCTGTTCGGCGCTCCAGGCCTTGTCCGCGAGGCGCGAGATCGACGACAGCGGATTGACCGGTGGGTAGCGTCCCTGCTCGGCAATCGCGCGGTCGAGCACGACATGGCCGTCAAGAATGCCGCGCACCGAATCGGCCACCGGATCGTTGTGGTCGTCGCCGTCGACCAGCACCGAGATGATGGCGGTGATCGACCCCTTGCCCTCGGCTCCCGGACCCGCCCTTTCGAGCAGCTTCGGCAAATCGGTGAAGACCGAGGCGGGGTAGCCGCGCGCGACCGGCGGCTCGCCGGTTCCGGTCGCCACCTCGCGCAACGCATGGGCAAAGCGGGTGATCGAATCCAATACCAGGAGCACGCGATGGCCCTGGTCTCGGAAATGCTCGGCCACGCACATGGCGGTGTCGGGCGCGCGGCGGCGCATCATGGCGCTCTCGTCGCTGGTGGCGACGACAGCGACGGTCTTGGCCATGCTGTCGGCGCCGATCGTGTCCTCGAGGAATTCGCGCACCTCGCGGCCGCGCTCGCCGATCAGCGCGACGACCACCGTGTCGAAGGCTTCGGCGCCGGCGAGCATGGCAAGCAGCGTCGATTTGCCGACTCCGGAGCCGGCGAAGATGCCGAGCCGCTGGCCGAAGCAGAGCGGAGTGAAGATGTCGATCACCCGCACCCCGGTCAGGAAGCCGGTGCCTACACGCTGGCGGGACATGGCGCCAGGCGTCGCCCCGGCCACGGCATCCGCGGCGTTCGGCCTGATCAGCGGCGGGCCGCCGTCGATGACGCGAGTCAAAGCGTCGATGGCGCGCCCGCGCCAGGAGGCGTGCGGCGCGACCGCGAGCGGACCGCGCCGGAACACTGCATCGCCGATGCCGGCATCGGCGCTGCGCTCGAATGGCGCGACCACGACCTCGTCGCGGCCTATTCTGACGATCTCGCCGCGGCGCGTGCCGGCCTTGCTGCGCTGCTCGACGATGTCGCCGAGCCTGGCGATGTCGGAAAGTCCATGCACCTTGTAGTGGGTGGGCGAAATCTCGGCGACGCGGCCGCCGCGGCTGAGCAACGTCTCGGGATTATCGAACCGCCGGCAGATGCGTTCGAACGCGGCCAGCCGATCCACTGGACCGGCTTCGTCAAGCCTCTCGGGCGCGCGGAGAAGGGACGAGCCGGTCGCCATGCCGCTACTTCGAGCCGAGCGTCTTGATCGCGTCGTCGGTGGAGGAAGCGCTCTGCCGGATCAGCGCTGCCGTGTTCTCGAAGGCACGCTGCACCTGGATCAGCCGTGTCATCTCCAGCACCGGATTGACGTTGGATTCTTCCAGAAACCCCTGGGCGACGCCGACGTCAGAACGGTCGGTGACCGGTTCCGGCGTGCGGGCGGGAACGATGCCCGAATTGCCGTAGCGGACAAAATTCTCGCCGGGGTCGAATTGGAAGACGCCGATGGCACCGACAAGCTGATCGTTCTGTCTGAGCGAACCGTCGGCGCCGGCTTTTGGCGGGCCATTGCGCGGATCGAGCTGGATCGGCGCGCCGCCGCTGTCCAGCACCGGATAGCCTTCGATCGACATCAGCTCGCCGTTCTCGTTCATGGAAAAGCGGCCGTCGCGGGTCATCACCGTGCCCGCCGGCGTATCGATGGCGAACCAGGCGTCGCCCTGAATGGCGAAGTCGAAGGGATTGCCGGTTTCGGTCAGCGAGCCGTGCGCCGTGGAAAGATAGGTCTTGCCGGAGGAAGCAAAGGAAACCGACTTCGGCCCGGTGCCGGAGACCATATCCTCGAATTTCACGCCGGTGGCACGAAAGCCGATGGTCGAGGCATTGGCGACATTGTCGGCGATGGTGTCCAAGCGGCGCTCGAGCGCGATCTGCGAGGAGAGGGCGACGTAGAGACTGTCCTGCATGGTATTCTCAGAACTTCAGCTTCTGCATGGCCATCATCAGGTCGGTGGAAATGCCCACGGTGAGCGGCTGCGCGAAGAGGACGCTGACCGACGAAACGGCGGTCGAGGTCGGATTGTTGATCTCGTACATGCTGGTGAAGCGGGTCAGGAACTTGCCGAGCTTCTCGGGGTCGGTGAAATCCGAGATGTCGAGCTTCTGTTCGAACAGCTGCGCCTGCTTGTCGATGTCGGCGGTGGCGAAGGAATCGGGCAGGCCGAGCGCGGTGCGGACCACGCTGGCAAGCGCGGTGTCGGCAAGCACGTCGTACCAGCTGGTGATGTCCGGCGCCTTGCGCTGGAAATAAAGCGCGAGCCGGACGCCCTCATTGGTCTTGCCGGCGTCCTCCTCCAGCGTCTGGCGCATATACTTGTCGACGGTGGGCTGCTGCGCCGGGACATAGGTGGTGGCGTTCTCGCCGTACTGCTCGAAGTTGAAGGCCGAGGCGAGGGCAGCATACGCCGGATTCGTCTGCTTGTTGGCGACGCTGTCGGGATTGCGCACACCGCCTTGCAGGACCTGCTTGATGAGGTCCTTGTCCTCGGTCGCCGAATCGAGACCGAACGCGGCCAGAGCGTAGGTGTAGAGCCGGCTGTTGCCCATCAGATCGTCGACGGACTTCACCTTGGTGATGTTGGCGAGGTAATAGGTCGTCTCACCCTTCACATAGTCCGAGTTCGGATCGAGACCGGCGATCTGCGCCTGTATGGCATAGTTCTTCGTCACCAGCTGCTGCGCCTTGTTGTAGACGGTCGCATCGGCGCCATTGGCGGCGAAGTTGAAGGCGCTGACAAACTCCGCGTAGCGCTTGTCGGTCAGCTTGTTGGCGAAGCTGTTTGAATCGGAAACGCCTTCCTTGAGCGCCTTGACCATGAAGGCCTTGGCATAGTCCATGTCCTCCAGCCCGTAGGCCTTCATGGCATATTTGAACAAGCGGTCATTGTTGACGAAATCGTCGATCGATTTCACCTTGGTGATGTTGGCCAGATAATATTGGGTGTCGCGATCGACTGTCGGCTGTTGCTCGATACGGTCGATCGACTTGTTGATGTCTTTCACGATCAACTGGTAGCTGGTGTAGGTATTGAGCAAAGGACACGCCTCCGGCCGAAGCTATCCCGGCACGATAAGCTCACTTCCTTGCGCGAAGCTGAATCGCGTCCTGCGGTTCCGATTCAAGCCTCACACAAGGCACGGGGACTATCCCTGATCCACGACGTGACATGCGGAAGGACCTGTCGTGGGGATTCTGATCGGACTTGTGGTGACGCTCGGCTGCGTTCTCGGCGGCTTCATGGCCATGGGCGGCCATCTGCACGTGCTGCTGCAGCCGTGGGAAGCGGTGGTCATCTGCGGCGCGGCGCTCGGTACCTTCCTCGTCGCCAATCCGATGAAGACGGTCAAGGACACCGGCAAGGGCATTCTCGAAGCCTTCAAGCAGGCTGTGCCGAAGGAGCGCGATTACCTCGAAACGCTGGGCGTGCTGCACAGCCTGATGCGCGAGCTGCGCTCGAAGTCGCGCAGCGAGGTCGAGGGGCATATCGACAATCCGGAAGAGTCCGCGATCTTCCAGGCGTTCCCGACCGTCTTGAAGAACCACGACCTGACGCATTTCATCTGCGACTATTGCCGCATCATCATCATCGGCAATGCGCGCTCGCACGAGATCGAGGCGCTGATGGACGAAGAAATCCAGACGATCCGCACCGACAAGCTGAAGGCCTATCACGCGATGGTCGCGGTGGGCGACGGCCTGCCGGCGCTCGGCATCGTCGCCGCGGTGCTCGGCGTTGTGAAGGCGATGGGCGCGCTCGACCAGTCGCCGGAAATCCTCGGCGGCCTGATCGGCGCTGCGCTCGTCGGAACCTTCCTCGGCATCTTCCTTTCCTATGCCGTGGTCGGTCCGGTCGCCACCAAGATCAAGACGGTGCGCGAGAAGAAGAACCGCCTCTACATCATCGTCAAGCAGACACTGCTTGCCTATATGAACGGCGCCTTGCCGCAGGTCGCGATCGAGTTCGGCCGCAAGACCATCTCCTCCTATGAGCGCCCGACGATCGATGCCGTCGAGCAGAGCACGATGAACACGGGCAGCGCCGAGAAGAAGGCGGCCTGAGCATGCAGAATTCAAGCCAGGGCCGCTTGCCGTCATGACCAGTCCGGGCAGTCCGTCGCAAACCCGGGCCCTCATCATCGAGCGTCTCGTCGGCGACAGCGGCGAGGCCGCGCAGGTGATCGGCGCTGGCCGCGGCATGGCGGAGCGCGCGCTGCCGCTGTTGCAGAAGGCGCTTGCCGGTGGGCTCGGCGCGCCGGTGACAGTCGATCTGCAAGCGGTCGAAGTCGGCCGCGTTCCAGAGGCACGCTCCCGTGCCGGCGAAACCTTCGCCATGACCATTATTTCCTCGCCGACCTCGGCGGACGCCATGACGCTCGTCATGGACGCGCCGGCGATCGCCGTCATGGTCTCAGCGCTGTTCGGCGGCGATCCGGACCAGCCGGTGGCGCCGATCGAGCGCGACCTGTCGCAGATCGAGATGGATGTCGCGACCACGGTCTTCCAGGAGGTCGCAGTGGTACTGAACGGATCTGGCCGCCGCTCGCTCGAGCTGCGCATGCCGGTCCCGAGGGCGATGTCCGGCAACGAGGCGAGACGGCGCGTGCTGCGCGATGGCGCAGCGGTCCGCATCGTCTACGGCATCTCGACGCCAACCGATTCCGGCACGATCACGGTGATGATCCCGCAGCGCATCCTTTTGGCGACGCGCGGCGGCACCGCCGGTCAAGGTGACGACCACACGACGGAGCTCGACTGGCGGGCCCGCTTCTCGGAAGAGGTGATGCGCTCGACCGTGCGGCTCGAAGCCACGATGCCGCTCGCCCGATTGACGCTTGGCGACGTAGCGGCCTTCCAGCCCGGGCAGGTGATCGAGCTCGAGGAGAACGCGCAGCTGCAGGCCAAGCTCAGCGCGCGCGACAAGACGCTGTTTGTCTGCGAGTTCGGCAAGCTCGGACAGAATTACACGGTCCGCGTCCGGCATCCGCACGATGCCGGGCAGGAATTTATCGACGGAGTTATGCCTGGCTGAGGCCGGGCTTGGGATTATTGGAGACGAGGCATGGCAAGGACCAAGGTGGAAGCCGAACCCGATCAACCGGACGAGCAGCTCGACCGCGCCATCGAGGAATTGCGCGGCGTGCTCCGGGAAGAGGAGAAGCGTCCGGACGCCGCCTTCCAGGCCGGCGGCAATTCCTCGATCATCATGACGATCCCGGTCGATGTGCAGATCATCCTCGGCAGCACCGAAATGCCGGTGTCGGAGCTGATGGCGCTGCAGAAAGGCTCGACCGTGGCGCTTAACCGCCGCATCGGCGAGCCGGTCGACGTGGTGGTCAACGGCCGCAGGATCGCGCGCGGCGAGATAACCGTGCTCGAAAACGAGCCGTCGCGCTTCGGCATCAGGCTCACCGAGATCATCGCCGCGACGAAGAGCGCCTGAGCATGGATAGCGGGAGCTTTCACCGGCAGCGGAGCCAGGCACAATGACATCGTTGACGCTGACGCGCCCGCAAAAGGCAGCCGCCATACTGGTGGCGATGGGCAAGCCCTCGGCCAGTCGGCTGCTCAAATTCTTCAAGCAGGAAGAGCTGAAGGCGCTGATCGAAGGCGCCCGCCTGCTGCGCACCATCCCGCAAGCCGACCTGGAACGCATCGTGGCCGAATTCGAGGCCGAATTCACCGAAGGCGCCGGCCTGCTCGATTCGGCCGACCGGATGGACACGATCCTCAACGAATCGTTGTCGCCCGAGGAAATGAGCGCCATCATGGGCGAAAGGAAATTCGAGCCGGCGCCTGAGGGGCCGCCGCCGATCTGGCCGGATCTCGAACAGCTCGAGCCTGCTCGCCTCGGCACCTTTCTCGCCGGCGAACACCCGCAGACATCGGCAATGGTGCTGTCGAAGCTTGCGCCGCAGGCTGCTGCCAATGTGCTGCTGACGATGGAAAAGCCGATACGCAGCCAGATCATCAAGCGCATGGTGACGATGGCCAACATTCCGGACGCGGCAACAAGGATCGTCGAGAACCAGCTGCGCGTCAGCGTGCTTTCGCAAAAGGCGACCCGGGATACGTCGGCCGGGCAGGAGCGCGTCGCCAGCGTGCTCAACGAGATGGCCAAGCCCGAGCTCGACGAGCTCATGCAGGACCTGGAAGAGGCCGGGACGCCCGATCTCGCCGGCGTCAGATCGCGGCTGTTTGCCTTCGACGACCTGCCGCTGCTCACCCAGAAGGCGCGCGTGCTTCTGTTCGACGGGCTGTCGACCGAGCTCGTCACGCTGGCGCTGCGCGGCGCGCCGGCTGACCTCACTGAATCCGTGCTGTCGGCGATCGGCGCACGCTCGCGCCGCATGATCGAATCCGAACTCGGGCAGGGATCGGAAGGCATCGCGCTCGCCGACATCATGGCGGCCCGCAAGACGATCGCCGTGGCGACGATCCGCCTGTCGCGGCAAGGAGCGTTCGAGCTTCCTTCGACGCAGAACGCCGCCGAAGCGGCCTGACGATGGCAGTCCGGTCGGGTCACCATGGCTGAGGCGGTCGACAAGGATTCCAAAACCGAGGAAGCCACCGAAAAGAAGATCCGCGACACGATCGAGCAGGGCAAGCTGCCCCATTCGCGCGAGACCGCGATCTTTGCCTCCTTCCTTGCCATACTGGTGTTCACCGTCTTCTACGCCAAGGACGCCATCGTCGATCTCGGCATGTTCCTGTCGACGTTCCTGGAAAAGCCCGAAGCCTGGCCGATGGACACCGAGACCGATGTCATCACGCTCTACCAGCAAGTACTGGTCGAGATCGGCCGCGCCGTCGTCAGCCTGCTGGTGCTCCTGGTGGTCGCCGGCATCGGCGCTTCCGTGTTTCAGAACATGCCGCAATTCGTCGGCGAGCGGATCAGGCCGCAACTGTCGCGCATTTCGATCGCGAAGGGCTGGAGCCGGATGTTCGGCGTGCAGGGGTGGGTCGAATTCCTGAAGTCGCTGGCTAAGCTTGCCTTTGCCATCGCGGTGCTGACCTTCACGCTTTCGGAAGATCACCGCAGGCTGCTCGCCGGCATGATCACCAACCCGGTCGCTTTCGGCCTGGTGATCCGCGGCATCGCCGTCGACATATTGGTGGCAATCGTCTTCGTCATGGGGTTGATCGCGATCGTTGACATCGTCTGGTCGCGCTTTCACTGGCGGCGCGACTTGCGCATGACTAAGCAGGAAGTGAAGGACGAGATGAAGCAGTCGGAAGGCGACCCGATCGCGAAGTCGCGCCTGCGTTCGCTGGCGCGCGACCGGGCGCGGCGGCGCATGATGACGGCTGTGCCGCGCGCGACGCTCGTCATCGCCAACCCGACGCACTATTCCATCGCGCTGAAATATGTTCGCGAGGAGGATTCGGCTCCGGTCGTACTCGCCAAGGGCCAGGATCTGGTGGCGCTCAAGATCCGCGAGATCGCCAGGGAGCACGACATCCCGATCTTCGAGGACGTGGCGCTTGCCCGCTCCATGTACAAGCAAGTTTCGGTTGATAGCGTGATCCCGTCGCAATTCTACCAGGCCGTCGCCGAGCTGGTGCGGATCGTCTACTCGAAGAAGGCCGAGCGAAAAGTAACCCAATGAACGGACGCTGCTTGTAATCCATGAACCGGCAACCACACGCCAATTCACGCGAGCTGATCGTCGCCCATGCCATCGAAGACGTGGTCGGCGAGCTGCGCCTGATCGAGGTCGCCGACTACATCGCCTTCATCCGGCTGGAGCATTTCGCCTGCCTGTCGGACCTGGTGGATTCGGCCGCGGAACTCTACTTCCAGCCGGGCACGCTCAGGCTCGGCCATGGCGGCGAGGCGCATGTCGACTGGAGCGGCAGCCCGCGCATCGTACTGGATCTCGAGCTCAGGCCGCGCGGCGTCACCGTCTATTTCCAGCTGACGCTGACGGGGCAGGGGGCGTCCGTGGTCGTCAACTACGTGTCGTTCGAGAAGCCGGGCGAGACGCCGGAGCACAACACCGCCCTGCTCGAGGACGCGATCGATGCGGCCCGGATCCGGAGGACCGAGCCGCTCGCCTTTCCCTGGCGATGGATTGAAGACGCCCGGTCTGGGCGAGCTACTCGATCAGGCCGAGACGCAGCGCCTTGGCGACCGCCTGGTTGCGGTTGACCGCGTTGAGCTTCTGCGTCGACTGGGTCAGGTACTGGTTGGCGGTGTGCACCGACAGTTTCAGGAGCTTCGCGATCTCTTCGCTGGTGTTGCCGTTGGCGGTCAGCTTCAGGCATTCGAGCTCGCGCTTGGAGATGGCGCGCATCCTGCCGGTCTCGCCCGGACGGATGCGGGCGACAGCGGCGAACAGGGCAAAGCAGCGCGCGTGGATTTCACAGAGCGTGTCGTCCGACAGCGTGATGTCCGATCCCAGGAAGACCACCAGCCCGCATTGGCCGCGATCCGCATGCACCGGGAAGGCGATGCCGTTGGTGCCGGGCGCGAGCGGTGTTGTCGGTTCGGACCATGTCAGGCTCTCGAGGGTCCGACGTGAGCCGGCGATGCTGTCATCGGCCCACCAGCGCGGCGTCGTCGAGCTGCGGCTGTGGCGCACCATCTCCTCGCCGCTGGCGCCCGAGATGAATTTGGTTGCGACAGCGGTCGACGGATAGTCGGAATCGAAGCAGGCGACGAGGCGCGCGCGCTCCAGCGAAGGGCTGACGAAGAACAGCCCGAAGCCGGAAGCGTTGATGTCGACGGCGATCCAGCGGCAGCGGCGCACGGCGTCCGGAATGGTCACCGCTTGATGCGTCTCCGATCCGAGCGAGAAGGCGCCGAACGGATTGCGCTGATCGTTGAAAAGGGCGGCCGCAGCCTCTTTGACTTGCACGTGCTTCAAATGATGCCGCTCCTGATCGCGGTCGCGATCGCCATCGCGCGGTTGCTGGCCGCGAATTTCTGTATGGCGTGCGTGATGTAGCTGTTGACGGTGTTCGACGAGACGCCAAGGATGAGCGCCACCTCGTCTGTGGTCTTGCCTTCCGACACCCAAAACAGGCATTCGCGCTCGCGGTCCGACAGCGGGTCCTGCATGGAGGCAGCCGCGATCAGTTGAGGGATGCCGGACAGCGCGTAGCAGCATTTCAGCTGCGCCCTCATCAAGGCCGCAAGGTCGATCTTGCCGGGCTCGGCGGCGGAAAACAGCACGAACAGGCGCTGGCGGCCGACATTCAGCCTCAGCGAATAGATTTCGGCGTGGCCGAGCACGTCGAGCAGCTTGGCTTCCTCGCCGGTCAACAGTGCGCCGGCGTCGGGCGCGTGCGCCGCGACCAATGGCTTGGGGCGCACGCCGGGTGGGGCCGTCAGCGGCCCCAGCGCAAGGTTGGCGATCAGCCTTTTGCCGATCAGCTCGATGGCGTCAAAGATCCAGTTCGACGACACGATGCGCGCGTCGTTGCGATCCTGGTCGTGCACGATGGCGACCAGCATGTAGCTGTCGGCGCCGATGTCGGCGGCAAGCTGCATGAAGAAGCTGGTAAGATCGCCGCGGGACGACAGGCGCGGGCCTGAAGCGTCGGATTGAAGAGGCGCGGCGAGACTGCTCATATTGATGTTCTGGCCGGAATCGATCCCTGTGCCCGGTGCCGGCATCAGCCGGCGTCCGGACCCGAAACGCGTCACGTTCACGAAGACACACTCACGGGCGCGCACAGCGCCCAACCGAGCCGAATCCTTTCAGGGAACGCGAAGCCGTCCGCGTCTGGTGCCGGCCGGATGCCGGAACTTGAGACCTTGGGTGGTCGCCGCGCCCCCCGTGGACCGGCTGATTCGGGTCTAATCTACCCGCAGATGAATCCGACATCAAACGCGATTTGACAAAATCGAATCTCAAGGACTCGCATCGCGACTCAGCGGCCACGTTTCGCGTAGCCTGGCGGTAGTTTCAAGGTTGAATTGAGCCGATGGTTCCCCGGCAGGGGCGCAGGAAGATTCGCCCTCGGCTGCATCCGAGGGCGTTGTCCTTACGAGCGGATGTGATTTCAGCGGTCCTCGAATCCGGTCAGCACGCCGACGGCGTTGATGCCGATCTCTTCCACGGCGTAGCCGCCTTCCATGACGAACAGCGTCGGCAGGCCGAGCTTGGCGATGCGACGGCCGATCTTCGGGTAGTCCTCGCTCTTCAGCTTGAACTGGCTGATCGGATCCCTCTCGAAGGTATCGACGCCGAGCGATACCACGACGACGTCCGGAGCGTAGGCGGCGAGCTTGGCGCAGGCATCCTCCAGCGAGGCGTTCCAGCCGTCCCAGGTGGTGCCGAAGGGCATCGGATAGTTAACGTTGAAGCCTTCGCCTTCGCCCTGGCCGCGCTCGTCGGCATGGCCGAGGAAAAAGGGGTACTCGACCATCGGGTCGCCATGCAGGTTGAGCACCTGGATGTCGCCGCGACGATAGAAGATCTCCTGCGTGCCGTTGCCGTGGTGATAGTCGACATCGAGGATGGAGACGCGGCTTGCGCCCTGGTCGCGGAACCATTGCGCGACGACGGCGGCGTTGTTGATGAAGCAGTAGCCGCCCATGAAGGCGGCGCCCGCGTGGTGGCCGGGCGGACGGCAGAGCGCGAAGGCGGTCCGCTCGCCGCCCTTGATCAGGCCGGCCGCCGTTAGCGCGACATCGTAGGACGACTTGATCGCCGCCCAGGTGCCTTCGACGAAGGTGGCGCCGGCATCGAAGGAATAATAGCCGAGCAGGGCGTCGATGCGCTTCGGCGGCACGTCGCCGCGCAACCCGCGCGTCGGCCAGGTGAAGCCCATGGCCGAGCCTTTGAAGCCGGCGGCGACCCATTCCGGCCACACGGTCGGCAGGAAATCGACATAGTGCGCTTCGTGCACGCGCTTGGCGGCGGCGAGATCATGCTCGACCGGCCCGATGATCGGCCCCAGCTTCTCGCTCTCTACCCTTGCCTTGATGAATTCGGCCCGCGACGGTTTCTCGAAACCCGGCACGATCGCCGAGGTGACCAGTTCCATCTGCCCGGCATGACCAGCGTGAAGCGGCGAATAGACAGTCTTCATAAAATTCCTCTCGAAGTGCGAAATCAGTTGGAAATGCGAAATCAGTCGAGGTTGAGATAGGGGGTCACAAGGGCGAGCCACATGCTTTCCACATCGTTCTCGATGAGGTCGAATGTCTTGCGGTCTCTCTTCAGTCCGACCAGCCTGCAGGCGTGCCCGACCTCCATCATCACCAGGCCCAACCGCTTGGCGGTCTTTTCTTCAAGGGCCGGGTTCACATGCTGCAACCAGGCTGCGTAGAGGGCGATGATCTCTTTGTCATATTCGTCCTGGATCGGCCTGAGGTCGGCGTTGCCGGATATGGCCTCGATCACCGGCATCAGCGTGACGTTGTCCAGATACAGCCTCGACGTGTCGATGAAGAGCTTGCGCACTTCACGCCGAAACTCGTCACGGTTGGTTGGCCGGGGGGCGTTGATGCGCTTCTGGATGACCTCGGGAAAAGACGACAGCCAGCGCCGGGCCAGATCCAGAAGAATGGCTTCCTTGTTGGGAAAGTACTGATAAACCGAACCGACCGACAGGCCCGCGCGCTGCGCGATGGCGAGCGTCGTCGGTGTCCTGGTTCCCTGTTCCCGCGTCAGGATCAGCGCCGCGTCGAGAATTCTGTCGACCACCTTGCTTGACCGTTGCTGCCGCGGCTGCTTGCGCGGTTCGAGCGCTATTCTGGTCTTGCGGTCGAGACTGCGCTTCACTGCTTGTTGCCCCCGTTCCCCGCACGGCCTCACCATCGGCGCGCGGTGCTATCCACAATACATTCTAAACTCGGTGTGTTGACAAACGCGAATAATCAGTCGCATTCTTTATCCACGCTGTCTTCCACGATAACAAGGGGAATTTCGAAGATGGCGCATCGGCATCGACTCTTGTTCCACGGCGCCGCCCCTGGTGGAGCGGCAGCTCGCTGGACTTGGCGCTGTCGGTCCCCCAGCAAAATGTGGAGTCGCGATGTCGGTTGCGGGTGGTGGTGCGGATCTGATGGTCGTCAACGGCCATGTGCTGACCATGGACGATGACAATCCCACTGCTGAAGCTATTGCCGTCAAGGACGGCGCCATCATTGCCATTGGCAGCCGCGCTTCCATTGAAGAGCTCAAGCGACCCGCCACCAAGGTCATCGATGCCCAGGGCGGTTCCGTCCTGCCCGGTTTCATCGAAGCGCATATGCATCTGTTCGGCGGCGCGGCCGAGCTCGACAACCTGCATCTGGCGGGCGTGCATGGCTTCGACGCGCTGCGCGATGCAATCCAGACCTTCGCCGCGAAGCGCCCGAACGCCAGGCTGCTGATCGGCGCCGGCGTCGATTATGCGATCCTGCCGGAGCCGGTGACGCGCCATCATCTCGACCGCATCATCCCCGACCGTCCCTTCGCCATGTCGGCCTCCGACCATCATACGATGTGGGCGAACACCAAGGCGCTCGAAGAGGCCGGTCTGCTGCATGGTAAGCAGGTAGGGCCAGGCAACGAAATCGTCATGGGCAAGGACGGGCTTGCCGCTGGCGAGCTGCGCGAGGGTGAAGCGTTCGGCCCGATCCTGGAGCATTTTGGCGCAAACCGGACCCGGCTCGGCCTGACGGGCCTGGAGCCGGAACCTTATCCGTCAGCCGAAGAACTGGCTGCCGACCGCGACCTCATGCATCGCGGACTTCATTGGTGCGCTAAGCACGGCATCACCTCGATCCAGAACATGGACGGCAATCTCTATCAGCTTCAGCTGCTTGCCGGCCTGCAAGAGGAGGGGCGGCTGCTGTGCCGCACCAAGATCCCGTTCCACTTCAAGAATTTCATGACGCTGGACATGCTCGAAAAAGCCTCGCGCATGGCGGCGGCCTACAATTCCGAGTGGCTGTCGTCGGGCATGGTCAAGGTCTTCTATGACGGCGTGCTCGACTCCTGGACCGCGGTGATGGTCGACGACTATCCCGACCGGCCGGGCTGGCGCGGCGAGCCGCTTTTTTCGCCCGAGCATTTCGCCGAAGTGGCGGTCGAGGCCGACAGGCGCTGCCTGCAGATCGCCGTGCATTCGATCGGCGACGGCGCCGTGCGCGCCGTGCTCGACGGCTATCAGGCGGCGGCGAAGAAGAACGGCAGGCGCGACAGCCGCCACCGTATCGAGCATATCGAGGTGACAACGCCGTCCGACGTGCCGAGGTTTGCCGAGCTTGGCGTCATCGCGTCGATGCAGCCGCCGCATCCGCCGGGCGCCATGAATTTCCCGCTGGAGCCGACGATCTCGCGCATCGGCCGCGACAAGTGGCCATTGAGCTACGCCTGGCGCACGCTGAAGAATGCCGGCGCGCGGGTCGTCTTCGCCTCCGACTGGCCTGTATCGCCGGTTGATCCGATCCTGGGCATCCAGGCGGCGGTGATGCGCAAACCTTGGGCGGAAGGCCTGCCGGACCAGAGCTTCTCGCTCCATGAATCGATTGCCGGCTACACGGTCGAGGGCGCCTATGCCGAGTTCATGGAACATTGCAAGGGTCGGCTGAAGACCGGATATCTCGCCGATATCGTCGTTTTGTCGGCCGATATCGAGGCGACGGCGCCGGAAGCGCTGCACACGGTGCGGCCAGTGACCACGATCTGCGGCGGAAAGGTCACCTACCAAGCCTAAGCATGACCAAACCTGAGGTTGTGGCATGGGAATTGCGTCTAAAAGTCGAATAGCAGCTCCGCAGTTGCCAAGGCAGCCGGCTTATGGTGACAATCAAACAGGAACACACCTGCCGCCAAGAGCAGGCTCTCTCAATGGGGTAATCGTGCCGGAACAGCCGGGTAAGAACGCGATCGAAGTTCGCGGTGTACGCAAGGTATTTGGAACCGCTGAAAATCAGGTAGCCGCTCTCGACGCGGTGTCGGTGTCGATCCGCGAGAATGAATTCTTCACACTGCTCGGCCCGTCCGGATGCGGAAAGACGACGCTGCTGAGATTGATTGCCGGCTTCGATTTCCCAAGCGCCGGCGAGATCCTGCTGCACGGCCAGGATATTGCGCCGCTGCCGCCCTTCAGGCGCCCGGTCAACACCGTCTTCCAGAGTTACGCGCTGTTCCCGCATATGACGGTGGCAGAGAATATCGGCTTCGGGCTGGAGATGCTCGGCAAGCCGAAGGCGGAGATCGAAGCACGCGTCGCCCAGATGCTGAAGCTGGTCAAGATGGAGGCGCTCAAGGCGCGCCGCACCAGCCAGATTTCTGGCGGCCAGCAGCAGCGCGTGGCGCTGGCCCGGGCGCTCGCGCCGCAGCCTAAGGTGCTCTTGCTCGACGAGCCGCTGTCGGCGCTTGACTACAAGCTGCGCAAGGAAATGCAGATCGAGCTGAAGCGGCTGCAGCACGAGACCGGCATCACCTTCATCTTCGTCACCCACGACCAGGAAGAAGCGCTGACCATGTCCGACCGCATCGCGGTGATGTCGGCCGGCAAGATCCTGCAGGTCGGCGCGCCGCGCGACATTTACGACCGGCCGGCGGAACGCTTCGTCGCCGACTTCATCGGCGAGACGAATTTCTTGGCCGGCACGGTGGTGTCGAAGAAGCCCGGCGTGGCGATGGTCAAATTCGCGAGCAATGCGACGATCGCCGCCGGTTATCCGGACGGCTTCGAGCCGTCAGGAGAAGTCACGCTGGTGGTGCGCCCCGAGCATGCGGACCTCGTGCCCGATCCGGCCAAGGGCACGATCGCCGGAACGCTCTCCAACATCGTCTATTTCGGCACCGACACGCACTATCACGTGAAGCTCGACGGCGGCGAAAACTTCATCGTGCGCCATCAGAACAGTCGCTCGAGCCCGGTCACCTACGAGACCGGCGCCAAGGTCGGGATCCAGTTCGAGGAGGACGCGGCGCGCGTCCTGAAAGACTGATGACGACAGCCGCGCTCTCCCCAATCACGCTTTCCAAAGCCGCGTTATTCGAAGCCCAGGCGGTGAAGACAAGCGCGCGGCGCAACCGGCTGCTGTCGCTGCCGGCGCTGATCATCATCGGCATCTTCGGCGTGCTTCCGCTTTTGATCATCTGCGTCTATTCGTTCCTCGCCGCCGCGCCCTATGGCGGCGTGCAATGGCAGTTCTCGACCGACGCCTATCTGAATTTCCTGTTCCAGCGCGATATTTTCGACGACACGCTGCAATTCACGCCGGACTTCCTGATCATCTACCTGCGATCGTTCCTGTTCGCGGTGGTGACGACGATCATCTGCCTGCTGCTCGGCTTCCCGACCGCCTATTTCATGGCGACGCGGCCGCCGGCGCAACGCAATTGGTGGGTGCTTCTGATCACCATTCCGTTCTGGTCGAACCTCTTGGTGCGCACGCTGGCGATCATGTTCATCATCCGCGACGAGGGACTGATCAACGACGCGCTGTTGGCGCTTGGCGTGATCGATAAGCCGATCACCATGCTCTACACCAACTTCGCCATCCAACTCGGCCTGCTCTATGCCTTCCTGCCGTTCATGGTGCTGCCGCTCTATTCCAGCCTCGAGAAGCTCGACTTCCGGCTGATCGAAGCGGCCTACGATCTCTATGCAACGCGCCGGCAGGTGCTGTGGCGGGTGATCATCCCGCTGTCCAAGCCCGGCATCATCGCCGGCTGCCTGCTGGTCTTCATTCCGGCGCTCGGCGCCTATGTGACGCCGCTGATCCTGGGCGGCGGCGTCCATCTGATGATCGGCGACCTCATTGCCCAGCAATTCGGCTCGGGCCGCAACTGGCCGCTCGGCTGCGCGCAGGCGCTGATCCTGATGGCCGCAGTGCTGGTCGCCCTCTATTTCTACGTCCGCAACACGTCGGGCAAGGTGCAGCATGGCTGAGCCCAGCACCATCGACATCAAGGACCAGCCCGGTTTCCGCTCGATCGCCATCATTTGTCTGCTGGTGCTCTACGTGCCCGTGCTGATCCTGATGATCTTCTCGCTGAACAGCGGCTCGCTGGTCACGCATTGGGAAGGCGTCACGCTCAACTGGTACGGCAGCGCATTCCTCAACGAGGAGTTCCATAGCGCGGCCCGCAATACGATGATCATCTCGGTCACCGCGACGATCGTCTCGACCATCTGCGCGACGCTGGCGGCGATCGGCATGACAAGGGTGAAGCCGTGGCGCGGCCTTGCAGCGGCCTTCATGGTGATCAACCTGCCGCTGATGGTGCCGGAGATCATCACCGCGGTGGCGACGCTCTCCTTCTTCGCGCTGATCGCCGGCACGTTCGGGCTCAATTTCGGCATCGGCAATCTGATCTTCGCCCACACCGTGTTCTGCATCCCCTTCGCCTATATGCCGATTCGGGCGCGGCTTGAGGACATGGACCTGACGCTGGAATATGCCGCCGCCGACCTCTACGCGACGCCGTGGAATGCGTTCAAGCGCATCACGCTGCCGCTGCTGGTCCCCGGCATCATGTCGGGCGCGGCGCTCGCCTTCATCGTCTCCTTCGACGATTTCACCATCACGCAGCTCGTCGCCGGCCCCGGCCAGACGACGCTGCCTCTTTACATCTGGAACCAGATCCGGAGGCCGATGACGCCGGAGATCAATGCGATCTCCACCATCCTGCTTTTGGTATCGATCCTGTTCGTCTCGGTCTCATTCCTGATCGCGCGCCGGCGCGCGAAATAACCGCGAGCTCCAACACAACAATGGGAAGGCAAGGAGAACATAAATGTCTGGAAAACTGATGGCGGCCGTTTCCGCGGCCGTGCTTTTGTCGGCCGTGCCGGCGCTCGCCGACGGCGAACTGCACATCTACAACTGGGGCGACTACACCAACCCGAAGCTGATCGAGAAGTTCGAGAAGCAGTACAATGTCAAGGTGACGCTGGACGACTATGACTCCAACGAAACCATGCTGTCCAAGGTGCGCGCCGGCAATTCCGGCTACGACATCGTGGTGCCGTCCGACTACACCGTGAAGATCATGGTCGAAGAGGGCCTGCTCGAAAAGACCGAGCCCAACGCGATGCCGAACGGCAAGAACATCGATCCGCGCTTCGTCGACGTCTATTGGGACAAGGGTCGCCACTACACCGCGCCGTGGCAGTTCGGCACGACGACGTTCTCCGTCAACATGGACAAGTTCAAGGGCGACATCGACACGCTGGCGATCCTGTTCAATCCGCCGGACGCGCTGAAGGGGCAGATCAACGTGCTCGATGACGTCAACTCAGTCATGCACGCGGCCGAGCGCTACGCCGGCGTGCCGCGCTGCGGTGCCGACAAGGCCAACTTGAAAAAGATCAATGAGATACTGACGGCCGCCAAGCCGTCATGGAAGACCTTCAGCTACGACACGATCACCAAGATCACCTCCGGCGACGTGGTCGTGACAGAACAGTGGAATGGCGCGGCCTACCGCTCGCGCCAGAAGATCCCGGCGATCAAATATGCTTATCCGAAGGAAGGCGTCGAAGGCTGGATGGACAATGTCGCGGTGCTGAAGGGCGCCAAGAACCTCGAGAATGCCAAACTGTTCCAGGACTTCGTCATGGCGCCTGAGAACGCGGCGCTGATCTCGGAGTTCGCCGGCTACGACAACGGCATCGCCGGCAGCCACAAATTCCTGCCGCCGGAGTTCGCCAACTCGCCGGAGATCAGCCCGCCGGCCGGCTCGCCGACGCCGGAATTCGTGCCGCCATGCCCGCCGGAAGTGGTGGAGATCTACAACAAGATCTGGACCAACCTGCGCAAATAGGTCCGCTCGAAATCATTGCGAAAGGGAGGCGCACGCCTCCCTTTCTTGTGGCCAAAGCGCGTCGCCGAGACGCGCTTCAGGTCTCTGTTTTATGCATGTCATTTTTCCCAAAACCGCTGCGCGCTTTGGGTGACATGCATTGGGAGGGTTCCGTGACATCCTACCGCAATTCCGATCCGCGGCCGCCGATCATGCAGGGCTCGCCGCCGAAGCTGATCCCTCCGAAGCTCGATTGGGACAGGGGTCCCTGGAACCGCTGGGCCTTCCAAAACATCCGCGAGGTCCTGCCGACCGTCGAGGTCTGGCGCGGTCACGGCCATCGTCGCCGCCTCGACCGTACCGAGGTCGACCTCGACGATCTGCCGATGGTGGACAGCACGGGTGCTGCGACAACGCTCGCCGGCCTGCTCGACGAGACCTACACGGACGGCTTCCTGGTGCTGAAAGACGGCAAGGTCGCCTATGAGCGCTACTTCAACGGCATGGACGAACGCACGCTGCATCTGTCGCAGTCGATGGCGAAGTCTGTCACCGGCTCTGTTTTCGGCATCCTGGTCGGACGCGGCTTGATCGACCCGGCCAGGCTGGTAACCGATTATCTCCCGGAGCTTGGCGTGACCGCCTGGGCCGGAGCCACCGTGCAGCAAGTGCTCGACATGACCACGGGCGTGCGCTTTTCCGAAGAATACATCGATCGCTATTCCGAGATCGGCCAGGTCGACGTCGCCAGCGGCTGGAAGCCGATCCCGCCCGGCAGCGATCCCGACTTCCAATGGCCTTCTCACATGTTCGAGCTGATCCTGCGGCTGAAGGACAAGGTGCGTGGGCATGGCGAGGCTTTCGAATACCGCTCGATTGAGACCGACGTGCTTGCCTTCATCATGCAGCGGGTGACCGGCAGGCGGCTGGCGCAGCTGGTCTCCGAAGAGCTGTGGCAAAAGCTCGGCGCCGACGAGAGCGCCTGCTTCGCCGTCGACAGCGCCGGCTATGCGCTGGCCGAAGGCGGCTTCAACGCGACGCTGCGCGACTATGGCCGCTTCGGCCAGCTCATCCTCGACAATGGCGGCGGGGTGATCCCGGCCAAGTGGATCGAGGCGACGCGCACCGGCAGGCATGGACCGGATTTCAGCCCGAGCTTACCGGACGGCAGCTATCGCAACCAGTTCTGGATCGAGGATCCTCGGTCGCGGGCGCTGATGTGCCGAGGCGTGTTCGGACAGATGATCCATATCAGCTGGGAGCACAGAATGGTCGTGGTGAAGCTCTCGACCTATCCGGATTTCATCAACGCCGCCTATTCGGTGGCGACGCTGAAGGCCGTGCACGCCATAGCGGCGGCGCTTCGCTGACTTACGAGAAAATCCGGGAGAAAATCGTGACCGGCAAGACCGCGTTCGAGACCAGGTATGGCTTTGCCCGCAAGGATGTGCGGCTCGACAATTGGCGGCTGAGGCCGTTCAGCCAATGGTCGTTCCAGAATGTCGGCGAGTTGGTGCCGAGCGTGCAGGTTGCGGCCGCGCCGGGCGGCGAGGACCAGGCGAAGCTTCTCGGTGCATTGCTCGATGAGAAGGTCACGCTCGCCGGCGGGCCCGAAACCGTCGAGGCCTTCCTCAGGCGTTCAGACACAGACGGGCTGACGATCCTCAAGGGCGGCAGGCTGGTCGGCGACTGGTCGGCACCACATATGGCGTTCGGGGCGCGCCACATCATCTTTTCGATCAGCAAGTCGGTAACGGCAATCCTCGCCGGCATACTGGAAGGCGAGGGGGTGTTCGATCCCGAGGCGCCGGTAATTCAATATATCCCGGAGGCCAAGGCCTCGGCCTATGGCAATGCGAGCGTGCGCAACGTGCTCGACATGACCGTCAGCCTCGATTTCGAAGAGGCCTATCTCGATCCAGAAAGCGCTTTCGCCCGCTATCGCCGCGCGACGCTGTGGAATCCGGGCGGCGGCTCGGAAAGCCTTGCAGCGTTTCTGTTGACGCTGCAGCGTCTCGCCGAGCCGCATGGCCAGACCTATCGTTATCGCTCGCCAAATTCGGACATGCTGGGCATCCTGCTCGAACGGGCATCGCGAAAGTGCGTCGGCGACTTGCTCAGCGAAAAACTGTGGCTGCCGCTGGGTGCTGCGAGCGAAATGTCGGTGACGGTCGACATGGAAGGCACGGCGCGCACCGCCGGCGGCATGTCGATGACGCCGCGCGACCTTGCCCGCATCGGCGAGATGATGCGGCAGGGCGGGGTGGCCAATGGCCGCCGCATCGTGCCGGAAGCCTGGGTGCGCGACACGGTGGCCGCCGGCGGCAGCCATGAAGCCTGGCAGCGCGGCACGATGGCATTCCTTTTCCCCAAAGGCCGCTACCGCAACAAATGGTACCAGATGGGCACGGCAAGCGGCGCCTTCTGCGGCATCGGCATCCACGGCCAATGGATTTACGTCAACCCCAGGGACGAGGTGGTGATCGCCAAGATGTCGTCGCAGCCGGAGCCGGTGGACGATGTGCTTGACCTCGATATCGTAGTGTTTTTCGAGGCGCTGAGCCGGATGGTCTGAGAGGGGCAATCGTGTGTCCGATTGCCGACCTCCAGCAGCAGTCATCCCCGCGCAGCAACACGCTTTCCTGTGGACCTCTTTCCCAGCTGAAAACAGCGCGGTTGGCGGAACGGGCATCCCGGCCTATGGTCGCCGCTCTTTTCGACAGGGACCAGCATGGCATCGGATATCAAGCGCATCGCAGCAATCATCGCGGCCGAGATCGGTTCGCGGCCGGAGCAGGCCGCGGCGGCCATCGGGCTACTTGACGAGGGCGCAACCGTGCCTTTCGTGGCGCGCTACCGCAAGGAAGTCACCGGTGGGCTCGACGACACGCAGCTGCGCGACCTTGCCGAGCGGCTCGCCTATCTTCGCGAGCTCGATGCGCGCCGCGAGACGATCCTCGGCTCCATTCGCGAGCAGGGCAAGCTGACCGAGGAACTCGAGGCCAAGATCGCGGCGGCTGGTACCAAGGCCGAGCTCGAGGACATCTACCTGCCCTATAAGCCGAAGCGCCGCACCAAGGCTGAGATCGCCAGGGAGCGCGGGCTTGGGCCGCTGGCCGAGGCGATCCTTGTCGACCGTGCGGCGTTGCCGGTCGAACTGGCGCTCGCCTATGTCACCGAAGACGTTCCCGACGCCAAGGCCGCACTGGAAGGGGCGCGCGACATCCTCTCGGAGCAGTTCGCCGAGAATGCCGATCTGGTCGGCAAGTTGCGCGCCTGTATGAAGGAACGCGCCTTCCTGCGCGCCAGGGTGGTCGACGGCAAGCAGGAAGCGGGCGCCAAATTCTCCGACTATTTCGACCATGTCGAGCGCTGGGCCGGCGTGCCCAGCCACCGCGCCTTGGCCATGCTGCGCGGCCGCAACGAGGAGGTGCTGTCGCTCGACATCGAGGTCGATGCTGACGATCAATCGCCGGTGAAGCCGGTCGAACGCTTGATCGCCAGTGCCTATGCGATCGGCGCCAGCCTGCCGGGCGACCGCTGGCTGATGGAGGTGGCCGGCTGGACCTGGCGGATCAAGCTGTCGCTGCACCTGAGCCTCGACCTGATGCGCGACCTGCGCGAGCGGGCGGAGGAAGAGGCGATCCACGTCTTTGCCCGCAACCTGAAGGACCTTTTGCTTGCCGCTCCTGCCGGCTCGCGACCGACCATGGGGCTCGATCCGGGCATCCGCACCGGCGTCAAGGTGGCAGTGGTCGACGGCACCGGCAAGCTGGTAGCGACGACGACGGTCTATCCTTTTCCGCCGAAGAACGATGTGCGCGGCACCCAGGCGGAACTTGCGAAACTCATCCGCCAGCACAAGGTCGAGCTGATCTCGATCGGCAACGGCACCGGCAGCCGCGAGACGGAGAAGCTGGTGGCCGATATGCTCGCCAGCCTGCCTTCGGATGGCGGACCGAAGCCGATCAAGGTGATCGTCAGCGAAGCCGGCGCCTCGGTCTATTCGGCCTCGGCGACAGCGGCGGCGGAGTTTCCCGAACTCGACGTGTCGCTGCGCGGTGCTGTGTCCATCGCTAGGCGCCTCCAGGATCCGCTTGCCGAGCTGGTCAAGATCGAGCCGAAGTCGATCGGCGTCGGCCAGTACCAGCACGATGTCGACCAGTACCGGCTCGGCCGCTCGCTGGAAGCGGTGGTGGAGGATGCGGTGAATGCCGTCGGCGTCGACCTCAACACGGCGTCGGCGCCGCTGCTGGCGCGCGTTTCGGGGCTGGGGCCATCGCTTGCCGAGGCGATCGTCGCGCATCGCGATGCCGGTGGTCCATTTGCCACCCGTCGCGACCTGTTGAACGTGGCGCGGCTTGGACCTCGCGCGTTCGAGCAATGCGCCGGCTTCCTGCGCATCCCGAACGGCACGGAACCGCTCGACGCTTCAGCCGTCCACCCGGAAGCCTATGGGGTGGCGAAGAAAATCGTCGCAGGCTGCGGGCGCGACGTCCGCTCGCTGATGGGCGACAGTGCTGCGCTGAAGGCGCTCGATCCGCGTGTCTTCGTCGACGAGCGTTTTGGCCTGCCGACGGTGCGCGACATCATCGCCGAGCTGGAAAAGCCGGGCCGCGATCCGCGTCCCGGTTTCAAGACGGCGACCTTTGCCGAGGGCGTCGACGACATCAAGGACCTGAAGCCCGGCATGCTGCTCGAAGGCACGGTGACCAATGTCGCGGCCTTCGGCGCCTTCGTCGACATCGGCGTCCATCAGGACGGGCTGGTGCATGTCTCGCAATTGGCCGACCGCTTCATCAAGGACGCGCATGAGGTAGTGAAGGCGGGCGATGTGGTGAAGGTGCGGGTCGTCGATGTCGACATCAAGCGCAACCGCATTGGGCTTTCGATGCGCAAGGATGGCGGTGAAGGCGCTCCCCGCGGCGGCCAGCGAGATCAGGGGGGCAAGCCTGCGCCGCGCTCTCCGGCTCCGCATCGGCAACAGGAGCGGCCGGCGCAGGGCGCGTTTGGCGCGGCGCTCGCTGAGGCGATGAAGCGGAAATAGCTACCAGGCCAGAACAGCCGGTTCCTTCTCGACCTGGCCCAGCAGCCAATCGCGAAAACTGGCGACCGGCGGATGACCTCGCTTGTCCTGCGGCACGACGAGGTAATAGGCACTGCGGCTTTGCATCGGCAGGCCGGGGGCCGGCACCAGTTGGCCGCGCTGCAATTCTCCGGCAATCAGGATTTCCGGCAGCAGCGCCACGCCGAGGCCGGCCATGCAGGCCTGGGCAACGGTGCCGAACTGCTCGAACTGCATGCCTGGCCCGATCGGTGCGCTGAGACCCTGCTCTTCGAACCATTCGCTCCAGGCGCCGGGGCGCGTCGCCATGTGCAGCAGCGGCAGGCGGCCGATATCGGCCGGCGTGGCGATGTCGCGGCTGGCCATGAATTCGGGCGAAACGACGGGCATCACCGTCTCGCGCATCAAAAGCGTGCAGTCAGCGCCGGGCCAGTCAGGCATGCCGTGGTGGATCGCGGCGTCGAGGCGCTCGCGAGCAAAGTCGAAGCGGCCGATGCGGGTGGCGAAGTTGATGGTGATGTCGGGATGGCGGGCGACGAAATCCGGGATCAGCGGCATCAGCCAGCGTGTGCCGAAGGTCGGCAGGATGGCGAGGTTGAGAACGCCACTATGCCGATTGCTCATCAATCCGAGGGCGGCATCGCGCAATTGGCCGAGCGCTGAACGCACTGCTTCGGCATAGATCTCGCCCGCCGTCGACAGCCTGACATTGCGGCTGTCGCGCTCAAACAGGCGACGGCCGAACTGCTCTTCCAAAAGATTGACCTGTCGACTCACGGCGCCCTGCGTCAGATCGAGCTCGCGGGCGGCGGCGGTGAAGGAGCCAAGACGTGCCACCGCCTCGAAGGCGGCAAGCGTGGCGGTGTTCGGCAAAAGGCGGCGCTGGGCGTTCATGATCTATTACTAACGCTCATTGATCCGCGATGCAATTTTGTTTGATTTTTTCCGAGCGGAGGCGGATAAGCCGGGCACCTCAAAATATTGCCGGGAGAGTGAGGCCATGGCCGCCGAGAAGAACGCTTTCGTCTGGAACGATCCTTTCCTGATCGAGGACCAGCTTTCCGAGGACGAGCGCATGGTGCGCGACGGCGCGGCTGCGTTCGCCGCCGACAAGCTCGCGCCCCGCATCGAGGAAGCCTATGTCGAGGAAAAGACCGATCCGACGATCTTCCGCGAGATGGGCGAGGCTGGCCTGCTCGGCATCACCATTCCGGAGCAATATGGCGGGCTCGGCGCCAACTATGTGACCTATGGTCTGGTGGCGCGCGAAGTGGAGCGCATCGATTCCGGCTACCGCTCGATGATGAGCGTGCAGTCGTCGCTGGTCATGTATCCGATCCATGCCTATGGCTCGGAAGAGCAGCGCAAGAAGTACCTGCCGAAGCTCGCCTCCGGCGAATGGATCGGCTGCTTCGGCCTCACCGAGCCGGATGCCGGCTCCGATCCGGGCGGCATGAAGACGCGCGCCGAAAAGACGGCGAACGGCTACAGGCTTTCCGGCTCCAAGATGTGGATCTCCAACGCGCCGATCGCCGACGTCTTCGTCGTCTGGGCGAAGTCTGCGGCACACGACAACCAGATCCGCGGTTTCGTGCTGGAAAAAGGCATGAAGGGGCTTTCGGCGCCGAAGATCGGCGGCAAGCTGTCGCTGCGCGCGTCGATCACCGGCGAGGTGGTGATGGAAGGCGTCGAAGTCAGCGAGGAGGCGCTGTTGCCCAATGTCTCGGGCCTGAAGGGCCCGTTCGGCTGCCTCAACCGGGCGCGCTACGGCATCTCCTGGGGCGCCATGGGCGCGGCCGAGGATTGTTGGCACCGGGCGCGGCAGTACGGCCTCGACCGCAAGCAGTTCGGCAAACCGCTCGCCGGCATGCAGCTCTTCCAGAAGAAGCTCGCCGACATGCAGACCGAGATCGCGCTCGGCCTGCAGGGCTCGCTGCGTGTCGGCCGGTTGATGGACGAAGGCAAGATGGCGCCGGAGATGATCTCCATCGTCAAGCGCAACAATTGCGGCAAGGCGCTCGACATCGCCCGCCAGGCCCGCGACATGCATGGCGGCAACGGCATCCAGATCGGCTACCACGTGATGCGCCACGCCCAGAACCTGGAGACGGTCAACACCTATGAAGGCACGCATGACGTGCATGCCCTGATCCTCGGGCGGGCGCAGACGGGCATTCAAGCGTTTTTCTGAGGTGTATCGATATTCAGGTGAGGCCGGCCTGCAAACGGCGGCTTCCTGCGCTTCCGGTGCTCACGTACTTTAGTACGCTCCGCTCCGGTTCTCAGAAGCCGCCATTTTCGGCTCGGCCTGACCTGAATCCCGACACACCTTAAGCCGGCAACGGTGCTTAAATTAGGTGCAGCGCAACATCTCTGCTTGGAGAATGACCATTACTTGTGTCAGGGTTTGGCGACTGAAACGCCGAAACCCGGGGCACCATGGCAATACTGGCAGCCGTCCACCACCTGACCCATTATAAATACGATCGGCCGGTGGTCCTCGGCCCCCAGGTGATCAGGCTGCAGCCGGCGCCGCATTCGCGCACCAAGGTGCTCAGCCACTCGCTGAAGGTCGAGCCGAAGAACCATTTCGTCAACTTGCAGCAGGACCCTTACGGCAACTTCCTCGCCCGCTTCGTCTTTCCCGAGCCGGTTACGGAACTGAAGATCGAGGTCGACCTCGTCGCCGACATGACGGTCTACAATCCGTTCGACTTCTTCGTCGAGGAGACAGCGGAAAACTTCCCGTTCGACTATCCGGAAGAGATCAGGCAAGACCTCGCCATCTACCGCACGCCGGAGCCGGCCGGGCCGCTCCTGTCCAAATTCCTCGAAAGCATTGATCGCAGCCCGGGGAACACGGTCAATTTTCTCGTCGGCCTCAATGCGCGGCTGCAGCGCGAGATCGCCTATATCGTGCGCATGGAGACAGGCGTCTACTCGCCGGAGGAGACGCTGGCCGCGGCCAAGGGCTCCTGCCGGGATTCAAGCTGGCTGCTGGTGCAGATCCTGCGCAACCTCGGCATCGCCGCGCGCTTCGTTTCCGGCTACCTGATTCAGCTCAAACCCGACCTCGTCTCGCTCGACGGACCGCCTGGAACTTCGGTCGATTTCACCGATCTGCATGCCTGGTGCGAAGTCTATATTCCGGGCGCCGGCTGGATCGGCTTCGACCCGACTTCCGGTTTGCTAACCGGCGAGAGCCATGTGCCGCTGGCGGCGACGCCGCATTTCCGCAATGCCGCGCCGATCTCCGGCATGGCAAGCTTCGCCAATGTCGATTTCAACTTCGACATGCGGGTCGACCGCATCGCCGAGCACCCGCGCATCACCAAACCGTTCTCGGATGAGAGCTGGGAGGCGCTCGATGCGCTGGGCAACAAGGTCGACGCCATTTTGCACGAGCAGGATGTGCGGCTCACCATGGGCGGCGAGCCGACTTTTGTGTCGATCGACGATTTCGAATCCGCAGAATGGAACACGGCCGCCGTCGGCCCGACCAAGCGCGATAAGGCAGATCAGCTGATCCGCCGGCTGCGCGAACGCTTCGCGCCGGGCGGCTTCCTGCATTACGGCCAGGGCAAATGGTATCCGGGCGAGAGCCTGCCGCGTTGGACCTTCTCGCTCTACTGGCGCACCGACGGCGAGCCGGTCTGGCGCGACCCGTCGCTGATCGCGCGGGAGAAGGGCAACGTCGATGTCGGGCCCGAACAGGCCGAAAAGCTGCTCAAGGCGATTGCCGGCGAGCTCGGCATCGAGAAGTCGATGGTCAGCGAGGCCTATGAGGATCCGGCTGAATGGCTGCTCAAGGAAGGCAAGCTGCCGGACAATGTCGATCCGTCCAATTCGAAGCTCGAGGACCCGGAAGAGCGCAGCCGCATGGCGCGCGTCTTCGAGCGCGGCCTGACCAAGCCGTCCGGCTATGTGCTGCCGGTGCAGCGCTGGAACAGCCAGGCGGCCGGGCAGCGCTGGCGCTCTGAGAAGTGGAAGACGCGGCGCGGCCGGCTGTTCCTTGTCCCGGGCGACTCTCCGGTCGGCTACCGCTTGCCGCTGGGCACGCTGCCTTACGTGCCGCCGGCGCAATTCCCTTACATAGTGCCGGTCGATCCGTCGGTACCGCGCGGTCCGTTGCCGGTGCGCGAAGCTATCTTGCCTGGAGCCGCCCCGGCAGAGCTTGAAGGCGCCGACGAAATGGCGCGCCGCCAGCAAGCGGTCTCGTTCACGGCTGCGACCGGCCAGCAGGACCGCGTCGAACAGGAGATCACCGAGATCGGCGGCGCCGTGCGCACGGCGCTCACCGTCGAGCCGCGCGACGGCCGGCTCTGCGTGTTCATGCCACCGGTCGAGGCACTGGAAGATTATCTCGAACTGGTGGCGGCGGCTGAGAACGCGGCCAAGGTGATCGGCCTGCCGGTGCATCTCGAAGGCTATGCTCCGCCGCACGATCCGCGCCTCAACGTCATCCGCGTCGCGCCCGATCCCGGCGTCATCGAGGTGAACATCCATCCGGCCGCCAACTGGCAGGAATGCGTCGCCACGACCACAGCGATCTACGAGGAGGCCAGGCAGTCGCGCCTCGGCACCGACAAATTCATGATCGACGGGCGCCATACCGGCACCGGCGGCGGCAACCATGTCGTGGTCGGCGGCGCGACGCCCAACGACAGCCCGTTCCTGCGCCGGCCGGACCTGTTGAAGAGCCTGGTGCTGCAGTGGCAGCGGCACCCGTCGCTGTCCTATCTGTTTTCCGGCTTGTTCATCGGCCCGACCAGCCAGGCGCCGCGCATCGACGAGGCGCGCCACGATTCGCTCTATGAGCTCGAGATCGCGTTGGCGCAGGTGCCGCATCCCGACAAGGGCGAGGCGCCCTTGCCGTGGCTGGTCGACCGGCTGTTTCGCAATCTGTTGACCGATGTCACCGGTAATACCCATCGCTCTGAAATCTGCATCGACAAATTGTTCTCGCCGGACGGTCCGACCGGCAGGCTCGGGCTGGTCGAGTTCCGCGGTTTCGAGATGCCCCCCAATGCGCGCATGTCGCTCGCACAGCAATTGCTGGTCCGCGCCATCATCGCCAGGGCCTGGAAGGATCCGCTCGACGGACGCTTCGTGCGCTGGGGCACCTCGCTGCATGATCGCTTCATGCTGCCGCATTATGTCTGGGCGGATTTCCTCGACGTGCTGGAGGATCTGAAGCTCAACGGCTTCGACTTCCGTCCGGAATGGTTCGCCGCGCAGCTCGAATTCCGCTTCCCTTTCTGCGGCGAGGTGCAGCATGGTGGCGTCAAGCTGGAGTTGAGGCAGGCGCTGGAACCCTGGCATGTAATGGGCGAGCAGGGCGCCATCGGCGGCACGGTCCGCTTCGTCGATTCCTCCGTCGAGCGGCTGCAGGCGAGGACTGAAGGCCTCAACCCAGAGCGCCACGCCATTGTCTGCAACGGCCGGATCGTGCCGATGAAGGCGACCGACAGCAGAGAGGTCGCCGTGGCGGGCGTGCGCTTCAAGGCCTGGCAGCCTGCATCCGGCCTGCATCCGGCCCTGCCGGTCAACACGCCGCTGGTCTTCGATATTTACGACCGCTGGTCAGGCCGCTCGATCGGCGGCTGCGTGTACCATGTCGCGCATCCGGGCGGCCGCAATTACGACACCTTCCCCGTCAACGGCAACGAGGCCGAGGCGCGCCGGCTTGCCCGCTTCGAACCGCGCGGCCACACGCCGGGAACCTATGTGCCCCACGCCGAAGAAGCCTCTGAAGAGTTTCCCATGACCCTTGACCTCAGGCGGCCGGCGAGATTCTGATCGACGATGGCCAAGGGGAATCAGAAACGGGCGGGCGGAAGGCTGCGGGCGCAGAGCCTGCTGGAGCATTACCGGCCGATCGATGGCGTCGTCGACGAGATGGTCGACGCATCAGGCAGTCCGCGCCCGGCCTGGCGGTCCTTCATCGAAGCTCTGGACGAGTTGGGGTCTGAGACGCTCGGACAGCGCTTTGCCCGCGCCGACCAGTATCTGCGCGACGCCGGCGTCTACTACCGCGTCTATGACAGGGCCGGCGCCAACGAACGCGAATGGCCGCTGGCGCATGTCCCGCTGCTGATCGACGAAAAGGAATGGGCCGAGATCAGCGCTGGCCTCATCCAGCGCGCCGACCTGTTCGAGGCGATCCTGGCCGACATCTACGGGCCGAACCGTCTGGTCGAGAAGGGCATCCTGCCTGCCGGACTGATTGCGGCCAGCCCCGAATATCTGCGCCCGGTCGTCGGCGTCCGGCCCGCCAGCGGTCATTTCCTGCACATGGTCGCCTTCGAGCTCGGCCGCGGCCCGGATGGCCACTGGTGGGTGCTGGGCGATCGCACCCAGGCACCGTCGGGCGCCGGTTTCGCGCTGGAGAACCGCGTCGCCACCACGCGCGCGCTGTCCGACATCTATGGCGAGATGCATGTGCATCGCCTGGCCGGCTTCTTCCGCCGCTTCCGCGATGCGCTCAATGGCATGGCAAGGGAGTCCGGCGGCCGCGTCGCCATCCTGACGCCCGGGCCGCTGAACGAGACCTATTACGAGCACGCCTATATCGCGCGCTATCTCGGCATCATGCTGCTCGAGGGCGAGGACCTGACCGTCTCCGACGGCCGGCTGATGGTGCGCACCGTTTCAGGGCTGATGCCGATCGGCGTTTTGTGGCGGCGGCTCGATGCCGCCTTTGCCGACCCGCTCGAGCTCAGGCCGGATTCGCAGATCGGCACGCCCGGGCTGGTCGAAGCGATCCGGCGCGGCTCCGTGTCGGCCGTCAACGCGCTGGGCTCGGGCCTGATGCAAACGCGGGCGCTGCTGTCCTTCCTGCCAAGGATCGCGCGGGAACTGCGCGGCGAGGAGCTGAGGCTGCCGAATGTCGCGACATGGTGGTGCGGGCAGGAGGCCGAGCGCAACCACGTGCTTGCCAATATCGACCGTATGGTGGTCGGCTCGGCGCTGTCGACGCGCCTCGCCTTCGAGGACGATGGCGCAACGCGGCTCGGCTCGGCGCTTTCGGCAGGGGAACGGGCGGAGTTCGTCGCGCGGATCGAACAGGATGGCGCCGCTTTTGTCGGCCAGGAAGCGGTGACGCTGTCGACGACGCCGGTCTTTGTCGGCGGCCGGCTGGAGCCAAGACCCGCAAGCCTGCGCGTCTACCTGGCACGCACGCCGGAAGGCTGGACGGTGATGCCCGGCGGCTTTGCCCGCGTCGGCTTCTCGCTCGACCCGACGGCGATCGCCATGCAGCGCGGCGGCCAAGCGGCGGATGTCTGGGTGGTGAGCGACAGGCCAGTCGAGCGCGAGACGCTGTTGCCGCAGGAGAGCGACAGCTTCACCCGCACCATGCCCGGCAGCCTGCCAAGCCGCGCGGCGGAGAACCTGACCTGGCTCGGCCGCTACATCGAGCGCTCGGAAGACGCGGTGCGCGTGCTGCGCGCCTATCACGTCAGGCTGGCGGAGACCTCTGATCCCGAAATGCCGCTGCTCGCCGACATCAGGGACTATCTTGAGCCGTTCGGCATCGAGGTCGAGTCGGCGATCCCGATGGGATTGATCAGCACATTGGACAGCGCCGTCTACAGCGCCGGCCAGATCCGCGACCGCTTCTCTCCCGACGGATGGCTGGCGCTGAAAGACCTGTCGAAGACCATTCATAAATTCGCCAGAACGGTGGCGCCGGGCGACGATGCGACGCGAGCGATGACCGTGATGTTGCGCAAGCTTGCTGGGTTCTCGGGCCTGCTTCACGAGAACATGTACCGCTTCACCGGCTGGCGTTTCCTGGAGATCGGCCGAAGGCTGGAGCGCGGCATCCAGATCGCCCGCACGCTCGCCAGGCTGACAAAGGCAGGCGCGCCCGACGGCGCGCTCGACATGATGCTAGAGATCGGCGACAGCGTCATGACCCACCGCCGACAGTATCCGGTGCAGGCCGGGCGGCGCACGGTGATCGACCTTCTGGCGCTCGATCCGCTCAACCCGCGTTCCATCCTGTTCCAGCTCGAACGGCTGAAGGCGGAGATCGGCATGCTGCCTTCCGTTGGCGGTGAGGGCCATATGTCGCCGGCGGCGAAGGAAATCTTGCAGCTCAACACGGCAATTGCGGTGATGGAACCCCAGGATATGACCGTCAAGGTGCTCGACGAGCTCGCCAACCAGATCGGCGATCTCTACAACAGCCTCGCCAAGGCCTATTTCGGATAGGCGGCGATGCTCTACGACATCAGGCTTCATCTGCATTACGATTATGCTGCTGCCGCCGGCGGCGGCCGGCATCAGGTGCGCGTGCTGCCGCAGACGATCGCCGGCGTGCAGCGGGTGATCGCGGCCTCGCTGTCCTTCCAGCCGACACCGGCCGAGCGGGCGGATTTTTCCGATTTTTTCGGCAACAACGTCACCTCGATCGCCTTTCGCGACGCGCATGAGGAACTCGACATCGGGATGAGTGCGCGCGTGTCCGTGTCGCGACCGGAACCCGGCCTCGACGTCTCGCCCGACATTCACGGCTTGAGGGCGGAACTCGACGCGGTGCATTCGCTGTCGGCTTCCGCGCCGCATCATTTCCTGGCCGCCAGCGACTATGCCGGCATCGATGCGGCGATAACGGATTATGCGCGAGAAAGCCTTGCCGGCTCGACCGTCGCCACGGCGGTCGATCTCTGCAACCGCATCCATCGCGATTTCACCTATGACGGCAAGGCGACCACCGTGCAGACGCGGGCCGGAGACGCCTTCGCCCTGAAGCGAGGGGTCTGCCAGGATTTTTCGCATATCATGATCGCCGGGCTGCGCGGCCTCGGCATTCCCGCCGGCTATGTCAGCGGCTTCCTGCGCACCATCCCGCCCAAAGGCAAGCCGCGGCTCGAGGGAGCGGACGCCATGCATGCCTGGGTCAAGGCCTGGTGCGGGCGCGATGCCGGCTGGCAGGAATTCGATCCGACCAACGGCATGCGGGCGAGCAACGACCACATCACGGTCGGCTACGGCCGCGACTATTCCGACGTGGCGCCGATCGTCGGCGTCCTCAAGACCACCGGCGGTCAGGTCGGCGAGCAGGCGGTCGACGTCATTCCGGTGGCTGCCTAAAGCGCGTCGCCGCAGCGGCTTTGGCAGAACGATATGCCTCAAAACAAAGAGCTAAAGCGGTCACAGTTTCGATAGCGCTTTCGGCAAGCATTGCTTCTTGCGATACGGCCGATATCCTGAGCATCAGGGGTGAGTGCTTCCGTTAAATTCCTGCGGCAGGGAGCTTTCATGACAGTCAGCGTCGTCATCCCGGCGCACAACGCGGCAGCGACCGTCGGCAGGACCTTGACTGCGATCGCGTCGCAAGCCGACGCGATCGGCGAAGTTCTGCTGGTCGACGATTTCGTCGTCCGACGACACGGCGGCTGTCGCGCTGCAGGCGGCCGCGCGGCTGGGATTGCCGCTGCGCGTCATCAGGTCGAGTTGCCGCGACGCGGGCGGATCCAGGAACCTGGCACTGGAACAGGCCCGGTTTCCGTGGATCTACATGATCGATGCAGACGATCTGCATCTCGAAGGCGGCCTGCGGGCCTTGTTGGCCGAGACCAACATACAGCCAATGCCCGATATGGTGGTTGGCGCCTATCGCCGGCGGACCGATGGTGTGGATCGGCAGTTCAAAATGCCGAGCGGTTACACCGCCGCAGGGCTCACCAACGCTTCCGCCTATCTGGAAGGGCGGATCCGGTCGATCGCCGTCGGCAGCGCGCTGATTGCGCGGCGCGCCATCGGTGAGACGCGCTTCCCGACAGGGCTGCCCTATGACGAGGATACGCTGTTCTGGGCTCGCGTGATGAGCAGAGCCTCGCTCGCGGTGGCAAGTCGGCCCATCATGATCTACTTCGTTTCATCGGAGCGCTCAGACGATCGGTTCACGGTCAAGCCGGTGTCACGGTTTCTCCAATGGCGGCTGGCGCTGCGGGAACTGACCGACTGCGGCATTCCGAAATCGTCGCTGAAGGTGAGGGAAGGGCTGGTTGCGCTCAAGATCGCGCGCGTTCACTACGCACGAGGCGACTTGGAGACGGCCGCAAAATTCCTGACGGTCGCCGAAGCCGCCCCCAGGGTTCCCGCCGACATCTGGCGCTGCATGCGCTACCGGCTGAAAATCGCCGCGCGGCGCCGGTTCCCGGTCCATCGAATCCAGCTGCAAAGCGTCTGATGGCCGACGGGCCGGAACTCGCAGTCGTGGTGATAGGTTTCCGGGCTCCGACTAATCTGGTCGCGGCCGTAAGGTCGGTGCTCGACCAGAACATCCCGTTCGAAATCGTGGTCGTGAATTCCGGCGGGGGAAATGCGGGGACGCTTCTAGCCGACGCCGGACTCGACGTGCCTGTCATCGAATTCGAACACAGGCTGTTTGCCGGCGCCGCGAGAAATCGCGGCATTGCGGCGACGAAGGCGCCTTTCATCGCTTTTCTCGCGGATGATTGCCTGGCGTGTCCCGGGTGGGCTGAAGTCCGGCTGCGGCGGCACCGGGAAGGCGCCGCGGCGGTGGCGAGCGCCATCGTCAACAGCCATCCGCGCAATCCGGTCGCATGCGCGGCGCATCTCATCACGTACATGCGACGCCTGCCGGGTCTTCCCGCCGAGAAGGCGCAACGCTACGGCGTTTCCTTCGACCGCAAGCTGTTCGATCGATATGGGCTCTTCGACGAGCAACTGGCGTCGGGAGAAGACACTGAATTCATGGCCAGGTTGCCTGAGGCAATGCAGCCGGTCTGGGAACCGCAAATCCTCACCGTCCATCGCAACGAGACACGCCTGCTCGAAATGCTCGCCGACCAGTATCGGCGCGGCCGCCGCTACGGCGCCTATCTTGGGTCTGTCGGGGGCGAAAACCCCGCGCGTCCTTTCCGGAAAGTATTTCGGGACCGGCGCATTGTCGGCAAGCTGGCGAAAGCGGGGCTTTCCGGAAAAGAGAGGACTTTCGCCCTGCTGTCGCTGCCGATTGTATGGCTGGCGTTGTTCGCCAAGTCGCTGGGGGCTGCCGTCGGCGCCAGGCATGGCGACAAGGAGGGCCGGCGCCCATGATCACCGTCGAGATGAAGCCGCCGCGCCGGCGCCGCGGTCGATGGCTTTGGTCGCGGCAAAGGATCGTCGCCGTCTTCAGCTATCGCTACGACGCGCATCTGGTGCCCGACCTCCTCGCCAATCTCGACGCAATCGTCGATGGCTGGATCGCTTATGACGATCGGGCCGCGAATGAGATTTTCAGCAACGAACCGCAGAGGCGGCGCGCGCTTGTCGCCGCAGCCTATGAGGCGGGCGCCGATTGGATCCTGGCCATGGACCCCGACGAAAGGTTGGAAATCGCGGTCGCCGATCGTATAGGCCAACTGACCCGCGGATCCAGGCGCATCGCCTGGGGATTCCGCTGCCGGGAGATGTACACGCCGGCCAGTTATCGCGTCGACGGAACCTGGGGCCAGAAGATGCAGCACAGGCTTTTCGGCGCCTACCATCCGGACCGGTACCGGTCGAAGGATCTGCATGGCATCTGGTTTCCCGAAGACCTCGGTCTGAAGCTCAGGGACAGCGGCCTCAATCTTTATCATTTGAAGATGATCGAGCCGAAACGGCGCGTGGCGCGCCGCGACCTCTACAATCATCTCGATCCCGATCGCCGGCACCAGGACATCGGCTATGATTATCTGGCCGATGAGGCCGGAACGGTCCTCGAGACGATACCGACCGGGCGCGACTATTTTCCCGTTCACATAGACGACGGCGAGCTCTGGATGGCTGATGTGTCCGCCGATCGGTAAGGTTGAAGGGGCTCTACGAGAGGAGGGAACCAGCCGCCGGCTGAGCAGCTTATCTACGGACAAGTTCCGTGGAGCCATCATGCTGCAACGATCGCGATCGTCCCTCGACCGCTCGGCGGGCGAGGACGAAACCCGCAGGAACAACGTGCAAAATTCGGCCGAGCGCGCGTCGCTCAACTATGTCAGCGATGCCGATCCCGGCATCCGCCGATTGAGAAAAGGCAAGGGATTTTCATACGTTGGACCGAACGGGAATCCGGTGAGCGCGGTGACGCTCGACCGCATTAAGGCGATCGTCATTCCGCCTGCCTGGACGGATGTGTGGATCTCGCCCGGCCCGAACGGCCATGTCCAGGCGACCGGCCGGGACCAGCGCGGACGCAAGCAGTACCGCTATCACCTGCAGTGGATCGAGGAGCGGGATGGCGCGAAATACTCCAGCCTGGTCGCTTTCGCGGAACGCCTTCCAGCTCTAAGGCGCCAGGTCCATGCCGACCTGCGCCGGCACGGCCTGCCGCTGGACCGTGTGGTCGCCTCCGTCGTCTGGCTGCTCGACAACACCATGATCCGTGTCGGCAATGCCGCTTACGCCCGCGACAACAAGAGTTTCGGGCTGACCACGTTGCGCGACCGACACGTCGATATCGAGGGTTCGAGGTTGCGCTTCGCCTTCAAGGGCAAGTCCGGCAAGGAATGGAAGCTGAAGCTCGTCGACCGTCGCATCGCCAGAGTTGTGCGCGGAGCGCAGGATCTGCCGGGTCAGAAGCTGTTCCAGTATCTCGATGAGGACGGCAATCGCCAGCCGGTGCGCTCAGAGGACATCAACCGCTACATTCGCGAAGCGTCCGGCGCGGAATTCAGTTCCAAGCATTTTCGGACATGGGGCGGCACCATCCATGCCGCATCCCTGTTTGCCCAGGCAGAGCTCCCAGAGAGTATGACCCAACAAAAGAGGGTGACGAACGGTATCGTAGACGAGGTCGCCGAACGACTGGGTAACACGCGGGTCGTTTGCCGCAAATGCTACATCCACCCGCTGGTCTTCGAGGCGTGGTCCGAAGGGAGGTTGCTCCGCGAGATGGCGACAGCCAACAAGCGAAAGCGTCTCATATCCGGCCTCGACGAGCGGGAGACGCAGGTGCTCAGATGGCTCAAGGCGCGCGGCGCCTGACGCACCGCAAGGGCACGGGATAAGCCCGTGATCGACCTATTTATTTTTTTATCGACGTTGTGTCGGGAAGGGTCCTACTGTCGCGTCCTTTGATACGGAAAGGACCGAGATCATGCTCTACGCCATCCTCTGCTACGCTTCCGAAGACGTCGTCAGCTCCTGGAGCAAGGAACAGGACGACGAGGTGATGGCAAAGCTCCTCAACGTACAGGACAAGTACGCCAAGGCCGGCCGGCTTGGGCCTGTGGCGCGTTTGTTGCCGACCACCGCGGCGACGACGCTCCGGAAGGTCAAGGGCGAATCGATGGTGCTCGATGGGCCTTTCGCCGAGACCAAGGAGCAATTCCTCGGCTTCTACACGCTCGAATGCCAGGACCTGGATGAGGCCGTCGCGTTCGCCCGCGAGCTCTCCGAGGTCAATCCGAGCGGCGGCTCCTACGAGATCAGGCCGATCTCCGTCTTCAATCCGACCAAGGTACCCGCATGACCGATCTTGCCTGGATCAGCAACGCGATCAGCACCGCCCGTCCGCAGGCGATGGGCGCGCTGCTGCGCTATTTCCGCGACCTCGATGCCGCGGAAGAAGCTTTCCAGGATGCGTGCCTGAGGGCGCTGAAGAACTGGCCGAAGAACGGCCCGCCTCGCGATCCGGCGGCCTGGCTGATCTTTGTCGGCCGCAACAGCGGCATCGACGCGGTGCGCAAGCGCGCCAAGCATGCGCCGATGCCGGAAGAGGACCAGATTTCCGATCTCGAAGATGCAGAAGGCGACATGGCCGAGCGGCTGGACGGCGCGCATTATCGCGACGACATCCTGCGGCTTTTGTTCGTCTGCTGCCATCCGGACCTGCCGGCGACACAGCAGATCGCGGTCGCGCTGCGCATCGTCTCGGGCCTCACCGTCAAGCAGATCGCGCGCGCCTTCCTCGTCGGCGAGAGCGCCATGGAGCAGCGCATCACCCGCGCCAAGGCGCGCATCGCCGACGCCGGCGTGCCGTTCGAGACGCCAGGCGCGGTCGAGCGCTCGGAGCGGCTCGCGGCGGTCGCCGCCATGATCTATCTCATCTTCAACGAGGGCTACTCGACCAATGGCGGCGAGGCGCCTGCCCGCGCGCCGCTCTGCGAGGAGGCGATCCGGCTCGCACGGCTGCTGCTGAGGCTCTTCCAGGCGGAGCCCGAGATCATGGGGCTGACGGCGCTGCTGCTTCTCCAGCATGCGCGCGCGCCGGCGCGCTTCGACGAGAATGGCGAGATCGTGCTGCTCGAGGACCAGGACCGGTCGCTCTGGAGCCGCAAGATGATCGACGAGGGCCTGGCGCTGGTCGACAAGGCGCTTCGGCATCGCAAGCCTGGTCCTTACCAGGTGCAGGCGGCGATCGCGGCGCTGCATGCGCGGGCGGCGACGCCAGAAGACACCGACTGGACCGAGATCGACCTGCTCTACGGCCTGCTCGAGCAGATGCAGCCGTCGCCGGTGGTGACGCTCAACCGCGCCGTCGCGGTAAGCAAGGTGCGCGGCCCGGAGGCTGCACTTGCCATGATCGAGCCGCTGGAAGACAGGCTGTCCGGCTATTTCCATTTCTTCGGCCTGAAGGGCGGACTGTTGATGCAGCTTGGCCGTGGCGAGGAGGCGCGCGTGGCCTTCGACCGCGCCATCGCGCTTGCCAACACCGCTGCTGAGGCCGCCCATATCCGCATGCATATTGACCGGCTGATCAAGGAAAGCGCTGAGGCGTCGTCGATCCAGAAAGCACGCTGATCCCGCTGGCTGGCCCAATTTTGCGCACCGGCCTTGGACCATGCCGGGGTGGCGGTTTTTCCCCGAAACGAGTAATGCCACGCCATGAAAGCGCCGTCGTGCCTCGGCTGCACCGACAAGACATGGCGCAAGGCTTCGACGCTCGCCATATCCAAGGCGGGATCTGAAAGGGACAAAAATGACCATAGCGAAGGAAACGGCCTCACTTCTGGAGAAACTGGGCGTCGCCAAGGACGCGCTTTCCGGCGGCGACCTCACCGTGCGCAGCCCGGTGACGGGCGAGCAGATCGCGGGGCTGAAGTCGATTTCGGCGGTCGACGCGGGCAAGGCCATCGATGCCGCGCACAAGGCGTTCCAGGCCTGGCGGCTGGTGCCGGGGCCGAAGCGCGGCGAACTGGTGCGTCTCCTCGGCGAGGAACTGCGCGCGCACAAGGCCGAGCTTGGCCGTCTGGTGTCGATCGAGGTCGGCAAGATCCCGTCCGAGGGTCTCGGCGAGGTGCAGGAGATGATCGACATCTGCGATTTCGCGGTCGGCCTTTCGCGCCAGCTCTACGGCCTCACCATAGCGACCGAGCGCCCCGGACACCGCATGATGGAAACCTGGCATCCGCTTGGCGTCGTCGGCGTGATCTCGGCCTTCAACTTCCCGGTCGCGGTGTGGTCGTGGAACGCGGCGCTCGCTCTTGTCTGCGGCGATGCGGTGGTGTGGAAGCCGTCCGAGAAGACGCCGCTGACGGCGCTTGCCTGCGAGGCGATCTTCAAGCGCGCCGCCAAGCGCTTCGGCGCCGATGCGCCGGAAGGCCTGCTCCAGGTGCTGATCGGCGACCGCGCTGTCGGTGAGGTGCTGGTCGACCATCCGAAGGTGCCGCTGGTCTCGGCCACCGGCTCGACCCGCATGGGCCGTGAGGTCGGACCTCGGCTCGCCAAACGCTTCGCCCGTGCGGTGCTGGAACTCGGCGGCAACAATGCCGGCATCGTCTGCCCGACCGCCGATCTCGACATGGCGCTGCGCGCGATCGCCTTCGGCGCCATGGGCACGGCGGGGCAGCGCTGCACGACGCTCAGGCGCCTGTTCGTGCACGAAAGCGTCTATGACGCGCTGCTGCCGCGCCTGAAGAAAGCCTATCAGAGCGTCTCGGTCGGCAATCCGCTGGAGACCTCCGCGCTGGTTGGTCCGCTGATCGACAAGGCCGCCTTTGACAACATGCAGAAGGCGCTCAAGGAAGCGGAAGCGCATGGCGGCAAGGTGACCGGCGGCACGCGCGTCGAGAACGGCCACCCCGACGCCTACTACGTGCATCCGGCGCTGGTCGAGATGCCGAAGCAGGTATCGCCGGTGACCGAAGAGACCTTTGCGCCGATCCTCTATGTGATGAAGTATTCCGATTTCGACGAGGCGCTGGAACTGCACAATGAGGTGGGCGCCGGCCTGTCGTCGTCGATCTTCACCCGCGACCTGCAGGAATCGGAGCGCTTCCTCGGCGTCGACGGTTCGGATTGCGGCATCGCCAACGTTAATATCGGCACCTCGGGCGCCGAGATCGGCGGGGCGTTCGGCGGCGAGAAGGAAACCGGCGGCGGCCGCGAGAGCGGCTCGGATGCCTGGAAGGCCTATATGCGCCGGGCCACCAACACGGTGAACTTCTCCAAGGCGCTGCCGCTGGCGCAGGGCGTGTCGTTCGACATCGACTGAGGACATACCGCCTCGCCGAGGCGAAGCGGCTGAACGGCGCGCCTCCTGCGCGCCGACACGGCGCGGGCTGGGAGCAGGGCCGCGGCTCTCAGCTTTCGCCCGCGGCGGGAAAACAGGCCTCGAAGGCCGCGTCGACGATAGCGAGCTTGGCTGCCTGGACGGCCATGTATTCCCGGAAGAACTGTCGCGAGACCCACATCACCGAATGGCCGCGCTGGCCGATCCAGCCGATGCTGCCAAGCGCCTCGGCATCGTGGAGCTTGCGCGCCAGATGGGTACGCGAGAGCTTCAGCCAATGCGCGAATTCGCTGATCGAAATGACGCTGGTCGGGATCCTGTCGAGGTTGGCATCCTCCGGATCAATGCCTGACATCAGCCAGTCCATGACGATGCCGCCATTGTTCAGCCAGATGAACAACGAAAAGGTCTGTTCGGGTTCTCGCACCGGACCGGAGGCGAGCAGGCCGTCGCAGATCAATGGCTGCAGCTTTCCCAGCATTTCGGGTCGCTCGAGGAAGCGCGCCAGTCGGTTTCCACCGTCGATGCGATCGAGCGTTCTCAAATGGGCATGGATCCAGCCGGTGAAGGTCTCGATCGTGGCCGCGCTCACGCGCAAGGGGTGAGCGCGGCCATCGCCACTCGTCGAAATATATTCGGCGATGTTGTAGTGCAGCATTTCTTTGACAAACGCCTCGGCGGTATTGCGGCTGGCGACGGCGTTGCGGCGCACGACCTCGAGGAAACGCGCCACCGTCATTTCGGTGCGGCGGTCATTGGGGTCGCGCCTAAAATGCAAGGCAAGCCCGACATGGCCGAGCAGCCAGCGCTGCTGGGTGGCAAAGACGGCGGCGAGCCGCGGGCTGGTTTCGTAGATGTGGATGAGCGCGCGCGACTGCTCCTGGACGTGACGAAGCGCTGCCGGATGACTGGCGATCTCTTCGGCACTCAGCGGCATTTCCTGCGACATCCTATTCCAAGCAAGAGCAAATGAAGATTCCCAGCCTTCGCCGGTCATGTCCAGTTGCCTGTTGGAACAACTGACGATTGCTCAGCGCGCTCCTTGCTAACCCATTGCATCCGTTTGGAAAACCTTTCCCTCGATAATGGTTGGCCGGCAGCCGCGCGTTGAGCGTCTTTGCGTCCGCAGAGCAGGCTGGCTCCGTTCTTCGGGGCGCCAGGCGGGCCATCCTCGAAGCGAGGCCTTTGCAACCTTGCCGGCGACGACCTATCGTGGTGGCTTGAAATCCATCGCCTGAGGCCGCCGCCGAGCAGAACGATGCAGAGAACGATCCGGACGCTGACCGCCACCGAAGTCGAGACGCTCGTCGACTGGGCGGCGGGGGAGGGCTGGAATCCGGGTGTCGGCGATGCCGCCGCGTTGCGGGCGGCCGATCCGGAAGGGTTCATCGGCGCCTTCGTCGACGGCGAGATGGCGGCCGGCATTTCTGCAGTCGCCTACGGCGCGCGTTTCGGCTTCATCGGTCTCTATATCTGCCGGCCCGACCGGCGTGGCGAGGGCCATGGCAAGGCGGTCTGGGACGCGGGCATGGCACGGCTCGGCAACCGCATCATCGGCCTCGACGGGGTGCCCGAGCAACTGGCCAACTACCAGCACAAGGGGTTCATGCCTGCCTATGAGACCGTCCGCTTCAGCGGTCGTCCGGCCGGACTGACCGGCGGCAGCGATATCCGGCCTGTGACGGCAGCCGGCACAGCCGACATCCTGGCCTACGACCGCCAGTGCTTCCCGGCGCCGCGTGAGGCCTTTCTGCGGGAATGGCTGCAGCCGCCCCAGATCGCGCTGATGTCCACCGGTCCGGCCGGCCTTGCCGGCTACGGCGTGGCGCGCCGATGCCGGGAGGGTTTCAAGGTCGGGCCGCTGTTTGCCGACGGGACGGACATAGCCCTGGCGATGCTGGCGGAACTGGCGGGCAGGACGGCGGGCGAGGCGCTGCATATCGACGTGCCGGCCACCCAGATCGGATTCACCGCCCTGCTTCATGCTGTCGGCATGGTACCGGGTTTCACGACGACCCGCATGTACCGGGGAGGCAAGCCCGGCAATGCCCCGTCGAAGGTTTTCGGCATAACGACGCTGGAACTGGGCTGATCGCGGGCCGCAGGGCCGAACCTCCTGGGATCATCGTTTATCCGACGTGGTGCATGCGACATCGCTGCTGGACATGGTTCGCATGTATTGGCGGCGATGTTTTGCGGAGGTTAGCGAATGGCTGCAAGAACGGTCCTGATCGCGGGCGGTGCCGGAGGAATGGGTCTTGCGACGGGACTTCGCCTTGCGGCCGACGGCGAGCGGATCGCGCTTGCCGACCTTCCCGGGGCCAAACTCGACGACGCCGTGGCCAGGATTGCCGCGACCGGCGCGAAGGCGATCGGCTTGCCGCTCGATATCCGTTCCGTTGCCGCCTGCCGCGAAGCGGTGGACAAGGCCCGTGACTGGGGAGGCGGCCTGGACGTTCTCGTCAACGCCGCAGGCGTCTGGCTCGAGGGACCGGCAAGCGAGGTCCGCGAGGAGCAATGGGACCTGGTCCTGGACGTCAACCTCAAAGGCGCATTCTTCCTGATCTCGGCGGCCATTCCGCATCTGTCGGCTGCGCAGGGGGTCATCATCAACATTGCGTCCGACGCAGGCATCGTCGGCAACAACGGCGCGGCGGTCTATTGCGCCTCGAAGGGCGGTCTGGTGCTGTTGACCAAGGCCCTCGCCCTTGAGCTTGCCCCGCACGGCATCAGGGTCAACGCCGTTTGCCCCGGCGACACGGCGACGCCGATGATCGAGTATCAGGCGAGGACCTATGGCGGCGACGACCCGGACGGCTACAAGCGGAAGCTTCTCGGGCACTACCCACAAGGGCAGAGAGCGCGCTTCATCACGGTGGAGGAGATCGCTGCCTTCATCCACTATCTTTGCCAGCCAAGCGCGGCGCCAATCACCGGAGCCGTGCTTTCGATCGATTTCGGCGTAAGTGCCGGCTACTGAATTGCGGCGCCGGCGTCATCGCCTGGAGGGTCCATGACCATATTTCGCAAATCCCGCAAGGCACTGGTAACCGGTGCGGGCGCGGCCGACGGCATCGGCGTGGCCGTGGCGCGGGCTCTCGGCGAAGCCGGCCTTGCGGTCACCATCACCGCCTCGTCGCAACGCGTCGAGCAGCGCACCGAGGAGCTGCGGGCGGATGGGCTCGATGTCCGCGCCGTGGTGGCCGACCTGACGCGCGCGGCGGATGTCGAGCGGCTCTGTTCGGAGGTCGGCGAGATCGACATCCTCGTCAACAATGCCGGGATGGGCACGATCGCCCAGCCGGCGCTGCAGCGGCGATTTCTCGACCTCAGCGAAAGCGATTGGGACCGGGGCATCGATGTCAGCCTGAAGACCGCGTTTTTGAGCACGCGAGGGTTTCTGGCCGGCATGGTTCAGCGCGACCATGGCCGCGTGGTGAACATGGCTTCGGTGACCGGCCCCTATGTCTCCAATGAAGGCGAGGCCGCCTACTCCGCCGCCAAAGCGGGCATGGTCGGGCTGACGCATGCGCTTGCCCTGGAGGTCGGCCGCAGCGGCGTCACCGTCAATGCCGTGGCGCCGGGCTGGATCGCGACCGGCGCCTCGACGCCGGAAGAGCTTGTTGCCGCGCAAAACACGCCGCTTGGGCGCGCCGGCACACCTCAAGAAGTCGCCGCCGCCGTCTTGTTCTTGGCGTCCGACGGGGCCAGCTATGTCAACGGCGCCGTTCTCGTCGTGGATGGCGGCAACATCCTGCAGGAGCGCAAGGGCTGACCATGAAGGCCCAGCCCAGCGGCGGCTATCGACCGCCGTGGCCGCCCGCGTTCGCCACTGCGTCCGGCACCACCACCAGCTTGCCGACAAAATCCTTGGCCATGAAATCGGTCTGGGCGCGGTGGAAGTCCGACAGTTTGTAGACGCCGCCGACCAGCGGCTTGATCTTCTTCTCCTCGATGTAGCGCACGATGCGGCGGAAATCCGCCCGCGTGCCCTGGCTCGAACCATGGAGCTGAAGCTGCTTCAGGTACATGGTGCGCAGATCGAGCTGCACGACCGGCCCGGCGATGGCACCGGCCGTGGTGTAACGGCCCTCAGGACGCAGGATGCGCAGCAGGTCGTTGAAGATCGCGCCGCCGACAAGATCGGCGACCACGTCGATGGGTTGGCCGCCGGTTGCCTCGCTGACGGCGGCCGGCAGGTCGGCCACGCCGCGCGTGATCACCTTCTCGGCGCCTATGTCGAGCACGGCCTGTTCCTTGCCCCCGCCGACGACCGCATAGGGAATGGCGCCGCGCGCCCGCGCCAGCTGCACAATACCGGAGCCGACGCCGCCGGAGGCACCGGTGACCAGCACCCGCTCGCCGGCCTTCAGGCCTGCACGCTCCAGCATCTGCTCGCCGGTGAGATAGGCGCAGCAGAAGGTGGCGAGCTCGACATCGCTCAAGTCGGTGTCGACGACATGCGCGTTCTCGGCCGGCAAGGTCTGGTATTCGGCATAACCGCCGTCGCGGCCGTGGCCCATATAGTCGATGTCGGCGAGCGAATCGTCGTCGCGGTTGTAGATGGAGAAGTCGACCATCACCCGCTCGCCGATGCGATCCTTGGACACGCCGTCACCGACGGCAACGATGGTGCCGACCGTGTCGGCGCCCTGGATGCGCGGGAAGGTCAGCGTGTTGCCTTGCCGGCGCCAGGTCGACACCGCGGCCGCGTCCTCTTCCGTGCCATAGGCGCCCTGGCGCACCCAGACGTCGGTGTTGTTCATGCCGCAGGCGCTGACCTTGACCAGCACTTCGCCGGCAGCCGGCGCAGGCACCTTCACATCGGTGCGGTAGACGAGCTTCTCCAGGCCGCCATGGCCGGTAAGCTGCACGGCGGCCATCGTAGCTGGAACGGTTCTTGTCATGGCATTCATGTTGCTTCTCAGATGCTGGCCAATACGCTCTTCACCGCATCGGCGGTCTTGGCGACGATCGTGTCGGCCTCCTCGCGCGTCAGGCAGAGCGGCGGCGCGAAGCCGAGGATGTCGCCCTGCGGCATGGCGCGGCCGATGACGCCGCTCGCGGCTAGCGCCGTGGCGATCTGCGGTCCCACTTTAAGCGCCGGATCGAAGAAGACGCGATCGTCGCGGTCCTTGACGAACTCGACCGCCGACAGCATGCCGTCGCCGCGCACCTCGCCGACATTTTTGTGGCCACCAACGGCCTTGGCAAGCTCGGCGCGGAAATAGGCACCGGTCTCGCCGGCGTTCCTCACCAGATCCAGCTCGTCGATCAGCTCGAGGTTGGCGACGCCAGCCGCCGCGCAGATCGGATGTGCCGAATAGGTCCAGCCGTGGCCGAGCGAGCCAAGCTTGTCCGAGCCCTGGACCAGCACCTGCCAGAACTTGTCGGAGACGATGACGCCGGAGAGCGGCGCGTACGCCGAGGTCAGGCCCTTGGCGATGGTGATGAGGTCCGGCTTGATGCCGTAGTGGTCGGAGCCGAACATCGTGCCGAGACGGCCGAAGCCGGTCACCACCTCGTCGGCGACGAGCAGCACGTCGTACTTGTTCAGTACGGCCTGGATCTTTTGCCAATAGCCCGCCGGCGGCGGCACGATGCCGCCGGTGCCGAGGATCGGCTCGCCGATGAAGGCGGCGACCGTGTCCGGGCCCTCGGCGAGGATCATCTCTTCGAGCTTGTCGGCGCAATATTGGGAGAACTGGTCCTCGCTCATCGAGCGGTCGGCGCGGCGGAAGTAATAGGGCGCCTCAGTGTGCATGATGGGCGCGCGCGGCAGGTCGAAGGCGTTGTGGAAAAGCTCGAGCCCGGTCAGCGAGCCCGTCATCACGCCCGAGCCGTGATAGCCGCGCCAGCGCGAGATGATCTTCTTCTTCTCAGGACGGCCGAGAACGTTGTTGTAGTACCAGATCAGCTTGATGTTGGTTTCGTTGGCGTCGGAACCCGAAAGGCCGAAATAGACTCTCGACATGCCTTTCGGCGCGCGGTCGATGATCATCTTGGCGAGGGTGATCGAGGCCTCGGTGCCGTGGCCGACATAGGCGTGGTAATAGGCAAGGTTCTTCGCCTGCTCGGCAATCGCATCGGCGATCTTCTCGCGGCCATAGCCGACATTGACGCAATAGAGGCCGGCGAAGGCATCGATGCTCTTCTTGCCGGTGTTGTCCCAGACGGTGACGCCTTCACCGCCGGCCATGATGCGCGCCGGCGATTCGCCGCGCGCATGCGTGCCCATATGCGTCGAAGGATGGAAGAAGTGGTCGCGATCCCAGGCCGAGAGTTCGTTGGATTGTTCGAGCATTTTTCTACTCCTTGAAGGCGGTCTCGGGTGGCCCTTACGCCACGTCGAGACAGAGGTATTTGAGATCGGTGAAGGCTTCGAGGCCATGGCGCGAGCCTTCGCGGCCGATGCCGGACTGCTTGACGCCGCCGAAGGGGATCGGCGCGCCGGTGATCTTGACCCTGTTGATCGCGACCATGCCGTATTCCAGCGCACGACCGATACGCGCCTGCCGGGCGCCGTTCTCGGTGACGACATAAGCGACGAGGCCATATTCGGTGGCGTTGGCGCGGGCGACGACTTCCGCCTCGTCGTCGAACGGCGTCACGGCAGCGACCGGGCCGAACGTTTCCTCATGCATGATCACCGCCTCGTCCGGCACATTGACGAGCAGCGTCGGCTGGTAGAACAGCGGCCCGGCCGCGTGGCGCTTGCCGCCGGTCAGGCAGCGCGCGCCGCGTGCGAGCGCGTCGGCTACCTGCTCCTCCACCTTCTTGACGGCGCGCTCATGCATCAGCGGTCCGATATCGGCATCGGCGGAAAGCCCGTTGCCGGTGCGCAGCCGCTCGATGCGGCGGGCGAGAGCGGCGCAGAACCGGTCGTAGATCTGGCGCTGCACATAGATGCGGTTGGCGGCCAGGCAGTCCTGGCCGGAGGTGGCGAATTTGGCGTCGAGCGCGATCGTCACCGCCTTGTCGATATCGGCATCGTCGAACACGATCAGCGGCGCGTGGCCGCCGAGCTCCATCACCAGCCGCTTCATGGTCGGCGCGCTCTGCGCGGCGATCAGCCTGCCGACCTCGGTCGAACCGGTGAAGCTCATGGCGCGGATCCTGGCATCAGCACACATCGCGCCGACGATGGCGCGGGCATCACCCGTGACGACGTTGAACACGCCGGCCGGCAGTCCGGCGCGCTCGCCGAGCTCGGCCAGCGCCAGCGCCGACAGCGGGGTTTCGGAGGAAGGATGCGCCACCACGGTGCAGCCGGCGGCAAGTGCCGCCGCGGCCTTGCGGGTGAGCATGGCGGACGGAAAATTCCATGGCGTGACGACGCCGACGACGCCAAGCGGCTCGCGGCGCACGGTCATCTCCGCATTGGGCAGATGGCTGGTGACGCTTTCGGCATTGAGGCGTTTTGCCTCCTCAGCATACCACTCGATGAAGGAAGCGGCGTAGTCGATCTCGCCAAGCGACTCCTTCAGCGGCTTGCCTTGTTCGAGCGTCATCAGCAGCGCCAGGTCGTCCTTGGCGGCAATGATCAGCTCGAACCATTTTCGCAAAATCCTCGAGCGCTCCTGCGGCAGGGCCGAGCGCCACGACGGCAGGGCGCGGGAAGCCGCGTCGATCGCCTGTGTCGTCTGTTTTGCATCGAGCGCGGCGACGAAGGCCACGGTGGCGCCAGTGGCGGGATCCGTGACTTCGAAGCTTGCGGCCGAGTCGCCGGCCGTCCAATGGCCGTCGACATAGCCGAGATCGCGCAGCAGCCGGCGATCGGCAAGACGGTCAAGTGCTTCGTGGCGGTGTGGGCGTGCAAAATGCGCGGACATCATTTGTCTCCCGGTACCAAGGCGATGTGGAGAGAATAGCCGCGCGACTGAGACAGAGAGGCTGTTTCGGCAGCCGGTTGTAGAGAGATTGTCTCTATTCGGAGGCAGGGCAGGACGATCTCTCTCCTGGCCTCAGACGTGCGCCGCAGCTGAGGCGGGATCATCCCCCTCACCCGGATTGCCAACCGAATTGCGAAGGGCAATTCGGGGCAATCCGACCTCTCCCCGAGGGGAGAGGAGAGGGCGCCAGCGCTGGCGCCAGCCTGGTCGGATGAGGGGCCTCACACTTGTCCCGGCAGCAGATCGGCCACCGGCAGCACGGTCTCCTCCTTCACCGTCTTGGTGACGATATAGGTGAAGTAACGGTCGATGCCGATCTCGCGTTCCAGTAGGGCGTCGACCAGCCGCTGATAGGCGTCGATGTCGCGGGCCATGACCTTGAGCATGTAATCGACGCCGCCGCCGACCGACCAGCAGGCGACGATCTCGGGGATGTCGCGGACGACCCGCTCGAAACGGTCGAAATCGGCCTGGCGGTGGCTGCCCAAAGTCACTTCCATCAGCACGGTCGCCACCGGCGCGATCATGCGCATGGCGACTGCTGCGTGGTAGCCGGAAACGATGCCGGCCTTCTCCAGCTTGCGCAGCCGCATCCAGCAGGGCGTCGGCGACAGGCCGACCTTCTCGGCCAGCGCCAGCTTGGTGATGCGGCCGTCGCGCTGGATCGCGTCCAGGATCTTGAGATCGATCGGGTCGAGTTTCGCTGCCGCCATGCCGGCTCCCGTTTTCTGTCCAAGACACCATGACGACGCATTATTTCGATTGTCAATTGCACTGATTTCGATCTCTAATAAGTCATGACATTATGGCAGCCAGATCCGGCGCTCATCCGCCGCCCGGCCTACCTCTCGCTGGCCGATCAGTTCGCGCGCGCCATCCATGACGGGCGGCTCGCCAACGGCGCGCGGCTGCCGACGCATCGCCGCCTTGCCGACGATCTGAAACTTTCGGTGCAGACGGTCAGCCGCGCCTATGAGGAACTGATCCGCCGCGGCCTGATCTCCGGCGAGGTCGGCCGTGGCAGCTTCGTCCAGACGCAGCGCCGCGAGCCGGATCCGCCCTACCTTCCGGAACGACTGGGCGAGGTCATCGACCTTTCGATCCTGAAGCCGGTCTGCGAGCCGATGCATCTGGAGAAGCTCAAGCAGGCGCTGGGGTGGCTCGCCGAGAACCTGCCGTCGAGCTCGGCGCTGTCGTTCCGGCCGAACATGGTGTTCCCGCGCCATCGCGCGGTGGCGGTCGAATGGCTGAAGCTTTGTGGCCTCGACGCGTCGCCGCAGAACATCTGCCTCACCAATGGCGCCACGGCCGGCATGACGGTGGCGCTGATGAGCGTCGCGCCGCCTGGCTCCACCGTCGCCACCGAGGCGATCGGCCACCACACGCTGGTGCCGCTGGCCCGCTATCTCGGCTTCAACCTCGAAGGACTGCCGATCGACGACAACGGCCTGATCCCCGAGGCGTTGGACGAGGCCTGCCGTCTGTCGGACATCCGCGCCGTCTTCGTCCAGCCGTCGGTGATCAACCCAACGGCTACCTTGATGGACGCGGCCCGGCGCGAGCAGATCTCCGCGGTCGCGCGCAAGCATGACATCGCCATCATCGAGAACGACGTGCTTGGGCCGCTGGTCGAAGGCCGCCCGCCGGCCGTCGCCGCCTTCGCTCCCGAGCGGACGCTCTATGTCACCTCCTTCACCAAGATCGTCGTGCCTGGCCTGCGCATCGGCTACCTCGCCGTGCCGGACCGCTATGTCGCCGCCGTCGCCAACCGCCACCTCGTCTCGAACTGGATGGCGACGCCGATGGTTGCGGAGATCGCGACGCGCTGGGTGAACGACGGCACGGCGATGGAGCTGGTCAAATGGCAGCGCGGTGCGCTGAGACGCCGGCAGGAGATCGCCGCGGAGGTGCTCGCTGGCGTCGACTATCGCTGCCATCGGGACGGGCTGCATCTCTGGCTTGAATTGCCGGGCGACCGGGCCGAGGAGAGCTTTGTCGCGCAGGCGCGCCTGCGCGGGGTGGCGATAGCGCCCGGCACCTCGTTCCGCATCGCGGACACGCCCTGGCATCCCGCGATCCGTATCTCGCTCGGATCGACCACCGAGGGGGAACTGCGCGCGGGCTTGAGCGTTGTCGCCAAGCTCCTGCTTGGCGACCCGGAGCATCTTCTGCTCGCCATCTGAGGCACAAGCGGAGCGCAGATTGCCCTGAAATTGTGCCGCGTCGGAAATATTGTCATGATATTATTTTCCCAATTGACATGATTTGACGCGTTTCGCATCGTTAAGGGCATAGGCTTCTCCAGAACGGGGAAATGGATTGCCCGCGCCCATCATCAAGGTCGATGCGATTTCGAAGAGCTTCGGCACCTTCAAGGTGCTGGACGGTTTGTCGATGCAGGTCATGCCAGGCGAGAAGCTGGCGCTGATCGGCCCGTCCGGATCGGGCAAGACGACGATCCTGCGCATCCTGATGACGCTGGAGAAGATCGACGGCGGCCATATCCAGATCGAAGGCGAGCAGCTCTATCACATGGAGCGCAACGGCCAGCTGCTGCCGGCCGACGAGCGGCACTTGGCCAAGATGCGCCAGAAGATCGGCATGGTCTTCCAGCTCTTCAATCTGTTTCCGCACAAATGCGTCATGGACAACGTGACGCTGGCGCCGATGTTGACCAAGGGTGTCTCGCGGGTCGCCGCCGAGAAGCGGGCGATGGAACTGCTCGACATGGTGGGGCTCGCCGACAAGGCGAAGGCGATGCCGGCGCAGCTTTCCGGCGGCCAGAAGCAGCGCGTGGCGATCGCCAGGGCGCTCGCGCTGTCGCCCAAGATCATGCTGTTCGACGAGGTCACCTCGGCGCTCGACCCCGAGCTGGTCGAGGAGGTGCTGAACGTCATGCGCAAGCTTGCCGCCGAGACGGACATGACGATGCTGCTCGTCACGCACGAGATGGGCTTCGCCCACGACTTCGCCGACCGGGTGCTGTTCTTCGACCGCGGCAAGATCGTTGAGGAAGGCAAGCCCGACGAGATTTTCCGCCATCCCAAGCAGGAACGAACGCAAGGCTTCCTGAAGAAGATCATCGCGGCCGGACATCGCGTCTAACCGCTATGCAGAGGCGACAGAGTCGTCCTCGGGGCCTGAGCGCCCAGAACTGAGCAAACCAAGAAGATAGAAACAAGGAGTTGGGAACGATGAAGAAACTTGGCATTCTGGCTGGCGTCGCCGGCCTCGCAGTGGCCGCGGTGTTGGTCGCCTCCGGTGCGCGTTCCGCGGACGACGCCAAGCTGGAGCAGCTGAAGGGGCAAGGCTTCGCCCGCGTCGCCATTGCCAACGAGCCGCCCTACACGGCGGTGGCCGCCGACGGCAAGGTCTCGGGCGCCGCGCCGGACGTGGCGCGCGAGATTTTCAAGCGCCTCGGCGTCAACGACATCGTCGCCTCCATCTCCGAATACGGCGCCATGATCCCCGGCCTGCAAGCCGGCCGCTTCGACGTCGTCACCGCCGGCCTGTTCATGAAGCCGGAGCGCTGCGCGGCGGTCGCCTATTCCGAGCCGGTGCTTTGCGATGCCGAGGCGATGCTGGTGAAGAAGGGCAATCCGAAGGGCTTCAAGAGCTATGCCGACATCGCCAAGGATAGTTCCGCCACCGTCGGCGCGCCGGGCGGCGGCACCGAGGAGAAGCTGGCGCTCACCGCCGGCGTGCCGCGCGATCGCGTCATCGTCGTGCCGGACGGGCAGAGCGGCCTCAAGATGGTGCAGGACGGCCGCATCGACGCCTATTCGCTCCCCGTTCTGTCGATCAACGACCTCATCAAGAAGGCCAACGATCCGAACCTCGAAGTGATCGCCCCGGTGCAGGGCGCGCCGGTCTATTGCGACGGCGCCGCCTTCAAGAAGGGCGATGAAGCGCTGCGCGACGCCTATGACGTCGAGCTCGCCAAGATGAAGAAATCCGGCGAGTTCGCCAAGATCATCGAGCCCTACGGCTTCTCGGCCAAGGCGGCGATGTCGACGACGCGCGAGAAGCTCTGCGCGGCGAAGTAGGTCGCGACTTCTTCCTTCTCCCCGTTCAACGGGGAGAACGTGGCCCGTAGGGCCGGATGAGGGGCTGCGCCGTATGTTCGCAGGTTCGCGCTGCCCCTCATCTGCCTCCCGGCATCTTCTCCCCGTAAACGGGGAGAAGGGACCAAGAATGCAAACGTTGGAACCTAGATGACCCAGTGGTCCGGCTATCTCGGCCTGATATTGCAGGGAGCCCTTGTCACCGTCGAGCTGACGCTGATGGGATCGGTGCTTGCGCTGGTCATGGCCTTCCTCGCCGGCCTAGGGCGCGTTTCGCGCTTCTTCATCGTGCGCGCATTGGCCACGACCTATATCGAGTTCTTCCGCGGCACGTCGATCTTCGTGCAACTGTTCTGGGCCTATTTCGTCTTGCCCTTTGTCGGCCTGTCGCTGACGCCGCTGCAGGCCGGTGTGCTGGCGCTCGGCTTGAATGTCGGCGCCTATGCCGCCGAGGTCGTGCGCGGTGCCATCCTGTCGATCGGCCACGAGCAGTACGAGGCATGCACGGCGCTGAACCTCGGCCGCTGGCAGGGCATGCGCCATGTCATCCTGCCGCAGGCGCTGCTGGTCATGCTGCCGACCTTCGGCAACAACGCCATCGAATTGCTCAAGGCGACCTCGGTCGTGTCGCTGATCTCGCTCGCCGACCTCACCTTCCAGGCACAGGTGGTGCGCTCTCAGACGGGCAGCACGCTGATGCCCTTCGTCTCCGTTCTCGTCATCTATTTCGTGCTGGCGCTGATCATCTCCTGGGGCGTGCGTTCGCTGGAGCGCCGCATGGCGCGCGGCCTCGACGGAGTGCGTGTCTGATGGATTGGGATTGGAACTTCGTCCGCGAGATCATGCCGACCCTGATCCAGGGCGTGAAGATCACGATCTTGGCAACTGTGCTCGGCTCGATCCTGGCGGCGATCGTCGGCCTGGTCATCGCGCTGACGCGGCGCTCGCCGAACCGGGCGGTGTCGCGCAGCGTCGGCTGGTTCGCCGAGTTCATCCGCGGCACGCCGCTTCTGGTGCAGCTCTATTTCATCTTCTACGTGCTGCCCGATTTCGGCATCCTGCTGCCGCCGCTAGTGGCGGGCGTCATCGGGCTTGGCCTGCACTACGGCACCTACACGGCAGAGGTCTATCGCGCCGGCATCGACAATGTGCCGCGCGGCCAGTGGGAGGCCGCCAAGGCCTGCAACCTGAGCGGCCATCATACCTGGACCCATGTCATCCTGCCGCAGGCGATCCCGCCGATGATACCAGCCCTGGCCAACTACTTCATCGCCATGTTCAAGGAGACGCCGCTGCTTTCGGCAATCACCGTGCTGGAGCTGATGAACCAGGCCAAGAGCGTCGCCAACAGCTATTATCGCTACGTCGAGCCGATGACGCTGGTCGGTGCCTTCTTCCTCGTCATCAGCCTCTGCTCCGTCGTGCTTTTGCGCTGGCTGGAGCATCGTTACGGCAGGATCGAAAGATGAGAGTCATGAAACCGCTTCCCGAAATCCGGCTGGCATCGACCCGGCCAGCCCTCGATGCGCGTCCGCTCGAAAAACGCGTCGGGCTGATCACCCTTGCTACCGACCACACCAGCGAGGTCGATTTCCGCCGCATGGTGGCGAGCGAGCGGATCGGCGTCTATGTCGCGCGCATTCCCTATGCCAATCCGACGACGCCGGAGAACTTGCGCAAGATGCAGCCGTCGCTTTCGGCGGGCGCGGCGCTGATCCTGCCCGACGAGCCGCTCGACGCCGTCTGCTACTCGTGCACATCGGCCTCGGTGGTGATCGGCGACGCCGAGGTCGAGGCCGCGATCCAGGCGGCCAAACCTAACGTTCCCGTGGTCACGCCGCCCATGGCCGGCGTGCGCGGTCTGAAGGCTTTTGGGGTGAAGCGGATCAGCATTCTCACGCCCTATTCCGTCGAGACCAGCCGGCCGATGGCAACTTATTTCGCCACGCACGGTTTCGATATCTTGAGCTTCACCTGCCTGGGCTTCGAGGACGACCGCGAGATGGCGCGGATCACGCCGGCTTCGCTCATCGAGCGGGCGCGCAAGGCCATGCATGCGCAGGCCGATGCGCTGTTCATCTCTTGCACGGCCCTGCGTGCAGCGCTCGCGGTTCCCGGCATTGAAGAGGCGACCGGGCGCCCGGTCGTCACCAGCAACCAGGCCAGCGCCTGGAACTGCCTGCGGCTCTGCGGCGACGACGCGCCGCGGCCGCAGTTCGGCCGGTTGATGACACTGCCCTTGGCTCAGTGATCGAAATGCCAGTGATCGAAATGCCAGTGAACGAAATGGACGTCACGCTTCAGCATATTCGCGCTGCGCGCGAAAATATCGCCGGCAAGGTCGAGCGTACACCCGTCGTTCAGTCGCAAAGCCTCTCGGACCGCACCGGCCATCCCATCCATCTGAAACTGGAGCACCATCAGACCACCGGCGCGTTCAAGCTGCGCGGCGCGTCCAATGCGATTGCTGCGTTGAGCCCGGAGCAAAGATCGCGCGGCGTCGTCGCCGCGTCGACCGGCAATCACGGCCGCGCGCTCGCGCATGCGGCCAAGCTCGAAGGCATGCGCGCAGTGATCTGCATGTCGAAGCTGGTGCCCGAGAACAAGCTCGACGCCATCCGCCGCCTCGGCGCGGATATCCGCATCGTCGGCAACAGCCAGGACGATGCCCAGCAGGAAGTCGACAGGCTGGTGGCGGAGGAAGGGCTCGTCATGCTGCCGCCCTTCGACCATCCCGACATCATCGCCGGGCAAGGCACGCTGGGGCTGGAGATCATGGAACAGGTGCCGGACGCCGCAAGCGTGCTGGTGCCGCTCTCCGGCGGCGGATTGGCAGCCGGCGTCGCGGCGGCCGTCAAGGGCGTGAGCCCTGGCACGAAAGTCCTCGGCATCTCGATGGCGCGAGGCGCCGCGATGAAGGCGAGCCTCGATGCTGGTCGCCCCGTGCAGGTCGAGGAACAGCCGACGCTGGCGGACTCGCTCGGCGGCGGCATCGGCCTTGACAACCGGCTGACCTTTGCCATGTGCCGTAGTCTTCTCGACGACGTTGTCCTGCTTTCCGAGGACGAGATCGCCGCCGGCATCCGCCATGCCTATGAACAGGAGCGCGAGATCGTCGAGGGCGCCGGCGCCGTCGGCATCGGCGCGCTGCTTGCCGGAAAGGTGAAGCCGCAAGGCCCCACCGTCCTCATCCTGTCCGGCCGCAATATCGACATGAGCCTGCATCGCCGCATCGTCTGCGGCGATGCAGCATTGGAGGAGAGCGCCGCATGAGCCGCATGACCATCCTCACCGAAGCGGAACTGCGCAAGATCGTGACGCTCGATCTCGACGCCGTCGCCTGCGTCGAGAATGCCTTCCGTGCTCTAGCCACGCTGCCGGTGGCGATGCCGCCAATCTTGAGGCTCGACATTCCCGAGCATCGCGGCGAGGTCGATGTGAAGACCGCGTATGTGCCCGGCATCGATGGCTTCGCCATCAAGATCAGCCCCGGCTTCTTCGACAATCCGAAACTGGGCCTGCCCAGCGTCAACGGCATGATGGTGCTGCTTTCGGCCAAGACCGGACTTGTCGAGGCGCTGCTGCTCGACAACGGCTACCTCACCGACATCCGCACAGCCGCTGCCGGCGCGGTCGCGGCCAAGCATCTGTCGCGGGCGGACTCCAAGGTCGCGGCGATCTTCGGTGCCGGCGTGCAGGCCGGCCTGCAACTCGAAGCGCTGCGTCTCGTCAGGCCGATCGAAGAGGCGCGCATCTGGGCGCGCGACGCCGCCAAGGCCGAGGCGACCGCCGCCCGCTTGCGTGAAAAGCTTGGCATCATGGTGCGTGCCGAGCCGGACGCGGCGAAGGCGGCGGCAGATGCCGACATCATCGTCACCACCACGCCTTCGACCGAGCCGCTGATCAAGGCCGGGTTCGTCTCGGCCGGCCAGCACATCACCGCCATGGGCTCGGATGCCGAGCACAAGAACGAGATCGCGCCGGCGATCCTTCGCATGGCCGATCTCTATGTAGCCGACAGCGCGAAGCAGACGCGCCGTCTTGGCGAGCTCCATCACGCGATCGAGGCAGGCGTGATGCCGGCCGACGCGGACGTCACCGAACTCGGCCAGATCATCGCCGGGAAAAGGCACGGCCGACGCTCGGCCGACGACATTACCATCGCCGACCTTACCGGCACCGGCGTGCAGGACACCGCGATCGCCACTTTAGCCCGCGACCGCGCGCGGGCGGCCAATGCCGGAACCGTTTTCGAAAGCTGATACCTGGCCAAAGCGTGATCCGGAAAGGTGGGAACCGGTTTCCGAAAAGATCGCGCTCAAACAAGAAATAGACGAGCCGGATTCAACGAAGTTGAAACAGGCTAGGCCCAACAAACGAGGACCAAGAACGATGCAGCCAAACCTGAAATTCTCGCGAAGCGAATTTGCCGACCGCCTCGCCAAGACGCGGAAAGCCATGGAGGCCAAGGGGGTCGACCTGCTGATCGTCAGCGATCCCTCCAACATGGCCTGGCTGACCGGCTATGACGGCTGGTCCTTCTATGTGCATCAGGCGGTCATCGTGCCGCCTTCGGGCGAGCCGGTCTGGTATGGCCGCGGCCAGGACGCCAACGGCGCCAAGCGCACCGCCTATCTCGCCCATGACAACATCATCGGCTACGCCGACCATTATGTGCAGTCGACCGAACGCCACCCGATGGACTACCTCGCCAGCGTGCTGGCGGAACGTCGCTGGGACAAGCTCACTATCGGCGTCGAGATGGACAATTACTGGTTCTCGGCGGCTGCCTTCGCCTCGCTGCAGAAGCACCTGCCCAATGCCCGTTTCGTCGACGCCACCGCGCTGGTGAACTGGCAGCGCGCCGTGAAGAGCCCGACCGAGATCGACTACATGCGCAAGGCCGCGCGCATCGTCGAGGCGATGCACCAGCGCATCGTCGACAGAATAGAGGTCGGCATGCGCAAATGCGATCTGGTTGCCGAGATCTACGATGCCGGCACGCGCGGCGTCGAGGGCATCGGCGGCGACTATCCGGCGATCGTGCCGCTCTTGCCGTCGGGCGCCGACGCCTCGGCGCCGCATCTCACATGGGACGACAAGCCGATGAAAGCGGGCGAGGGCACGTTCTTCGAGATCGCCGGCTGCTACAGCCGCTATCATTGCCCGCTTTCGCGCACCGTCTTCCTCGGCAAGCCGACGCAGGCCTTCCTCGACGCCGAGAAGGCGACGCTCGAAGGCATGGAGGCAGGCCTTGCCGCCGCCAAGCCCGGCAACACCTGCGAGGACATCGCCAATGCCTTCTTCGCGGTGCTGAAGAAGTATGGCATCGTCAAGGACAACCGCACGGGCTACCCGATCGGCATCTCCTATCCGCCGGACTGGGGCGAACGCACCATGAGCCTGCGCCCCGGCGACCGCACCGAGCTCAAGCCCGGCATGACCTTCCACTTCATGACCGGTCTCTGGCTGGAGACGATGGGACTGGAGATCACCGAGTCGATCCTGATCACCGAGGCCGGTGTCGAATGCCTGGCCAATGTGCCGCGCAAGCTGTTCGTGAAGGATTGAGGCAATGTCAGCTCTGCGTCCATCGCCGATCACGCCGACCGTCGACTTCGAACGCGACGGCGTCCAGCACGGCTTCCTGCGCCTGCCCTACAGCCGCGACGATTCCGCCTGGGGCTCGGTGACGATCCCGATCTGCGTCGTCCGCAACGCCAAAGGGCCGGCGGCGCTGCTTACCGGCGGCAATCACGGCGACGAATATGAGGGGCCGCTTGCTCTTTACGAGCTCGCCCGCACGCTCGACCCGAAGGACGTTACCGGCACGGTTATCATCGTACCGGCGATGAACTATCCGGCCTTCCGGGCCGGCACCCGCACCTCGCCGATCGACAAGGGCAACATGAACCGCAGCTTCCCCGGCCGGCCGGACGGCACGGTGACGGAGAAGATCGCCGACTATTTCCAGCGCGAATTGCTGCCGCGGGCGGACATCGTGTTCGACTTCCACTCCGGCGGAAAGACGCTGGACTTCGTGCCGTTCTGCGCCGCGCACACGCTGCCGGACAAGGCGCAGGAAGAAAAGGCCTTCGCCGCGGTCGAGGCTTTCTCGGCACCGTTCTCAATGCGCATGACCGAGATCGATACGGTCGGCATGTATGACACGGCGGCCGAAGAGATGGGCAAGGTCTTCGTCACCACCGAGCTCGGCGGCGGCGGCACGGCCCGGGCTGAGACGGTGCGCATCGCCCGGCGCGGCATCGTCAATGTGCTGCGCCATGCCGGCATTATCTCTGGCGCGGTCGAGAAGGGCAGAACCCGGTGGCTCGACATGCCCTCGGGCGACTGCTTCACCTTCGCCGAAGAAGACGGCATGATCGAAACCATGGTCGATCTCGGCGACAAAGTAGATGAGGGCCAAGTCGTGGCGCGCATCCATTCGGTCGGCCGAACCGGCGTCGCGCCACAAGAAATCAAGGCAAGAATGTCGGGTCTGCTTGCCGCGCGGCACTTCCCGGGCCTGATCAAGGCAGGCGATTGTGCCTCGGTGATCGCCGTCGAGGTCGGTTGACGCGGATCGTGCCAAATTACGCGGCGCTGAGCGGTTGAATGCGAGCCGTGACGCAGGCGATCAGATCTGCGTCACGGCATTGCTTTCTCAACCGCGATATCTGTAGGCGGCAATGGAATCCGGCTTCATCTCGATAGAAAAACCGGGTGCTGTCGGCGGCATGTAAGCCGCATTCTCGATGACACAGGGCTCGAGGAAATGCTCATGCAGGTGATCGACATATTCGATGACCCGACCGCCCTTGGTGCCTGACACAGCGACGTAGTCGATCATCGACAGATGCTGGACATATTCGCACAGGCCGACGCCGCCGGCATGCGGCCAGACCGGTAGGCCGAACTTGGCGGCGATCAGCAGGACGGCAAGCACTTCGTTCAGCCCGCCCATGCGGCAGGAATCGATCTGCACGATATCGATGGCGCCGCCGGCGATGAACTGCTTGAACATGATCCTGTTCTGGCACATCTCGCCGGTCGCCACCTTGATCGGCGCCACGGCCTTGCGGATTTTCGCATGGCCGGCGACATCGTCCGGGCTGGTCGGCTCCTCGATGAAGAAGGGCTTGGCGAAGGCGAGGTCGCGCAGCCAGTCGATCGCCTGGTCGACCTCCCAGACCTGGTTCGCGTCGATCATCAGGTAGCGGTCCGGACCGATCACCTCGCGGGCGATCCGCAGGCGACGGATGTCGTCGGCGCGGTCGCGGCCCACCTTGAGCTTGATGTGGTTGAAGCCTTCGTCGACCGCTTCCTGGCAGAGCCGCCGCAGCTTGTCGTCCGGATAGCCGAGCCAGCCGGCCGAGGTGGTGTAACAGGCATAGCCTTCGCGCTCGAGCGTGGCGATGCGTTCGGCCTTGCCGGCCTCGGCCTTCTTCAAAATCTCCAGCGCCTCGGCCGGCGTGATTGCGTCGGTGAGATAGCGGAAGTCGACGATGCGCACGATCTCTTCCGGGCTCATCTCGGCGACCAGCCGCCAAACCGGCTTGCCGGCCTCTTTCGCCCACAGATCCCAAACCGCATTGACCACGGCGCCAACGGCGAGGTGCATCGCGCCCTTGTCCGGTCCGATCCAGCGCAGCTGGCTGTCGCCGGTCACGTGGTGCCAGAAGCGGCCGGGATCCTCTTTGATCCAATCGAGGTCGAGACCGACGACCAGGTGGCGCAGCGCCTCGATTGCCGCGCAGCAGATCTCGTTGCCGCGGCCGATGGTGAAGGTGAGCCCATGGCCGCTAAGCCCTTCGGTATCGGTGTCGAGGACGACATAGGCCGCCGAATAATCCGGGTCGGGGTTCATCGCATCCGAACCGTCGAGACTCTGCGACGTCGGGAAGCGCAGATCGAAAGTTCTGAGGTTCGTGATCTTGGTCATTCATGCCTCGCAATTGTAATGCCGCGCCTCAACCTGCCTTGCGAACAGCTCGGCCTCAGATCGACCAGCCGCCGTCGATGTTATAGGCCTGTCCGGTCGTGTAGGTCGCGCCGGCAAGATAGACGGCAAGATCGGCGATTTCCTCCGCCGTGCCCAGCCTTCCCATCGGCTGGCGGGCGATGAAGGCCGCGCGCGCGGCCTCATAGTCGCCTTGGGCGCGCATGCGGCTTTCGAGCGAGGGGCTCTCCACCGTACCGGGGCAGATCGCGTTGCAGCGGATACCTTTCGCGACATAGTCGGCGGCGATCGATTTGGTCAGGCCGATCACGGCCGCCTTGGTCACGCCATAGGCGAAGCGGTTGGGCACGCCCTTCGGCGCGCCCGCCACCGACGCCATGTTGATGATCGCGCCATCTCCGCGCTCCAGCATGCCGGGCAGCACCGCGCGGATGGTGCGGATCATGGCGCGCACATTGAGATTGAAGGCGAAGCCAAGGTCCTCATCCTTCATCTCGAGGATAGAGCCGGAATGGACGAAGCCGGCGCAGTTGAACAGCACGTCGACGCGGCCGATCTCAGCGAAGGCCGCCTTGACGGCATCGTCGCTCAGCACATCGAGCTTTCGGGTCTTGATGCCAGGCGTCTTGCCGAGTTCGGCCAGAACCGCATCGTTGATGTCGGTGGCGTGAACTATCGCGCCGGCCTTGGCAAAAGCCAACGCGCTTGCACGACCGATGCCTTGCGCCGCTGCGGTAACGACAACGACCTTTCCCGTCAGATCAGCCATGTTGTTTTTGTCTCCGTCTTTCAGCCGAGTCGGGGACGCCGCTCGACGATGTAAATGTGATCGGCGGCGAGTACGACTTCGTCGCGCTGGTTGATGACCTCGACACGCTCGATGACGCGCCCTGAGTCTGGCCGTTTCGGATCGTCTTCTTTTGCGGCGATCGTCGTGCGCGTGCGGATCGTGTCGCCGATGAAGACCGGCTTGATGAATCGCAGCCTGTCATAGCCGTAGGAGAAGGCGACCGGGTTGATGACGTTAGCCGTCAGGCCGACGCCGACGGAAAACACCAGCGTGCCATGCGCGATGCGCTGGCCGAAGGGCGTCGTCTTCATGAACTCGGCATCCATGTGATGCGGAAAGAAATCGCCGGTGTGGCCGGCATGGACGACGAAATCTGTCTCGGTGATGGTGCGGCCGCTGGTCAGCCGCGACGAGCCGATCTCATAATCTTCGAAATAGGCGACCTGTTCCATCTCGTCCCTACGGTTTTTCCGCGAGCGGCGTCGCCGGCGCGGCGCTCGATCGATAGGCGGCTTCCACCAGCGCCATCGTGTTCCAGGCATCCTCGACAGAGCTGACCAGCTCGTTGTCTTCCCCGGACGCGAAGCGCTGCACATTCGCCATGCGCCCGACAAAGGCGTCGGGGAACCATTCACCGGTGAGCGGCACGCGGACCCAGTCGGAACCGCCTTTGGGGTAGATCTCCAGCACGTCGGGCTCGCCGCGCGGATAGTCGAGATTGAGGCCGAGCTTGACGTAGGCGGCACCCTCGGTGCCGCAGATGCGAAACTCGCAGGCCTGGTGCCGGCGTCCGAACTTGTGGTCGTGGTTGATCGAGAGCGCGCAGCGCACCCTGTCGCCATAGTCGAGAATGGCGCTGGTGCGGGTCTGCGCGACCGTGTGGTTGGGATGGCCGAGCGTCTTGGCGTGCACTCCCTTGGGATCGCCGAGGAGCTGCCGGATCAGGTCGAGATAATGGATCGAATGCATGGCGATCTCGACGCGCGGCGCCTTGAGCAGGAATTCCCAGAGCTGCCACGGCGTGGCGAGCGCCAGCCAGGCATCGAAATCGACGACCTCGCCGAGCCAGCCCTTGGCGATCGCGTCCTTAAGCGCCAGCATCATCGGCGCGAAACGGAGCTGGAAGTTCACCGCCGCCCTGAGTTTCTTGGCGCGGCAGATGTCGAGGATCTCGGTCGCCTCGCCGAGATAGTTGCCCATCGGCTTCTGGATCAATGCGACCGCACCATCAGGCAGGGCCTTCAGCACCTCGGCGTGCCGGCCGGGCGGCGTTGCCAGATCGAAGATCGCATCCTTGACGGCGGCCGCCTCGTCCACCGAGCGGAACGCCGTCACGCCCCATTTCTCGGCCAGCGTCTGCGCCTTGGCCTCGTCCGGATCGTAGAGTCCGGCGACCGGAAAGCCGGCCTTGCGATAGGCCGGAAAATGCGCGTCGCCAACGATCGAGCCGGCGCCGAAGGTGACGATCGGGCGCGGCTTCGCAGGCCTTGGCCAGGCCTGCACCAGCAATCGAGGGTCGAAGGCGTCAGTCATGGTGGAAGACTTCATCCATCATCGCCCACCATTCGCCCTCCTGCCTGGTCGGCAAGGGCTCCTGGCAGGGCATGCAGAGCGCCCACCATTCCTGGGTCTTGGGGTCCGCAGCCATCTTGGCCATGTCGGCGGCGTAGTCGGTGCCGTGATACTCGAAATAGGAAAACAGCAGGTTCTCCGGCCGCTTGAGGTAGATCGAGTAGTTCTTGATGTTGCAGGCGGAGATCATCTTCAGCACATCCGGCCAGACGGCGGCGTGCAGGCGCACATATTCCTCGACCTTCTGCGGCTTGAGGCCAAGCACCATGCCCATTCGCTGCATCTCAGTTCCTCCGTTCGGTGACGGTGACGCTGAACTCGGCGATGCTGCGCGCCTGGAGCGCATCGAAATCCCAGTCGATGCCGAGGCCAGGCTCGCTCGGCGCCAGCGCATGGCCGTTCTCGATCGCCATCTTCTTGCCCGTCAACTCATCCAGCTGCGGAATGTACTCGACATATTTGCCGTTCGGCACAGCACAGGCCAGGCTGACATGCAATTCCATCAGGAAATGCGGGCAGACAGGCATGTCGAAGGCCTCCGCCATATGCGCTACCTTCAGCCAAGGCGTAATGCCGCCGATGCGGCCGACATCGACCTGCACGATGTTGCAGCCGCCCTTCTGCATATATTCGCGGAAATGGCGGATCGAATAAAGCGACTCGCCGACCGCCACCGGCGTCGCGGTCGCATTCGACAGCCGCACATGGCCGTCGATGTCGTCGGCCGGCAGTGGCTCCTCGATCCAGGCGAGGTCGAGGTCGCGCAGCCGCTCGGCGCGCCGGACGGCTTCATCGACGGAAAAACCCTGGTTGCAATCGGTCATGATCTCGTAGCCGTCGCCGACCGCCTTGCGCACCGCCGACAGCCGCTCAAAGTCCTCCGAGCCATGCGGCTTGCCGATCTTGACCTTGGAGCCAGTGAAGCCTTTCGCCTTGGCGGCCAGCGCATCCTCGACAAGTGCTGCCGTCTCGATGTGCAGCCAGCCGCCTTCGGTCGTGTAGAGCGGACAGCGATCCTTGGCGCCGCCGGCAAGCTTCCAGAGCGGCAGTTTCTGCTTCCGCGCCCGAAGGTCCCAGAGCGCGGTGTCGATTGCGGCGAGCGCGATGGCCGTGATGGCGCCGATGGTGGTGGCATGAGTGGCGAATTCGAGGTCGTGCCAGATCGCCTCGATCTGGTCGGCGTCCTGGCCGATAAGGCGCGGCGCGAGGTGATCGGCCAGAAGCCGCATCACCGAAGAGCCGCCGGTGCCGATCGTGTAGGAATAGCCCATGCCGACCGCGCCGTCGGCGTCGGTGATGGTGACGATCGGGGTTTCCTGGCTGACGAAACTCTGGATCGCGTCGGTGCGCTTCACCTTCGGCACCAGATCGACCATTGCAAGCTCGACTTTCTCGATCTTCGCCATCGTCAGCTCCTCAAGGATTTACCCGTTTCGGCGGAAAAGAGATGCGCCTGCGACAGGTCGAAGTGCATCACGACACGGTCGCCCGCCCTCAGAGGCCTGGGGTTCAGCATGCGCGAGACCCAGTCGCGGCGGTCGAATTCGGCGAATACCAGCGTTTCGTTGCCGAGCGGCTCCGTCACCGTCACCGGCAGCTCCGTCTCATAAACGTCCGCCGCGTCGCCGGAATGCAAGCCGTGGCCTGCCGGATAGAGGTCGTCGGGACGCAGGCCGAACACCACTTTGTCGCCGGCGCTGACCTTGGCCTTGAACCGGCCGGGCAGCGGAAGGCTCTGGCCGCTGGTGAAGACGACCTTGCCGTCGTCGACGGTCGCCTCCTGCAGGTTCATGGGCGGCGAGCCGATGAAACCCGCCACGAAGCGCGTCGCCGGCCGCTGGAAGACTTCATCCGGCGTGCCGACCTGCTCGATATAGCCGTCGCGCATGATCACGATGCGGTCGGCCAGCGTCATCGCCTCGACCTGGTCGTGCGTGACGTAGATGACGGTGGATTTGACCTTGGCGTGCAGCTTCTTGATCTCGGTGCGCATCTGCGTGCGCAGCTTGGCGTCGAGATTTGAGAGCGGCTCGTCGAACAGGAAGACGTCCGGATCGCGCACGATGGCGCGGCCCATGGCGACGCGTTGGCGCTGGCCGCCGGAAAGCTGGGAGGGACGGCGCTCGAGCAGCGCGTCGAGGCCGAGAATGGCCGACGCCTCGGCGACGCGGCGGTCCATCTCTTCTTTCGGCGCGCCGGCGATCTTCAGCGAGAAGCCGAGATTCTCGCGCACCGTCATATGCGGATAGAGCGCATAGGACTGGAATACCATCGAGATGTTGCGCGAGCGCGGCGGCAGGTCGTTGACGATGCGGTCGCCGATCTCGATCGTGCCGCCGGAGATGTCCTCCAGCCCGGCGATCATGCGCAGCGTGGTCGACTTGCCGCAGCCGGACGGCCCGACGAGCGCGATGAACTCGCGGTCGGCGACATCGAGGTCGATGGCGTGCACGATCTCCATGTTGCCGTAGCGCTTGGTCAGTTTCTTGAGCGAGACAATCGCCATCGGATCAACCTTTCACCGCGCCGGAGGTCAGGCCGCCGACGAGGTGTTTCTGGACGATGAAGGTAAGGAGAAGCGCCGGAATGATCATCACCACCGCCAGTGCGCACATGCCGCGCCAGTCGATGGTGAATTCGGCCGTGTAGTCGAGCAGCCCCACGGGCAGCGTCTTGGAATTGATCGAGCGCGTCAGCTGCGAGGCGAGCGCGAACTCGTTCCAGGAGGTGAGGAAGGCGAAGATGCCGGCGGATGCAATTCCCGGTCCGGCCAGCGGAAACTCAACCTGCCAGAAGGCCTGCCAGCGCGTGCAGCCGTCGATCTGCGCGGCCTCGGCGAGATCTTTCGGCACCTGGCGGAAGAAGCCGTCGATCAGCCAGATGGTGAAGGGCACGTTGAGCGCGACATAAGCCAGAATCAGGCCGAAATGCGTGTCGATGATATCGAGCCGCGCGTAGACGAAAAACAGCGGCAGGGAGAGCGCGATGCCGGGCACGGTGCGGGTCAGCATCAGGCCGAGGAACATCGCCGACTTGCCGCAGAAGCGGTAGCGCGCGAAGGCGTAGCCGCCGGCCATGCCGATTGCGATGGCAATGACGGTAGATGTGATCGAGATGATCAGCGAATTGCGGAAATAGTCGAGGACGGGAATGCCGCCCTTGCCGACGCCGCTGAACATGGAGACGTAGGCATCGAGCGAGACCTGCTGCGGAATCCAGACCGGCGGCTTGGCGAGGATCTCGACCGTCGGCCGCAGCGAGGACAGCACGATCCAGATGCCTGGCAGGCAAATCAGAAGCATGGCGAGGAACAGGCCGACGCGGTGCGCGACAGCGGCCGCACGGCGCTTCAGGCGGGCGGATGCGTTGGCGTCCATTCTCACCACTCCGCGCCGATCTGGGTGCGCGCCGCAGCGAGCTTCTTGAAGAAATAGACCGTGAAGACGATCGACAGCAGGATCGAGAAATAGGCCATCGCGTTGGCCACGCCCATGCGGGCATCGCTGTATGCGGTGCGCGCGACCAGAGTCCACAACAGTTCTGTGCGCCCGGCCGGGCCGCCATCGGTCATGATCTTGACGATGTCGTAGGCGCGCGCGACGTCGAGCGAGCGGATGGTCATGGCGATGTAGGCGAAGGGCATGATGAAGGGCCAAGTCACATAGCGGAAGGTCTGCCAGGGCGTGCAGCCGTCGACGCGTGCCGCCTCGACCGGCTCCTTCGGCATGGCGAGCAGGCCGGCGAGGATCAGGATCGCGAAGATCGAGGTCGACGACCAGATCTCGGCGATCGAAATGGCGATGAAGGCGAGATGGCCTTCGATCAGCCAGGGGATCGCATCCTGTGTCAGCCCAAGCGATTGCAGCGCGTTGTTCACCAGCCCGATATTGTCGTTGAACATGAACTTGAACTGGAAGCCGACGAGGATCGGCGAGAACATCATCGGAAACATCATAATGGTGCGCAGCAGCCGCTGGCCGCGGCTGGCCTTCTCCACCAGCAGCGCGAGACCGAGCCCAAGCAGCATTTCGAGATTGAGCGCAACTGTGAGCAGAAGCACGGTGCGGCCGAAGGCCCACCAGAAATTCGCGTCAGACAGAATGTTGCGATAGTTGCGCAGGCCGATGAAGGTGAAGAAGGTCTCCGGCCGCGTCAGCCGGAACGGCGTGAAGCTGGAATAGAAAGACAGGCATAGCGGCACGACCACCACTGCCGCCAGCACGAGCACGGCGGGCAGCAGGAGAAGGGTTGGCGCGGATAGCCGCTTGGCCGTCATGCAATGTCCCAAAGTTGTTTGCGCGGCCGGCGATCCAATCGCACGGCGGCCGCATCGGTCAAAGCGGCGCCGGTCGCGAGGACCGGCGCCGCGGGGAGGATAGTCCTTAGAGCTTGCCGGCGTCCTGGAGGATCTGCGTTGCCTTGGCGGCAGCGTCGTCGAGCGCCTGCTTGGAGGTCTTGTCGCCGAGGATCGCGGCCTGCAGCTCCGGATAGACCGCGTTGGAGATCTCGATCCATTCCGGTGTCTGCGGCACCGGGAAGGCGTTCTTCGCGGCTTCCTGGAAGGCCTGCAGCACTTCGGTCTTGTAGGGATCCGCCTTCGCCTGCTCGAGGTCCCATTCCCACACCTTGGTGCGGGTGGGCAGCGGGCCGGCCGCGGCTTCCAGCTTCTGGCTGTCCTCATTGGTCAGCCACCAGACGAGCGAGGCGGCAGCCTCCTTGTTGGCGCAGTTCTCGGTCACCGAGAAGCCGTGCGCGCCGGACCAGCCGGAACGCTTGCCCGACGAGCCCTTGGGCTGAACCTTGACGCCGACATTGCCGGCGACCTTGGACGACTTCGGGTCGTTGAAGAAGCCGGCCCAACCCGGCCAGTCGAGGTTGATCGCCACGGTGCCGGACGCGAAGCCCTGGCCGAGGTCATCCCACAGATAGTTGGTCGTGCCGGCGGGCACGGCCTTCGCCTTGTAAAGCTTGACGAACCAGTCGAGCGCCTTGACGCCGGCTTCGGAGTTGAAGGCCGGCTTGCCGTCCTTGTCGAGATATTCGCCGCCGTCGGCGATCAGCATCTCGTAGAAGCGGCCGTTGATCGCCTCTTCCTTGCCGGCATATTGCGTGCCGTAGAAATCGGGCGGGCTGGCGAAGAATTCGGCCTGTTGGGCCATCTCGTCGAATGTGTCCGGCGGCGCGAGATCCTCGCCGTACTTCTCCTTGTAGGCCCTCTTCTTGGCTTCGTCCTGATAGAGGCTCTTCTGGTAATAGAGGGCGGAGACGTCGAACTGAGCGCGCGGCAGCATCACCAGCTTGCCGTCCAGCGTACCGGCCGCGATGTTGGCCGGGACGAAGGCATCGATCTCCTCCTTCGGCAAGAGCTTGGCGAGATCGGTGTAGATGCCCGGATATTGCGGCGCGAACGAGGTGTGGTTGGAGCCGACGCACCAGGTGATCGAGTTGGAGGCGATGTCCGACTTGATCTCCTTGTCGAGGTCGAAGTGGTTCTTCTTGGAGATGACGTTGACCTTGGCGCCGGTCGCCTTCTCCCACTCACCGATGCGCTCATAGAGCTTTTCGTATTGCTGGCCGCCGATCAGCTTGGCGTCGATGGTGACGCCGGGAAACTTGCCCGGCAGGTCGGCCGCGAAGGCCGCGCCCGATGCCATGAGCAATGCGCCGGCGGCGACGCCGGAAAGCAGTCTGTTCATGAATATCCTCCCTGGAACGCAAGTGTGCCGCCGTGACCTGAAGCTCAACGCTTCATTCATATGCAAACAAAATATTCATAGGCCGTCAAGCCGAAACTTCTTTCCAACGGGCGGTCTCTTGCGTATATGAAGATTGGAATTCACCAGAGAGGCATCCGGTGCAGGAAGACGAGGAAGACCGCTATCGCGCGCCGGCTCTCGACAAGGGGCTGGACATCCTGGAGCTGTTGGCCAGCGTCGACGGCGGCCTGACGCAAGCCGAGATCGCCAAGCGGCTGGACCGCAGCCCGAACGAGTTCTACCGGATGCTCGACCGGCTGGTGAAACGCGGCTACGTCACCCGGCCCGAGGGCGACCGCTACTCGCTGACCTTGAAACTGTTCGGCCTGGCGCAGCTCCACGCGCCGGTGCGCCGCCTCGTCTCCTACGCGACGTCGATCATGCGCGAGCTGGCCGAAACCTCCTGGCAGGCGAACCAGCTCGTCGTGTTCGACCGCGGCAATGCCGTGGTTATCGCCCAGCAGGAAGCGCCGCGATACTGGGGCATCTCGATCCGCGTCGGCTCGCATATCAGCCTGTTCGACACCGGCTCGGGGCACGTTCTGCTCGCTTTCCGCTCGCCGGAAGAACGCGAGATGATGATCGCCGAGCATCTGCGAACCAATGAGGAGATGAAGTTGTCGCCTGACTTCTTTACCCGCCTCGATCAGGTGCGTGACCGCGGCTATGAGATGATGGCCTCGCTGCAGACGGCCGGCGTCTACAATCTGTCGGCGCCGGTGATCGGCTCTGATGGCCGCGGTATCGCGGCGCTCACGATCCCGTATATCACCCTGGTCAATGCGCCCGCCGCGCCCGATATCACCAGGACGATCGCGCTGCTGCAGGCGGCCGCGGCGAAGCTGTCTCAGCTCGCCGGCTCGGATATGAAGATGCGGATGTAATTCTTATTTGAATGATGAATTCTCCCGTGAGATGATCGAATCTATGTTTTAATGCATGTCATTTTCCCAAGACCGCTGCATACTTTTGGGCGACATGCATAAGCGCGACGGGGGAGGAAGCCATGATCGTCGACACGCACCTGCACCTCATCGACAAAACGGCGCTGCGCTATCCGTGGCTCGCCGGAGTACCGGCCCTCGATCGCGACTTCTCCCATGATGAATACGCCACCGAGGCGCGCCGCGCCGGCATAGAGCTGGCGCTGCATATGGAGGTCGACGTCGATCCGGCCGATATCGCTGCCGAGACGGCTCATGTCGAAGGATTGTCGAAGAAGCCAGCCAGCCTGGTGAAGGGCGCGATCGTCTCCTGCCGGCCGGAAGAGGCCGGCTTCGCCGCCTGGCTGGACAAGGCGAAGGCCGCTCCTTTCGTCAAGGGTTTCCGCCGCGTGCTGCATGTCGTACCCGACGATGTCTCCGAGGGCGCGCTTTTCCGTGAAAACATCAAGCGTATCGCCGGCAGCGGACTGACCTTCGATCTTTGCGTGCTGCCGCGGCAGATGAAGCAGGCGATCGCGCTGGTCGACCTGGCGCCGGACGTGCAGTTCGTCCTCGATCATTGCGGCGTGCCGGACATCAAGGGCAGGGCCGAGCACCCCTGGCGCGAGCAGATCGCCGAGATCGCGCGGCGGCCCAATGTCGTCGGTAAGATTTCCGGCGTCGTCGCCTATGCCGATCCCGCGACCTGGACCGCCGAGACGCTGCGGCCCTATGTCGAGCACACGATCGGAAGTTTTGGTTGGGATCGTGTCGTGTGGGGCAGCGACTGGCCGGTCTGCACGCTAGGTGGCGGGCTGCTCGGCTGGGTGGCGGCGACGCATGCGCTCATCGCCGGCGCGAGCGACACCGAGCGTGCGAAGCTGCTCTCCGGCAATGCGAAGAAGCTCTGGCGGCTGTAAGTGTTTTGCCTGCTGGTCGTCAGGCCGATCGTCTCGGAAAACTCTCCCGGAAAAGGCGGTTGATGTCGGCAACGACAAGGCGTGCATCCTGCCGGCCGGCAAGACCCTCGTTGATGCAGTCGGACGCGGCCTGCTGGAACGCCATGTAGCCGTTATGGCGCGGGCGCACCCAGGCGCCCTCGAGCGTTGCCCGCGTGCCGCGATAGAAGTCGCCGGTCGCGGCGTTGACGGCCTCGTCCTCCCAGGCGGCGGCATGGCCGGGCTGGCCGCCGGCGGCGGCATAGGGACCGCGCTGCACCTCGCCGCTGGCAATCCAGTAGGCGAAGTCGATCGCTTCCTTGGCAGCAGTGGAGAAAGCCGACACGGCGATGCCGGTGCCGCCGAGCGCGGAGCCGACCGGGCCGTTGCAGCCCACGGACGGCATGTCGCAGAAGAAAAGCCGGTTCGGACGGAAGCCGGCTGTCGCATAGGGTACGTAGCCGTAGATCAGCGGCGCGCAAGCGATGCCTGAGCCGGCTTCGGCCATCTTTTCGAACACCGCGATCGGATCCATCGTCGGGCATTCGGGATCGACGAACGCCGCGATCTCGCGCAGGATTTCGAAAACGGTCTTGCCGGTCTCGGGATCGACAAGGTCGCCCGATCCATCGACCGTGCATGGTCGGCCGAGATCGGCGGCTAAAGTGAAGAAGCACATCAGCGAGTGCGGCGGCCTGAGCGGCAAAAGCACGCGGCCTTGCTGGGCAAGCTCCAGCACTTCGGTCCAGATCTTCGGCGCGGCGTCGATCAGATCGGGCCGCCAGGCCTGCACCTGGGCGGCGGCATCGATCGGAAACGCCCATTGTCGCCCCTGCCAGCTATAGCTCGGATAGGAACGGCCGACGCTCGCCTTCGCCAGCGCTTCGCGCTCCGCCTCGCGGCCCGCCACGTCGAGCGGCGCCAGGCATTTTTCTGAGGTGATCTGGCCGACATGCGGATGATCGATGACGATCAGGTCATAGGCGCGAGCGAGTTCTTCGACGGAGAAGGATTCGAAATCCTGCAGCGAACGCTTTTCCCATTCGATCGAAACGCCTGTCTTTTCCTGCCACAGCCTGGAGCAGGCGACCATCGGATCATAGCCGCGCGGATGGTTCCAGGTCATGCCTTTCAACGACACACCGCTCACAGGCCGAACTCCGCGCGGATCTTGTCGCTGTGCTCGCCGACGCGCGGCGCCGCCTGCTCGACCTTGGCGCGCACGCCGTCGATCCTCAGCGGCGAGCGCGTGGTGTCGATCGCAACGCCGTCCTCGCGCGTCACGGTCTGCAGCAGGTCGAGCGCCTTGAAGCCGTCGCTGTCCAGCACCTCCTTCCAGTTCAGCACCTTCGCGCACCAGATGTCGGCCGGATCGAGGATCGCCAGCCATTCGTCGACCGACTTCTGCGCAATGCGTTGGGCGATGATCGCCTTGATCTCGTCGCGCGCAGTGAACCAGGTCGCCGGCTGGTCGCGGTAAGGCGCCAACGCCTCGATCTCGAGCAGGTCGGCGAGTTTCGGGATCGGCGTCATGGCGATCGCCAGGAAACCGTCCTTTGCCGGATAGACGCCGTAGGGGGCAGCCAGATAGGCGTGGGCGCTGCGGAAGGACGAGCGGCGCGGCAGGCGCCGGCCATCGTTGAGATGGGTCGTCAGCACCTCGAACTGAAAGTCGATCAGCGCCTCGAACAGGCTGGTCTCGACATGGCCGCCTTCGCCGGTGATGCCGCGCCGGACAAGGGCTGCGAGGATGCCTTGCGCGCAGGCCGCGCCGGCCAGCATGTCGGCGACAGCTAGGCCGAACGGCACCGGACCCTGATCCTCGTCGCCGTTCAGCCACATCACGCCCGAGCGCGCCTGAGCGAGCAGGTCCTGGCCCGGGCGCTTCACCCACGGGCCCTCCTCGCCATAGCCGCTGATCGAGGCATAGACTAGGCGCGGGTTGAGCGAGCGCGCATGCTCATAGTCGAGGCCGAGCCGCTCGATGACGCCGGGCCGGAAGTTCTGGATCAGCACGTCGGCTTTGGCGAGCAGGCCGCGCAGCGCTTTCAGGTCGCCCTCGTTCTTCAGGTCGACGGCAAAACTTTCCTTGGCTCGGTTGATGGCGTGGAAGATGGTGGAGTCACCACCGATCTCGGTGTCGCTGAGATAGAGCCGCCGCGACAGGTCGCCGCCATCGGGCCGCTCGATCTTAATGACGCGGGCGCCGAGGTCGAGCAGCCTCAGCGAGCAGTAAGGTCCCGACAGGAACTGGCTCATGTCGACAACGACAAGACCGGACAGCGGCAGGTCGGCAGCCATGATCACTTCTCCGTCTCGCCGGCGAAGTCGGCCGGGTTCTTGTATTTCACCGTCTGCAGGTGTTCGCAGTAGAGCACCAGCTCGCCTTCGCCCTTGAACACTTCATAGCTGGCGCGGATCAGCCCCATGTCCCGGTAGCGGGGCTTTTTCTCCATATTGGTGCGGATCGAATAGATGGTGTCGCCGATGAAGACCGGCTTGATGAAGCGCAGCTTGTCGTAGCCGTAGGAAAAGGCGTTGACGCAATTGGTGGCGACTAGGCCGAGCCCGGCGGAGAACACGAACGCGCCGGCCACCAGGCGCCTGCCGAAAATACCTTCGCGCTCGGCGAACATCTGGTCCTGCACATAAGGATGGATGTCGAGCACCAGAGCGTTGAAGAGGTGGCTGTCGCCTTCGGCCATGGTGCGGCGGAGCGAGCGGATCTTCTGGCCGACCGGCCAGTCCTCATAGAACCAGTTTTCGGCGTTCCACACCGGCAGCTCGGCATGATCGGCCGGCATGTCGGAGGGTCGAGTCGAGGCGACGCCGACGGTGGGCGGGAAGCTGGTCATGATCCTGTTCGTCCGCTGCCGGAGAAATAGGCCGCGCCGTCCGGTCGAGGTCGGAGCCAGGCGCGATCGATCCTCCCTTAATCTTCTCTTGTGAAGATTATATTCACATATGAGTTTTCCGCACAAGCCGGTTGGACAGAAATTTTGACTGTACGGTCGAACCTGGAGTTGCCTCAGATGCACCAGGCACAGCGCCAGGCCCTGGCCGCTTCTTGACGTTGCGGCGGACTGCCGGCGTCACGACGAACGCCGTTGTGCCGTGCTGGGTTGGCGAGGCGCTTCTGCGCAGGAAGGACCGCCGCCGGCCAGAATCATGCAAAACAGATGATTATTTTAGTCAATTCTACAATTATAACCCACCCTAAGGGTTGTAGAATTGTAACGACCAGTTGTAGCGAGAAGAGCACCACACGGCCCGCCAAATCCGGCCAATAAAATTGGCTTCGATACCGGTGTAATTCGTTAGTAATCGATCGTCAGGATAATCCGGACCTCGACATATTTGGTGCCTTTTTTCTTGAGTCGATTATGGCGGTTCTCGGTGCATTCCCTCCCGGTGTCGGCTGCCGACCCTTCGGTGAGGGGGATTGGGAAGGCGTGGCGGATTGCCTGCACAGGGGCTTTCCGGAACGCAGCCGCGGCTATTGGATAGAGGCGCTGACCCGGTTGTCGCGGCGGCCCGCGGTCGCCGATTTCCCGCGCTATGGCTTTGTCCTCGAGAAGTCGGGCCGGATCGTCGGCGCGGTGCTTACGCTCTATGCCAGGCACAGCAGTGCGGCGGGCGAAGAAATCCGCTGCAATCTATCGAGCTGGTCGGTCGATGCGGAGTTTCGGCCCTATGCCAGCAGGATGATCGCGACGGTCATCTTGCGCAAGGACGTTGTCTATACCAACATTTCCCCATCGCCCGGGACATTGAAGCTCAACAAGGCATTCGGCTTTCGCCTGTTTTCCGGCGGACAGGTCGCCTTCTTTCCCGTCCTGAACGCGACGCACCGCCCGGACCGCGTGCTGGAAGCCCGTCCGGAGCTCGCCGAAATGGCTGAGCTCACCGACAACGAAAGATACATACTCCTGGAGCATGCGGCGCTGGGCTGTCTCGCGCTGATCTGCGTTTGCGACGACCTGGCGCTGCCGCTTGTGCTGAAGCCGCGGCGAATACTGCACGGCCTCATCCCGTGCTGCCAGGTCGTCTACTGCCGCTCCCACGCGGATCTGGTCCGCTGCGCCGGGGCCGTGGGGCGCTTCCTCCTGCGGCGCGGAAAGCTGCTTTGCCTCGTCGATGCCATGGGCCCGGTTGCCGGTCTGTCCGGCAAATATTTTCCGAAGAAGGGGCTCAAATATTTCAAGGGCCCGAAATCTCCCTCGCCGGGAGATCTGACATTCACCGAGATGGTGCTGTTCGGTTCCTGAACGACATCGCGAAACCGGCTTTTATCCCGCGATCCCTGGATCAGTTCATCCCGGCCCTTGCCGCCGCGGCCAAGCGCCAGCGTGTTCCGAGCGAAATGCCTACAAGCAACAGGCAGAAGGCGAGGGCGAGAGGGGAATAGAACGCTTCCTCCTGCAGCACGGCGTTGGCCGAGATGGTGGCGATGCCGACAAAACCGAACAGGAAATCCGGGTCGCCGGTTTCGATGAGCTGCCGACGCAGCGCCATCAACAGCGCCGCCAGGAAACCGAAGAACACCAGGCTGCCCACCCCCATCTGGTACAGCATGACGCCAACCGCGCTCTCGACGGGGACGGAGGCGACGCCCTCGGCCTGGGCGTTTTGCCAATTGAGATTGATGCTGGTGCTCGACAGGTTGCCGCCGAGCCCCAGTCCCTGCCCAAGCGGGTCGGCCAGGAAGTCGCGCATGCCGGCAATCAAACCAAGGACATGATAGTCGCCATGCGTCGCGCCGTAGCCGATCGCCGCGGTCGTCCAGACCACGGCCAGCGCTATCACCGCCATGAGCGTCAGACCGGCGTGGGAGGGCCTGTAGATCAGCCGCCCGGCAATCGCGACGAAGAGCATGAAGGTAGCTCCCTTGGAGCCGATGACGAGCAGCAGGGGCAAGGCGGCGAGGGGCAGCACCCACCGTCCTCTGAAAAGGAGCCAGGCCGAAATGGTGCTCAAGGCATAAGCATAGCTGATCGGATGGAAGTTCGGGCCGCCGATGCGGAAGACGCTCGGCAGGATGTCGTTGAACAGCGGCGTGTTGAAGAAGGTCGTGGTCATCACGTCCTCGATCCCGCGGTAGACGAAACCCGTTTCCTTCAGCGCCTGCTCCCATACACCGGTCTCGACCTGCCGCGATATGCTGCGCTCGACGTAAAGGTCGCCATGGAAGAGGCCGAGAAAATCCATCGTGAAGATCAGTTCGGCATAGCCATAGACGATCGCGCCGGCCCCGAGCCAAAGCATGCTCTTGCGCAGATCGACGGGATAAAGGCTGGCGGCCAGCACCGCGACGTGAAAGCAGGCGAGCGGCGTGATGGTGTTGCGGAAGTAGACGACGGCGTCCTTGAGGCCGCCATGCACGACGCCGAAAGCGAAATAGAAACAAACCGTTCCGCACAGCACGATGCTCAGCAGCAGCCACGGGCGCAGTTCGGTGAGCGCGCGCACGCGGTACTGAAACGAGGCGGCCAGGAAAATGGTGAACGCGGTCATCAGGATGATGAAGTTGGTACCGCGCAGCGCGTCGAATGTGTCGTTGTCGGGAATGTAAGGGGTGAACCAGGCGACCATGAGGTTCTGGTAGAGGAAGGCGCAGATGATCAGCACGGGGACGCCCGAAGGCATCGCGTTCGCAACGATCAGCATCAGCACGAAGGTCGCGGCTATACCGAACGGAGTCCAGACGGCAAAGGCGGAGACGGCAAGCGCGACGACAAGCAAGGCAAGGCCGACATGCAGCAGGGCTTCGGGCGTCTCGCTGCCTGGCGCGTCCAGCCCGACGGGCGCATAGGCCTGGGTCGTGCTCATCGCCGACCTGTTCCGGTCATTGCCCGCCGAGGCAAGGGCTTATGGTGCCTATCGTCCACGTCCGTTCCCGCTTAACTTCCAAGGAGCGCGGCAAGCATCGAGCCGTCGAAGCCCTCGACACTTTGCCTGCTTCTGATGAAGCCGAAACCCTGATCGAGCTCCCAATAGGTCCATGCCACATGGTTCGTCTCTGCCGCCTTGCGCACGGCGCGCACCCAGGCCGCGCGGCTTACCGCATCCACGCAGAAATTGAGCACGCCGAATTCGTTCAGCATGACCGGGCAGTCATGCGTCGCGGACCAGCGCCCCAGATCGGCGAAATCCGCGGCGATCCGCGCTTCCGTCCAAGGCGCCGACAATTCGTCCTCGACGAGGTTGGCGGCCTCTTCGTCGCCCGCCGCGCGCAGCTTTGAAAGTAATTGGCTCACCGGCGCCATGTCCTTGCTCGCGGGAAAGGGCAGGTTCGCGATGCGGGCGAGCGGCGATGCATCCCAGTTTTCGCACTGATGGGTGAATGCCATCGGCGCGTAATAGTGAACGGCGGCAATCTGATTGTCGTCGGCGAGCGGCGGCGTGTCGGCGATTTCCCAGATACCCTGAAACCGAGCCGGTCCCCAGACCAGAGTGTGGAGCGGGCAGCTTGCTCGCAGCGTTGCGGCGATCTGGTCCCGCAGCGCCAGCCATGCCGGCCGCTCCATGGGCGGCTCGTTCAGCAGCTCCGGATAGACCCAATCCGCCGGCAGGTCGGCGACGACGACACGCAGGGCCGTCCAGGCCTGGAGCACCTGTGCGCCCGCGGCCTCGGGATCATTCCGGAAAGCCGCCACGAGCTCGCCCGAGGGATGCATGTCGAGGACGACGGAGAAGCCCAAGCCGACAAGGTCTCTGGCCCCGTTCTGGATGCGGCGGAGCGTTGCCGGATTTCCGGCGGAGACGAGGTCGCCGTTTACCGGCAGCCGGATCGTTTCGAATCCCGCCCGACGCAGCTTTTCGAGGGTCGCCGTGGCGGGGGCAGGCCCACCGTCGCGATCGAGCCATCCTGGAAGGTTGAAGCCGCGCGAGGGGGCAAGGGCACCGGCGGTGGCCAGCGCGGCGGACCTTGGCAGAGGGGAAGTCGCGAGAAGGGCTCCCGCGGCGAGCGCCAGCGCATGTCGCCGTGATACCCTGGGCGGCGATGTCATCGATCCATCGCTTCCACGGCTTATCCCCTGGCGGCGGTGCTGCGGCGCCATTCGCCGACGTGTCGAGGATCGTTGGCCGCGTCGGCCGGCCGCGCGCTGTCCGGCGCGACGACAAGGGTGGCGCTGCGGCCGATCTGGCCGGCGCCGAATTGCTGGGCAAGCAGTCTGGCGGCTTCCGAAGGCTGCTCGGACGGGCCAAGCGCGAGAAGCGTCAGATCGGCCCTGGCGAAGAGTTCCGGTTTCCAGCCGTTCTCGTTGAACGCGGGCGCGGTCACGAGCACGAAATCGAAGGCGCTCCCGGCCTCCGCCAGAATACTGCGGAACGTGTTGCGATCCGCAACGGTAGAACCCTTCTCTGCCACGGAGCTGCACACGACCGTCCGCAGGCCGGTCGCGCCGTCGATGAACAACCCGGCTCCGCTGGTCATCGACTCCGACAGCTGATCGCCGATTTCCACCATCAGCACATTCTGCTCGGCGCGTTGCATGCCCATTCCCAGCATCGCGCCCGCAATCCTTGCCTCAAAGCTGCTGCCGATCGACGACACCAGGATGACAAAGGGTTTGCCATGGTCGTCGAGGTGCAGGACCATTTGGCGCATGATCTTCAGGACGGCGAGCGAAAGCGCTTCGTTTCCCGTCTGGAACAGCTGCTTCCTGATCGCCTTGATGTTGGAGTAGGCGGTGCCGCCGGCGACGCCGGGCAGGCGGTATTCGCCGAAATTGGCCGGCGTCGGCAATGGCCGGGGCGCGACAGGCGCGCTGTCCTTGCGGTCCGCGACCGGCTTCGGCGCGACATCCTTCGGTGCTTGCGGATTATCTTCCCGCTGCTGGACCGGCCCGAGCGCGAGGGCAAGGCCGCACCCGGCGAGCAATCCCAGAACGGCGCTCACCAACAGAAGCAGAACCGGCTTCGGCCATGTCGGCTGCACGGGCGGCGTGGCCGCGCCGATCTTGCGCGCCTCGGAGGTCTGCGCGCCCTGCATCTGGGATGTTTCCTGCGCACGCTTGAGGAAGTCGTCGAGCACCGCGCGCGCGGCCTGAGCCCTGGATTCCAGTTGCCGCAGCTGCACCTGCGCGATGTTCGAGTTGGTCGACTGCTGGCGCAAGACCTCGAGCTTACCCTGCAGCTTCTGGACATTCTGCACGGCAAGTTCGTAGTTGGCCTTCAGCTGCTGCCTGATGCGATCGGCCTCGGCCGCCATGAGCCTCTTCATCCGCTCCAGTTCCGACTGAAGCCGCCCGATGGTCGGGTGACGCGGCCCGTACATGGTTTCCAGGCTGGCCAGTTCGGCGGCGCGCTGGTTGTAGTCGTCGCGCAATTTGACGGCGGAGGTGGAGGTAAGAATGTCGGCGAGCTTGGCGAGCCCGGCCGGCGAGCTGCCTGCTGCAAGCGCTTGGTTATAGCGGTCCTTGGCCTGATCGGCGTCGCCCTGGGCGGCAATGAGTTGCGAGGTCAGCTGATCGAGTTGCGACTGCAGCGTGCCGCCATCCGTCGAATTGAGGATATTGTGTTTCGCCTTGAAATCCTCGACCGCCCGCTCCGCGTCGCTGACATCCTTTTGCAGGCCGGAAATCCTGTCGGTCAGCAGCGTATTGACATCGCTGTTGGCGGTTTCGCGTTCTCCCACCAGGCCTGCCCGGTATTGGTCGACGATGGCGTTGGCGATGCGCGCGGCCTTTTCCGGCGACGGGGAGGTGAAGCTGACATTGATGACGTAGGTGAGCCCTTCACGCTCCACCGATACCTTGCTCTGGAAGCGCTTGAAGGCGGCATCCTGCGCCGAGGTCGCGCCGGCTCCGAACAGCGACAATAGACGCGACATCAGGCCGGCCCCGGCAAATTCCGGATCGCTGTCGAGCTTCTGGTTCTTGAAAACCGAGCCCAGCAGATCAGGCGATTGAATGACGAAGACCTGGCTGGCAATAGCGGCGCTGTCGGACCCGATTCCCGGGAGCACATTGTTGAAATTGGTCGCGCGCGTGTCGCGTGGGTCGATCAGTATCGAGGCGGTCGCCGTGTAGCTCGGCTTCGTCACCGCAAGATAGGAAAGCGCCAGCAGCACTGCCGCGCCGGCGATGGCAAGGACCATCAAACGACGCGCCCAAAGGATGGCCCACACGGCACCTATGTCGAACAGCGGCGGAAGAGTGCGTTCGTCGATCCTGGCTGGCTTCATCATTTTCCTCGTGCGCAGCCGCGATCTCACGACCTCACTCGTCTCCACATTATTAAGGATTATCGTTAGCCATCCGTTAAGGGTGGTGCTGAGACCATGTGCTTCGCGTCGAGCGACGCCGGTAACCATGCGAAGCGTTCGCGCTGGCGCGGTTGCGGCATTTTGCTTATGCAGGATCGGGTTTTGAGCGTCGTCGTAGGTGCGGGGTAGCCCATCGCCGATCGTCTCAGGAGGCGAGGTTGAAGGACAATTCAGGGGACCGCGAGGCCGCCCCGGGGGCAGCGGCCAGCCCGGCGACCGACATGCGCATGTCGATCACGGCGCTTGCCAAGAGCGGCGCCGTGGCCGGCATCATCAAGCTAGCCAGCGCTGGCCTGTCCTTCCTGATGTTCGTGGCCGTGGCGATGGTGACGGACGAACGGCAGTTCGGCCTTTACAGCGCGACCTACGCCGGCGCGAGCCTGGTCTCCTTCTTCGCTTCGGTTGGCCAGCAGAGCACCGTGCTCAGGTTCTGGCCACAATATGCCGGATTGGGCGACCTCGGCTCGGCCCACGGGCTGATGGCGCGCGCCATTCTCGTGGCGCTGGCAGGACTTGTTGCCACCAGCCTGCTCATGATCGTCGTGGGGTTCCTGCCATTCGTCGGCAGGGGAGCGCCGGAATGGCTCCCGCTCTGCGTGGCGGCCGCGGTGCTGTCCTTCTCGCTCGGCTGGTCGGAATTCACCTCCGGCGCATTCCGGGCCAAGAATGCGCTGATATCCGGCCTGTTGCCGCGGGACATCATCTGGCGCGCGGCGACGATCGTCGCCGTTCTCGTCCTCCATGTCCTGCATGTCAAAATGAGCGCGGTGGCGGCGACCTACCTGACGGCCTTGCTGCTCATCCTCTCCGTCGTTCCGCAAACGGTGCTTCTGGTGCGCGACACGGCGCGCGCCGACCGGGGCCGTCTCACGGAAGGACAAAAGCAGGAATTCAAGACCGTCACGCTCGGCCTGTGGGGCGTCACCTCACTGCCGCCGGCCCTCGGCCAGGTCAGCACACTGCTCGTGGCGATGATCCTGGGGCCGGAGGCGGCCGGCGCGATCTTCGTGGCGGACCGGACCACGCGTTTCGTGACCCTTGCCCTCAACGGCATCAACCAGGCGCTGGCGCCGCAGATATCGGCCGCCTTCTACAGCGGCGACAGGGCACACGTTCAGCGCATCACCAGTCTTGCAGCCCTTGGCGGCTCGGCGATTGCGCTCTGCGTGCTGGCGGCGTTCTGGATTTTCGGCAATCTCATCCTGTCCATCTTCAATACGGCCTATGCGACGCCGACCATGAGGGCAACGCTCGTCATCTTCGGCATAGGGGCGACATTCGGCACCGCCTGCGGCCCGATCGAAATCCTGCTGCAGTTGACCGGCCTGCAACATGCGCTGTTCAAGGTGCTTGTCGTCGTCAACATCGTCGGACTTTGCGTGACGGCCGTGGCAACCTACTATCTCGGACCGATTGGCGCCGCGCTCAGCATCGCCGGAACCGTCGTCGCCTGGACCGCCTTCGGGGTGTCGATCGCTCGGCGCAGAATCGGCATCAACCCGTCGATCCTCGGCCTGTCCCTGGATAGGATCGGTCTGGTGCCCCAGGCGCTCCCGAGAGGGCGCACGTGAAGATCGTTCAGGTGCAGACCCAGGCCGAGGCCGCGGGGGCGCAACGCGTCTCCGACATGGTGGGCGAAGGATTGCGGGCGCGCGGGCACCAGGTGCGCACCGTCTTCATGTACCGGAAGACCGAAGCTTATGACGGCGATCCCCATGCGGATTTCATCCTGACGGAGCAGCCGCGCGGACTGCCCGGACAGATGCGGGCGACCATCGGCCTGGTGCATTATCTGCGCGCGGCACGCCCCGACGCCGTCATCACCTACCAGCACTACGGTAATATCTTCGGCACGATCGGCGCCAGGCTCGCCGGCGTCAGGCACATCGTCGCAAATCAGAGCGGCGCCCCGCACAGCAAGGGGGTCATGGGGCTGCTCTCGCAGATCGACAAGCTGATGGGCATGGCCGGCCTCTACCAGGCGAATGTCGTCAATTCCGGCTGGACGGAAGCGCAATTCGATCGCTATCCGCAATCCTATCGGCGGCGTATCCACCGTATCGACCACGGCGTGCCCGCACCGGGCGAGGAATTCGACAAGGCGGCGGCGCGCGCCGCCTTCGGCTTGCCGCGGGATGTATGGCTGGCCGTTTCGTCCGGCCGGCTGACGCGCATGAAGAACCAGATCGCGCTTGTCGGGGCGCTCGACCGATTGCCTGATGTCCATATTGCGCTCGCCGGCGCGGGGCCGGAGCGCGAGACGCTCGTCGCTTTTGCCGAGAGCCGCGGCGTGGCGAACCGCCTGCATCTCGTCGGCGAGGTTCCTCCGGCGCGCATCTTCGAATTCCTCGCGGCCGGCGACGCCTACGCGTTTCCGTCGATGATGGAGACCTTCGGTCTCGCCTGCGTCGAAGCGGCGATTTCCGGGCTGCCGGTCGTTGCGAGCAACCTCGATGTCTTGCGCGAGGTGCTGACCGCCGAGGACGGCTCTCTCGCCGCGCTGTTCGTCGAGGCCGACGCCGCCGGCATGGCCAAGGGGCTTGCCGACTTGTTCGCACGGCCGGAGTTCAAGGCCAGGCTTTCGGCGGCCGGACGGCGGCTGCGGGACAAATATTCGCCGGCAAGGATGTGCGCGGGCTACGAGGCGCTACTTCTTGCCTGATCGCTTTCGCACGGCAGCGATCCCGTCGATCACCTCCAGCCGGCCCGCCCGGTTGAGCGTGTGGATCTTCGGATAGGGCCAGTCGCCCGCCGCATCGATCGGACGGGGCGCCGACAGCCGCACCGCCTGCTGGTCGAGTTGCAGCAGTTCGGCCAGGCCAAGCCCGCCGCCATAGCCGAGCGTTCCGTCCTGCACCGGAAGGAGGATGCGGCCCTCGCGATTGCGGACGAAGGCTCCGCCGGGGCGAGCCATGCGATGGTCGATCAGGATCGGGTTCGCCGGATGCGGCCGCCACGGGCCGGTGAGCGCGGGAGCCGAGAAAACCACCAGCATGTCGGATGTGCTTCCATGACCGTCCCGATCCGTGGCGAACAGCCAGAAGAGCCCGTCATGCTCCAACAAGGTGGCATCGGAAATCTCGCCTTCGACCAACACGGCTTCGGGAACCCAACCGTCCGGAAAGCTCGAGGCGCGGTAGAGCATGAGCCTGCCGCCGGCGCTCGCCTCCGGCAGCATCCAGACGGCGCCGTCGCGCTCGAACACCTGCGGGTAGGAGAGGTGATGCGCTTCCTCCAGCACGACCCGGGGCGTACCGGGGAGGCCGCCCGCATCGAATGGAACGACGGAGATGACCGCCTTGCCGGTGGCGTGCGGATAGTCCTCGACGAACACGAAGGGCTGGTCCTGCCACCAAAAGGGGAACGGGTCGGCATAGAAATGATCGCCGGGGTCGGGCAACACCGACCAGCCGGTCCCGAGCGTGGCCGTTTCCGCGACGCCTGGTGCATCGGTGAAGCGGTAGCCGACCCGCCAATGCGCATGGCGAAAGCGCGCGCGCCGGAGCGCTTCCCGGCCAAGCCGCGGCAGCGCCGCGCCGAGATAGGCGGAGGTGAATGCGGTGGAGGCCCGCTCGCCGTGACCGCGAGTTTCGGCAGTTGCCTCGTGCGGCAGCCGGCCCGCTGCGAACGCGCGGGCGACCGAGCGAACCAGGGTGATGGCCCGGGCGAACACATCCTCGGTGCCGAGCGCCGTGGATTCGCGCTTGTCGACCATCGGCCGCGCCTGCCCGACCACCGCTTTTCTGTCGAGTACGGCCTCGATCACCGGCAGCCTTCCGGTCGCGACAGCAGTTGCCGCCGAAAGATCGGCGCGGGATCCGTCGAACAGAAGGCCGATCGTGGGAACGTCCGATAGCGCCGCATTGCCGGCAAGGTCGAGCCTCAACGCGGCAGGGCGATTGCCGGGCCTTGCCTGGATTGCGTGCACCCGGTCGGCAAGATGGGGGCCGTGCCGCCGGAAAAGACGTTGCTCGAACCGGAAGGCGGCTTTTGCCGCGGCAGGCCAGCCTGCCGGTCCGGGCTGATGCAGCACCGCGACATCGTGGCCGTCCGCCGCCAGCCGCTCTATTGCGACCTGCTGCCAGCGCCGAGGCGCCGATTGCGGAACGATGACTTCGATCGCCAGCATGTCTTGCCGTCCGCGTCTATTTTTCTATTCGGGTTCCGATAGTTCCGACAATGAGGAGCGAAAGACTAGCCCAAAATGCTTACATCGGGGTTACACGCAAACTCCGACTTCGACTTTCACGGCGACTTGCGATCCCGAACCGGCTGAGCCGCATGCGCCCAGCCACGGTGCAACGCAACATTAGCATTTTACGCATATACCAAGATTCCAACTATCCCGGCGACCGATCTTGACCTGAAGCGCAAGACGTCGTCGATAGACCGCTGTTCCCGCCCGGTTCGGATCACATGTTTGAAGTCACTGTCGAGGATGCGTTCGATTTCCGTTCGACGGAATACGCCGAGCTCTTCGCCAGTTCGGCGGCGACCGCCTTCCAGCATCCCATATGGCTGGCGCAACTGTACGAGAAGATCGTGCGGCAAGGCGGCGCCACGCCGCTAGTCATCGTCGTTCGCGCGCGCGTAAGCGGGAAGCTCGCGATGATCCTGCCTCTGGTGAGGCGCCGGTACACGCTGCTGAGGGTCGTGGAATTCGCCGATATGCGGGTTTCCGACTATGTGTCGCCGGTCGCCGACGAGGAGACGTTCGCCCGCATCCTCGCCGACAGCCGCACGGTCGCCGCCATCCGAAAGCTTCTGCGGCCCTACGATCTCCTGCGCATCGGCAAGCTGGCTGACCGCTCGCTGGCGATGGAACGGCTGTTCGGCATCGACAAGCGCGACAGCATGGGCATGAGCGCCTATTCCAGCAAGCTGGAGCCGACATTCGCCGGCTGGCGCGAGCATCGGCTGGACCAGTCCTATCGCAAGGAGCTCGACAAGAAATCCCGCCAGCTCAACCGTATGGGGGAGGCGCGCTTCGAGTGCGTGGGCGGCCCGGACGCCATCCGCACGACGTTCGATGCCCTCAAGCTCTATCGCGGCAAACGCTTCGACGGCAGCAATGGTCCCGCCGACCTCCTGCAGGTTCCTTCCTATTTCGATTTCTACCTGGCCGTCGCCAATGAGGGATGCGGCGGTTTCGCCCGCACCTACGCGTTCTGGATGAACGGCCGGCCGATTGCCGGGGCGCTGGGCCTCGAGCATCGCGGCTCGCTCCTGGTCATTCTCGGCGGCTTCGACGAGGCCGGCTACAGGAAGCAGTCGATCGGCAGCCTGATGTTCGAGCAGATCGCCCGCGACTGTATCGAGCGCGGCGATCACCACCTCGATTTCACCATCGGCGACGAGCCCTACAAGCGCATCTTCGGCGGACGGCCTTCACCGATGTGGCAGATCTACCGTGCTGGGAGTCCGCTCGGCTATGCGGCGCATCTGACGGTGGAGAAATTGCCGGCAGCCAAGGCATTTGCCCGGCGTGTCCGGGAAGCGGCGCATGGCAAGAAGGCCAAGCCGGCTCCCGTCATGGTGCCCCCGGCTCCCGACGAGGCAACCGAATCTTCCTGAAATCTGGCGGTCGAAGCGAATCGGTTTGAATGCTTTACGCGCGCTTCGAAGTCGCGAATTGGCCGGGCACCTTGATGCACGGGCGCGGCCATCTGGCGTTATGTGCCAGCCGACGGTCCGCGATCAGGAGGCGGCTTCGACCTTCGGCCGCTTGAGGCCGCGCAGCCTCGCGGCGAAACTCGGGCTCAGGTTGTCGATCTCATGCAGGATGCGGCGGCGGCTGAAGTGGACTTGCCGGCGCGCGCGCCAGCGCAGGTCGGTATCGATGGTCAGGCTGCGGCGGAAATTCGCGAGTTGGAGCGCATGTTCGTCCATCGCCAGCTTCGCCGGATCGTCATAGAAAGCGGCGATCTTCGCCGCCGCCATGCCGGGCGTGGCCATCCATTGCGGCACGTGAACCATGCAAAGCCGTTCGACATCGGTGAGCAGCCGGCTGACGCCGGTTCCGGCAGCGGGACAGGATGTCTGATAGGCGTCTCCGATCAGGACGACGCCATCGCGCTTGCAGTTCTCGGCGACGGTGAGGTCGGTGAGCCAGCTCGAGACGCGGTCGATGACCTCGAAATCGCCGAATGCGTTGACAAGTCCCGGGAGCGTTTCGGTGAGCGTTTCGCGGGGACGGTCGCGCAGCGCTTTCACCCACGGGTCGTTATGCTCGCGGAAAACAAAGAGATTGGCGCGCGTGACGCCGCCGGCCGGGAAGAAGTTCAGGTAGTCGATGCCGTCGGAGACCCGCTCGCCGTAATAGGTCAGCGCCGGGTGCTTGAAGGCGCTCGCGCCCGCCGGCCGGATATTGAAGCCGAAGGTCAGCGACTGCCGCTGGTGGACGAACCGGCGCTCGATGCCGAGGTCGCGCCGCAGAATATCCCCCATGCCAGTAGCGAGCACGAGGAGACGAGCCGTCACATCTTCCTGCCCGATGATCGACACACGCTGGCGCTCGGGGCCCGCCTCAACCGCGCTTACCCGGCCGGCAATGAAGCGCACGGTCTCGGGCAGCTCGGCGCGCATCGCGCTGACGAGGTCATCGTAGAAAATGCCGTAGTGGCGGGCGCGCGTGCGGTCGAGCACACGTCCCTTGCGCACGTTGACGATCTCGTCGAATGCCGCAGCGGCCGCGGAAAGACTGTCCAGGAGGCCGATCCGGCGCAGTTTTTCAATCTGGTCGCCGGCGATCTTCTCGACACGGAATTCGCGTGGAAAAACGGCATAGCGGTCGATCAGGGTGACACGGTAGCCCGCCCGTCCGAGGAGGGTTGCGGCAAGCGTCCCGGAGAGCCCGCCGCCAACAATGGCGATCTCGGTGTCGGCTCCCACCGGCAGCGGACGAGGCGAATGTTCGGCTGTCATTGGGAATACCTCAACAAGGCATAGAGAGCGCGGGGATTGGTGGTGAAATAGCGCCAGAAGAGCCGGCGCGGCTCCATCAGCATGCGCCAGAGCCATTCGAAGCCGGCCTTCTGGACCCAGAGCGGCGCGCGGCGGACCTTGCCGGCGACATGGTCGAAGAGCCCGCCGGAGGTCTTGATCACACCGACATTCGAGAGCCGCGGCGCATAATCGCGGACAAAGATCTGCTCGCGCGGAACGCCGAGGCCCAGCCACAATATGTCCGGCGCCAGCGTGTTGATCTCGTCGAGCTTCTTCTCAAGCGCATCGCCGGTGAGATAGCCGTGGCTGTGGCCGACGATGCGCAGGCGCGGATAGCTGGCCCTGATCGCCGCTACCGCCTTGGCGTTGCCGGCCTCCGTCGACCCCAGCAGGTAGAAGGTCGCGGCCTCGTTCTCGGCCAGCCTTGCAACGTCATGGAACAGATCGGTGGTAGCCACCCGTTCGGGCAGCGGCGTGCGGCACAAGAGGCGCGAGGCGAGCACAAGCGGCTGGCCGTCCGCGAAGATCTGATCGGCGTCGCGGAAGAGGGCGGCTATTTCCGATTTCGCGCGCGCCTGGGCGATGACTTCGCCATTGGCGGAAGTGAAATAATAGGGACGGCTGCCGCGGCGGTGCTGCCGCGCCGCCGCGATCATCAGGCGGGCGGCGCCCTGCCGGTCGACCACCGTGACGGGCAGGCCCCCAAGCTGCACTGTCGGCAATGCATGCAGGTCCTGCCGCGAAGGTGCTGCGTCCAGCTTCGCTACGGCGGTCACGCTTGCGTGCCCGGCTGGAGTCTGATGGTGCAACCGGGGCAAATGAGAGGTCTCATGGTTTGCGGGCGTCAAATTCTGGCTGGGATAGAACGGATCCGATCCACTGTTCGTAGCGCAGTCTTCTTCAAAATCTCTTTTTGCACTTTCTAAAACTTTCCGCATAGGAGAAGTCGCCCCATTCTCCGATATTCAAACTACCCCCTTCATGGCACCATAAGTAAAAAAATCAAAAAGTTAAGCGATATATTAATAGTTAGTTAATGCCTCAAATCTTCTTAAAAATTTAGATAAAATACTATGGTTTGCGGTTCAGGCACTGGAGGCGCCGTCATATCCGACATTCGCTTAGACGCCGGCATTCCCCAGTCCATAGGTCGCCTCCGCACCGAATGGACACAGGTGTACATTCGCGCTAAGTTCACGCTGCGCCGGAGTCGCCGGCGTTCGTCGATCAGCAGCGGACGGAAGGGATCATGGGGTTTCGAGGGCGGTGCGAACCGATTGCGCGGGCTTGGCGCTGGGTCACCGGAGCCGCGTGCGGATACGCGCCAAGTCAACCATGCGGTGAGGCGGGTTCGAACGCATGACAAGACACTATTCGGCGCTTTCGCTCCTCAGGGAAGGCATCGCCGGCCAGACCGGATGGGAAAAGGCCTGGCGCTCCCCCGATCCGAAGGCGAGCTATGACGCCATCATCATCGGCGGCGGCGGCCATGGTCTCGCCACGGCCTATTATCTGGCCAAGAACCACGGCGTCACCAACGTGGCGTTGCTGGAGAAGGGCTGGATCGGCGGCGGCAACACCGGCCGCAACACCACCGTGGTGCGTTCCAATTACTTCTATCCCGAAAGCGCGGCGATCTACGGGCTCGCCCACAGCCTCTACAAGACGTTGTCGAAGGACCTGAACTACAACGTGATGTTTTCCGCGCGCGGCATCCTGACCCTCGCGCATAGCGAAGCGGGCATGGAAACCGCCGCCCGGTCCGTGAACGCCATCCAGGTCAACGGCATTGATTGCGAGCTGTTCTCGGTCGAGGACGTGCGACGCGTCGTGCCGATCTACAATTTCGGTCCGGATGCCCGCTACCCGGTCTACGGCGGAACCTGGCAGCCGAGCGGCGGCACCGCCCGTCATGATGCGGTGGCCTGGGGCTATGCGCGCGCCGCAAGCCGTCTCGGCGTCGACATCATCCAGAACTGCGAGATCACCGACTTCATCATCGAGAACGGCCGCTGCCGCGGCGTCGTCACCTCGCGCGGCGCGATCCGCGCCGAGCGCACCGGAATGGCGGTGGCCGGCCATTCCTCGGTGCTGGCGGCGAAGGCGGGGTTCCGGCTGCCGATCAATTCCTACGCGCTGCAGGCCTGCGTGTCGGAGCCGGTCAAGCCGATCCTCGACACGGTGGTGATCTCGCCGGACACGGGCGTTTATGTCAGCCAGTCGGACAAGGGCGAACTGGTCATCGGCGGCGCGCTCGACCGCATCCCCTCCTACGGCCAGCGCGGCAACCTGCCGGTGCTTGAGGGCGTGATCGCCGGCATGCTCGAAATGTTCCCGATCTTCGGCCAGCTGAAGATGATGCGGCAATGGGCGGGCATCGTCGATGTCGTCCCTGACTCCTCGCCCATCATCGGTGAATCGCCGCTCCCCGGCCTGTTCCTCAATTGCGGCTGGGGCACCGGCGGCTTCAAGGCGATCCCCGCCGGCGGCACGCTGCTTGCCCATCTGCTTGCCACCGGCAGGCACCACGACATCAGCCGGCCCTTCGATCTCGACCGCTTCGCCCGCGGGCGGCTGATCGACGAGGCCGCCGGCTCCGGCATTGCCCATTGAAGGTGTAGAAGAGATGCAGCTCTTTCCCTGCCCGTTCTGCGGGCCGCGCGAAGAAAGCGAATTTCACTATGGCGGCGAAGCCGGCAATCTGAGGCCCGACGGCACCGACGTGACGGCCGAGCGCTGGGCCGGCTATCTCCATATGCGCGACAATCCGAAGGGGCCGACCCGCGAGATCTGGATGCATCTGACCTGCGGGGAGTTCTTCGCGATGAGCCGCGACAGCGTCAGCCACAAGGTCTCGGGTTCTTCCGCGCTCGGCGAAACGGAGCACGGCGCATGAGCGCGTCCCGTCTCGCTAGTGGCGGCAGCGATATCGATCGCGCCCGCCCACTGACCTTCTCCTTCGACGGCAGGCGCGTCGAAGGTTTTGCCGGCGACACGATCGCCTCCGCCTTGCTGGCCAGCGGCCAGGCCGTTGTCTGCCGCAGCTTCAAATATCATCGGCCGCGCGGCATCTGGGGTTCGGGTGTCGAGGAACCCAACGCGTTGGTCGATATCGAGGGCGCGGGCGGCCGGGTGCCGAATGCGCGGGCGACGACTGTGCCGGCGAGCGACGGTATCGTCGTCAAGAGCGTCAACGCTTCGCCAACGGCGCTGGCCGACCGCAACGCGATGCTGGACCGTTTTGCCCGCTTCCTGCCGGCCGCCTTCTATTACAAGACCTTCATGTGGCCGGACTGGCACCTGTTCGAGCCGCGCATCCGCGCCATGGCTGGACTCGGCATCGTCGACCACGACTGGAAGCCACGTGAGGCCGCGGACCAGATCAACCATCATTGCGACGTCCTGGTGGTCGGTGCCGGACCGGCTGGCCTCGCCGCGGCTGCCGGCGCCGCGGCGGCTGGGCACTCGGTCGTCCTGGTGGACGACTGGACGCATCCCGGCGGATCGCTGCGCCACCGCGCCGGCAAAGTCGATGGCATGGAAGGGACGGCGTGGGCCGAGGCTACCGTGGCCAGGCTGAAGAGCGACGGTCAGATCGTGCTCATGGAAACGACCGCCTTCGGCCTCTACGATCACAATCTGGTCGCGCTCAACCAGCGGCACCGCGACAGCCGGCCTGACACGCTGTGGCGCGTGCGGCCACGCCGCATCGTGCTGGCGACGGGGGCGATCGAACGGCCCGTTCCGTTGGCCAACAACGATCTTCCGGGCATCCTCTCTGCCGACGCCGCACTTGCCTATCTGCGCCGGCATGGCGTGCTTGTCGGCCGACAGATCGTGGTCGCGACCAACAACGACAGCGCCTACGAGCCGGCCTCGGCGCTGGCGGCGGCCGGCACCTCTGTGACGGTTGTCGATTGCCGGCGTGACGCCGGCGCGCAAGCGAAGGCCGGTATTCGCATTCTGCCGGGGCGCACGATTGCGGCGGCGCGCGGCCGCAATGCGGTCCAGGGTGTCCTGCTCGATGACGGCACGGCGCTCGCGGCCGATTGCGTGCTCGTCTCCGGCGGCTGGACGCCCACGGTGCACTTGTTCTCGCAGGCCAAGGGCAAGCTCGCCTGGAGCGATCAGCTCGCGGCTTTCGTTCCAGGTGAGTCTGTCGAGGGGATCGGCGTAGCCGGCGCCGCAGCCGGCACGGTCTCGCTTTCCGAAACCTTGGCCAGCGGTGCGGCGGCCCTCGGCCCGTTCGGCTCCTCGTCGACGCCGGCGCCCCGCAGCACCGGCGCGGAGGCGACGCTGGGCGTCGTCAGCCTGTGGCCGAAGCCCAAGGCCAAGGGCCGTGTGTGGATCGACTATCAGAGCGACGTCACCGCCAAGGACGTCGAGCTTGCGGCGCGGGAGAACTTCGTCTCCGTCGAGCATCTGAAACGCTACACGACGCTCGGCATGGCAACCGACCAGGGCAAGACGTCGAACCTGAACGGCCTGGCGCTGCTGGCCGATGTTACCGGACGCGCCATCGCGGAAGTCGGCACCACGACCTACCGGCCGCCATTCACGCCTGTCCCCTTTGCCTGCCTGGCCGGAGCGCGCCGGGGCAGCATGCACCCCCCGGTCCGCCGCCTGCCGCTGGAGGCGAACCATCGCGCGGCAGGTGGAGTCTTCCAGGAATATGGCGGCTGGCTGAGGCCGGCCTATTATGGAGGCGGCGAAGCCGGAGCCGCGATCCGGGAGGAGGCGCGGCGCGCCCGGCAGTCCGTCGCGCTCTTCGACGGCTCGACGCTCGGCAAGATCGAAGTGATCGGCCCGCGCGCGCCCGAATTCGTCGACTTCATCTATTACAACACCATGTCGACCTTGAAGCCGGGCTATTGCCGCTACGGTTTCATGCTGTCGGAAAACGGCGTCGTGTTCGACGACGGCGTTCTCGTCCGTCTGGACGAGCACCGCTTCATCGTCTCCTGCTCGTCGTCGCATGTCGCCGCCGTCCATGCCCGGCTCGAAGAGTGGCGGCAGGATCGTTTTGGCCGCGATGCGGTCTATATCCACAACGCCACCGCGCAATACGCCACCTTGACGGTGTCGGGGCCGAACGCGCGCGGACTGGTGGAAGCGCTCGATCTGGGTGCTGCGCTGGACGAAGCCAGCCTGCCGCACATGGCCGTAGCGGCCGGCCGTTTTGCCGGCGACGAGGTGCGCATCACCCGGGTCTCCTTCACCGGCGACCGAAGCTACGAAATCTCTGTCCGCGCCGATCGGGCCGAGGCGCTTTGGATGCGGATGCAGCAAGAGGGCCGCGCGTTCGATGCCGTTCTGCTCGGGCTCGAGTCGCTGATGATCCTGCGCGCCGAGAAGGGATATATCGTCATCGGCAGGGACACCGACGGCAACACCATGCCGCACGACCTGGGCGTGGCGGGGCCGCGCACCAAACGTACAGGTGAATTCGTCGGCCGGCGCTCGCTTTTCACCGAAGCGGCGAACGGCGCCAATCGCAACCAGCTTGTCGGCCTCGCGGTCCGCGAAGGTGAGGCGCCGTTGGCGACCGGCGCGCATGGGGTGGAGAAAAGCGGGGGCCGCCTGAGGAGCATAGGCTTCGTCACCTCCAGCTATCGAAGCCCGACCCTGGGGCGCCCGGTCGCGCTGGCGCTCATCGAGCGCGGCGCTGCGCGGCATGGGGAAACGATCGACGTTCAACATCTCGGCGTCGTGCGGCAGGCAACGATCGTTGCGCCGTGCGCCTTCGATCCGGAGGGGAAGCGGCTCCATGCGTAACCTTGCCGAAAAGTGGCCGCCGGCGCCCGACTGGGCCACCGCGGTGCTGAACAAGGGTGGCATCAGCGTGCGAACGCCTGGCGGGCTGAACCAGCTCCTGGTCAGCGGCGACCCCGCAGCCTGGTCGCAGGCCTCCGGTCTTGCGGGCGAGGGCGTTGGAGCCGGCGCGGTTGCCAGCGGCGACGCTTATGTCGTGCGGATCGCGCGCGATCGCATTCTCGCCGTCGGCGAACGGCCATTGCCCATTGCGGCCGGCTGGCATGAGGGCGGTTTCGCGGTTTCGATCATGGATGCCGGGCTGCATGTGTTCGAGATCGAGGGGCCGGGTCTGGCTGAGCTGGTCGCCAGGGCCACGACACTCGATCCGCAGCAGGCAAGCCGTTCGGCTTCGGTGCTTTTTGCCGGCCTCAATGTCTTGTTCTACCGGTTCGGCCACGCTGACCGGGTTCGGCTCCACGTCGATCGCGGCTTCGCGCCTTACCTGTGGGAATGGCTCGAACAATCATCAGGATTGTAGGGCTGCTGTTTCAGGTCTATCTAGCCGGCGGTTAAATTTGGTCGGGCCGCGATGCTCTCAAATTCCAGTGCTGATGAAGTCGCGCGGCGGCCCGGTCTGACCGGCAACACCAAGGTGACGCGCGAGGACTGGATGAAGCTCGCGCTGGAGACGCTGATCTCCGAGGGCGTTGAAGCCGTTCGTGTCCTTGCGCTCGGGCAGAAGCTGAACGTCTCCCGCTCCAGCTTCTACTGGTACTTCAAGAGCCGCCAGGACCTGCTGGACCAGTTGCTGGACTATTGGCGCAGCAACAACACCCGTTTCATCGTCGAGCAAGCGGGCCGGCCCGCCGCATCGATAACGCAGGCGGTGCTCAACGTGTTCGAATGCTGGCTGGATGAATCGCTGTTCAATCCGCGGCTGGATTTCGCCGTGCGGGCCTGGTCCAGCCAGTCGGCCGAGGTGCATCGGATCGTCAACGAGGAAGACGATGCGAGGGTCGACGCCATCCGCGAGATGTTTTCACGGCATGGCTACCAAGACACCGAGGCCTTCGTGCGAGCGCGCGTGCTGTACTTCACGCAGATCGGCTATTATTCGCTTGAAATCGTCGAACCGGTGAGCCGGCGTCTCTCGCTGACACCGGCCTATCTCCTCACCCACACAGGCAAGCAACCCCTCGAAGGGGAGGTCGAGGCCTTTGCCGAAAAGATGCGGCGCATGGCGCGAATCTAAAAAGATCGCGACGCGCTTGAGGTCCAAGCAGCCGCGGCTGGGCGGCCTTGCCCGGCCGATGTCAGCCGATGCTTCGCAAAGACCGATGTCGCATTCTCAGTTGGCGATCGTCAGTCAATGGGCAGTCTGCGAATGCTGGCCGCCCGGCATCGAGATGCCGCTCAATGCCGCTCCAGCCTCTGCCATCTCGCCATTCCTCGCGAGATCGCCAAGGGAGACGATGCCGACGAGTCGCTTGTCTCGGTTGAGAACTGGCAGTCGACGCACCTGCAGGTCGCCCATGTTCTCGAGAACATGCTCGATCTCCTCGTCATCGAAACAGTATTTGACCTCCGAGCTCATGACATCACGCACCTTGGCGTCAGGTCCCTTGCCCAACGCTATCCCGCGGATGACGATGTCACGGTCGGTTATCATGCCGACCAGCCGATCACTGTCGGCCACGGGAACGGCTCCTGCGTCAAGCCTGTCCATCATCTGCGCTACATCGCGAATTGACTGTTCGGGATTCGCGATCTTTACATTCCTTGTCATGCAACCGCCGATTTTCATTGTACTCTCCCATAGGTACGAACCCGCCGCCGGATCGGTGTGTTTGACGAGGAACTAACTATTCGCCGGTAGCGTTCCATCACAAACTGGGGTCGCGATTCCGCGCATCGCGACAACATATCCACCGGATCGAGCGTCGATTCTTCGCGGCCCGCCCGGGTAAGGCAGGTATCAAATCCTGCATTCGTTTCTGAAGCAGGGCTCCTGACTTTGCGTGGAACCGCAAACTTTCTCCCAAGTTGTGCAGGGAAAGGAACCTGCACAATGCCGAAATCACCGAAACGGGAAAAAGCACGCAAACCAACACCGTATAACCCCAATCCAAAGGACAAGCCGCCGAGGGACACGCGTGAAAGCCCGACGCCGAACCCGGATGGTCCTAGCGAATTACCCGATGCGAGCACGCGAGAAGAGGTCGCGACAATCAGGCCCAATCTGAAGCGCTAGCGAGCTATCCGAGCTGAGATCGGGGATGTGATCGGTCGCGGTTGCGCCGATGGTTCTTTGTGCCTGGAAACCCTGATCTGCAGGTTTTCATGAACTTGTATTTTCAGAAATCGACAACAGGCGTGTCCGGTATTTGCTGCTCAAACAGGGCCCAAAAGCTGGAGCCCCGGGTTTCAGAATACCAATGCTCAAACTCCGCGAGCGCGGCGTGAATGCTGGCTGATTGGTCTCTGCTTGAGTCCCCGTACATTGCCTGTGCGACCGGGCCAAAATGCGAGATCACCTCCAAGCGCGCATCGCTGTCTGCATTCCAGCCGAGGCGGCTGCGCAAAGCGGCGAAGGCGCTCGCCACGGCGATATCCTCACTTTCCGCCGGGGCCATGGCATCGGCGATCACCTGCATGAGGTTGAGCCGCCTGAAGGCGAATGCGCGGTCTTGCTCCAGCGCCGCAATCCGCCTTGCCGCCTCGTGCCGGAAACTGGTCTCCGCAGCCTTGGCGGCCTCAGCCGAAGTCGTCAGTTCAAGCAAAAAGGCTGCTGGCATCGCGTCATCTCCTCGGAGATATCCGACACATGTTCATGGCCAGGCTTTAAGAAGATGGCGGAAGAGAGTGGGAGTCGAACCCACCAAGGACCGGCTCGCGGCCCCTCCCGGATTTGAAGTCCGGACGCCCCACCGGGGACGATGCTCCTCCAGAACCTTCTGCCGGTGGACCATTGTCGTCCTGACGGCGAAACAGGTCCAGCCGATGTTTGTTGATGCGCCGCAGGTCGCCGCGCCGCAAGGTGACGCCGTGTCGGTCGAGAAATTCGAGGATGTGAACGGCAACCTTGCGCCCGCTGCCCGCACTGTCGCGAAACTGTGCGGCGCTGAACTGCCCGTCATGCTCGGCCGCCAGATTGCAGACGATCTCGACGATCTCAGCCAGCGCCGAGCGAAGGAAGAAGTGATCATGCGCAACTTCATGGACCATGCCGATGCGCCCGGTAAGTTTCAGAAGCTTGCGGATTTCCGCTTCCGGCCTGCCAAGCTCGCCCGCGATGTCGCGCACTCTTGGGGGCTGGAATCTGACCGGGCCGGCTATCAGCGGCTCGATCTGACGCCATAGTGCTTCCTCTCTGGCCGCGAGACGGACCTGATGGCCCGGAAGCCGTATCCACGCGCCGTCGAGCTCAATCTGGCCGACGCGGACGAGACTTCGCATGGCGGCAGCGAAGGCCGGCGCGGGAAGACAGGGATCGAGCTGAAGGCGCAGCTTTTCGATGCCGATGCCCGGCAAATCCGGGTTCTCTGCATGAAAGGTCTCCAGGATCGTGCTCAGGTCGCGCTTGAACCGAGCCCAACGCATTGACGAGACCGCGAACTGCGTCTCACCGACGGAAATGGTGGCAAGGCCGAGACGATCGATCAGGCTTGCGACGTCATCGGCACCGAGCGCGCGATCGCGGGCGAAGGCTCCCAGGTCCAGGCAGCGGGGCGGTGTGTCGAGGAGCGCGGCGACGGCCTTTTCCGGAACAGGGATAGCTTGCGCTTCGAGTCTAGCCAGCCGTTCCGGTGAACGGCGTTTCCGGCTTGGCGCCCGAAGATCGATGAAGCGCCCGCCGCCTATGGTTCGCTGCGCAGAGGTGTCGCGCATCACGTAGGCGTCGCCGGCCACAGCAGCGATCGGGCTTTCCAAAACGATCTGGACCTTGGCCGTGCCGCCGGGCGCTATAGGCTCATCGCCGAGAAGAACGATCCTGGCCCCGACCTCGGCCGCGGCGTGATGGAGCCGCACCGGGAACCATTGCCCGATCGGCTTTCGCTCGCTGCGCAGCACACGCAGCTCGGCGTCGATCCTATCCGTCGGCGCGTGAAGCGCGGGATCGAGGATCACATCCCCGCGCCCGATCGCCTCCTTGCTGACGCCGTCACCGGCCAGATTGAGCGCGCAACGGCTTCCGGCGCGGCCGCGCTCGGCTACCCGGTTCTGGGCATGGATCGAGCGAACGCGCGCGGCAAGTCCCGACGGGCTCACGACGACGCTGTCGCCGACACCGACGGAGCCTGAAAGGACGGTGCCGGTCGCGACCGTACCGATGCCGTGCAGGGTAAAGCTGCGGTCGACCGCCAATCGAAAGCGGCCAGAGGCTGAGCGTCCGTCAAAGCGCAACGCCTCTTCGAACAGCCGGCCCTTGAGGTCATCTATGCCTTCGCCCGTGACCGCGGACACAGGGATGACCCCAGCCTCCTCCAGGACAGTGCCCACGAGGGCGGAGCGGATATCGGCGGCGACAGCCGCGCGTCGTGCCGGCTCGGCCAGATCGCACTTCGAAAGCACGACCAGCCCACGCCTGACACCAAGGAGATCGATGATCGCCATATGTTCACGCGTCTGCGGCATGACGCCGTCGTCGGCCGCCACGACCAGCAGCACGAAATCGATGCCGCTGGCGCCGGCGACCATCGTGTGCACGAAGCGCTCATGACCGGGAACGTCGATGAAGCCGACGACGTCCCCGCTCGGCGTCGGAAGATAGGCGAAGCCGAGATCGATCGTCATGCCTCGCGCCTTCTCTTCCTGGAGCCGATCCGTGTCGACGCCGGTCAGCGCATGCACCAGCGCCGTCTTGCCGTGGTCGACATGTCCAGCCGTCCCGACGATCATGGTACAGGCCCCTCGAGCGACGATGTGGCGCGGCGCTCGGCCTCGGCGATTTCGTCCGCGGTGAGCGCAGCGCGCGCCGCGTCCATGTACCGGCCTGCGAGGACGCTGCCGCCTGCTTGCGCGCGCAGGAGCCAGCCGTAGGCTTCGACGGCGTCGGCGGGAACGCCGGCCCCGAGATGGTAGGCGGCGCCGAGCATGGCCTGACCGTCCGTATCGCCGAGCAACGAGGCCTTGCGCCACCAGCGGACCGCTTCGGCGGGATCGCGTGATACGCCGAGCGCATTGTGATAGAGCATGCCGACACGGGTCATCGCCGATGCGATCCCTTGCTTGGCGGCGGCAAGCGCCCAGCGTCGCGCTTCGGCAATGTCAGGCTCGATCACCTCACCCTCGAGCAGCATCCAGCTCAACATGTCCTGCGCCGGTCCGTCGCCCTGTTCGGCCGCGGCCTGATAGAGTTCGGCCGCGCGGCTATAGTTCTGCTCGATCCCTTCACCGCGGAAACAGAGCGAGGCGAGGTTCCGGAGCCCGACCGGATCGCCGGCTTCGGCGGCGAGCGTCAGCCAGCGGAAGGCAAGATTGCCGTCACGCTCGACGCCGAGGCCCTCGGCGAAGCAGGCGCCGATATTGTTTTGGGCGCGAGCCGATCCAGACCGCGCCAGCGGCTCCCAGATGCCGAGCGCTGTGGCGTAGTCGCCGCATTTGGCAGCGTCGAGGGCGACGGCTAACTGGTCAGCCACGGATCTCCGGGCCGGCTTGCGCGCGAGACGATCAAGCCACCGCACCGCCGCCTCCTGGAGAGAAGCTCGCGAGATTGGCCGCCAAGCCGGCCTCGTCCTCGAGGCAGCGCAGATCGAGCACGAGCGCCTGCTTTTCGATGCGCCCGATCACTGGAACGGGCAGCGCCCGCAATGCTGCCGCGAGCGCTTCCAGGGCCTGACCGCTTCCTGATCGGTGGCTGATGGCAAGCCCGGCGCTCGGCACGGTGTCGAGCGGCATTGCGCCCGATCCGACCTGGCTGCGGCAGTCCGCGACGTCCACTGCAAATTCATCGCCGAGAGCGTTGGCAAGGACGGGAGCGAGGCGCCGGGCCTGCGCGGCAATATCGACAGCGGGGCGCGCGAGCAGCCTCAGCGTCGGCAAGCGTTCCACCAGGCGATCCGGATTGCGGTAGAGCTTCAGCGTCGCCTCCAGCGCGGCCAGCCGAAGCTTGTCGAGGCGAAGCGCCCGCTTCATCGGATTTCGGTTGATCTCGGCAAGAAGATCCTTCCGGCCGACGATGAAACCTGCCTGCGGCCCTCCGAGGAGCTTGTCGCCAGAGAAGGTGACGAGATCGGCACCGTCGGCAATCGCTTCGCCCACGGTAGGCTCGTGCGTGAGTCCGTATGGTGTGAGATCAATGAGGGTGCCGGAGCCGAGATCGTGGATGAGAGGCACACCGCGCTCCCTGGCGATCGCCGAAAGCTCGCGCGCCGGGACCTGTGCCGTGAACCCATCGATCCGGTAGTTGGATGTGTGCACCTTGAAAAGAAGCCCGGTCGCCGGACCGATGGCCGACAGATAATCCCTGGGATGCGTGCGGTTGGTGGTGCCGACCTCGACGAGCTTCGCGCCCGCGCGGGTCATGATGTCCGGCATGCGGAAAGAGCCGCCGATCTCGATCAATTCGCCACGCGACACGATGGCCTCGCGGCCAAGCGAGAGCGTGTTGAGGACGAGAAGGACCGCGGCTGCGTTGTTGTTGACGACGGTCGCGTCCTCGGCCCCGGTGAGCTCGCGTATGAGGGTGCGCAGATGGTCGTCACGTTCGCCGCGTCTGCCTGTCGCGATGTTGAATTCGAGCGCCACTGCTTCGCGCATGACAGCGCGCATCGCCTCTAAAGCTTCGCCCGCGATGAGCGCACGGCCGAGATTGGTGTGCAGCACAGTGCCGGTCAGGTTGAAAACCGGGCGCAGCGATGGGCGCTCCGCGGCCTTGAGGCGGACCAGCGCGTCGGCGGCGAGGTCGCTCGGCTCAGGCACTGCGGCTCCGGTGCGGCAAGCCGCACGTGCTTCTTCGAGCGCATCCCGGATGGCGCGCGTCGCGGCCTGCTGCCCGAAGCGCTCGACCGCCGCGGCCGCGAGCGGTGTCCTCAGCACTCGATCGACTGACGGGAGATCGCGCAGGCGGTTTGTGGGCAGACTGGTCATCGCGCCCTCAATAGCCGATCAGGAATGGGTTTACGGATCCGCGGCGATAGCCGCCTTCGCGGACGAGGATGTCGAGCCCAAGCGTTGCCACGTCGTCGGCGACAGGGTCGAGGCCCGGATCCTTATGCTGATGAAGGATCTTCACATAGCAGCCGCAGGAATCGCAGGTCTCGGCCTTCACCGTACCCGGCCCGCCGTCGATCTCCTGGTAGCCGATGCCCTTGGTCGAGCCGCACAGCGTGCATTTGATGCGCACATAGTTCCACAATGTGCCGCACAGCGAGCAGGCGCAGAACCGCGCCCCGTGGGCGCCCTGCCAGCCGACGATGATCGAGGATGTCGGCGGGCTGCCGCAGGCAGGGCATGCGCCGTCGCCTACCGGCACCAGCGCGCGGGCATCGAGGCGGGCGGCGAGGCGGGCGAAGTGAACCTGCAGCGCGGCCGCGACGTAGACATGCTCGGCGAGCGCCTCCATGGGGATCGCGTCGGCAAGCACATTGCGCACCATGTCGCCACGCTTCGCCGGAGTGGCTTGCTTCAAACGGTCCAGCGCATCGGCCGCGGCGACCGTCTTCTTGATCTCCGACGCCGCGACGATCAAGCGGTCGAGCGTCTCGGCGGCCGTGTCGGGCGCGAGATTGCCGCGGTCGAGCGGCGGCATGCCAAAGCTGCGCGCACGCTCGCGCGCTGCGGCATCAGGCATCTCCGGCCCCGCCAAGCCTTCCTGTATGCGATGCTGCACATCGGCGAGAGCGGCAAGAAAGCGAAGATAGGGACCCAGGTCATGGCCTGCCGCCAGCGCGTTCCAGCGCTCAGCGCGGCGAGAGAACAGAGGCGCGGGCTCGGGAAGGCGGGCAAAAGGAGGAGCGGAGACTTCGCCAATGGCGGTGGGGTCGGATCCGGCCGGATTAATCTGTCTTGGCATTCGAACCTCACGAACCGCACGGGCCACGTGGTTGCCTGACCGGCGCACACAATCATGCGCAAACACAAAAACTAGGGCGGAAAGTCATCCCGCCAGCGCCAGCTCTATTCGGCGGGCTTCGATCCTGACGGTCTCGTTCCCTTTCTCGATTTGGTGACGAGCTGCCGCAGCCATTTGCGGTGATGCCGCCAGGCCCAACCGCCAGTCACCCGTCCGCGGGTCATGGCGGAAATGGTGCCACGCACCCAGATGGCCGAGTAGAAATGGACGATCCAGACGCCGATGATCACCACCGCGGCGATTGAGTGGACAAGTATGGCCAGGCGCTTCTGATCGATTGTCGTATACTGGGAAAAATATTGATCCCATGCCACCAATCCGCTGGAGATGAGGATCACAATCAGCACCGACATCGACCAGAAGACGAGCTTCTGGCCGGCATTGTACTTGCCGACCTCGGGGACATTGTCCTCGTGATTGGTCAACACGTCACGGAAACGCGCGAGCCATGTTCCGTCCTCGCGTCTCCACAGGTTGGCCTTCCAGAACCGAAGGAAAAGCCCAAGAAAGCTGAAGAAGAGCACGACACCGATCCACGGATGGATGAAGCGCGTGAACTGACCCCCGCCGAAAAGGCCGGACAGGAAGAACAGGCTCGGGTGAAACATCGAAAGGCCGGACAGGGCGAGCAGGATTAGGCTGGCCGCCGTGATCCAGTGGTTGATCCGAGCCCCCACCGTGTAGCGGTCCACGATAACCGGTTTGCCGGGATGTATCTGTTCGTTTGGCTTCAAGTCATCGGCGGCCATGGCTGTCGCCTTCCGTCAACTCTTCGGCGTGCTCCTCATCCGCCTCGGTTACCCTGTTCGGTCCCATGATCAGGTGGTGGAGCAGGCCGACACCGGCTGCCACGCCCAAAACCGTCAGGCCTGCATATTTGGTCACACCTTTCCACGCCTCCACCAGCGGACTGATCCTCGGCTCCTTCGGCAGGTCCGAGTAGATTTCCGGCTGGTCGGCATGATGGAGCACATACATCACATGTGTCCCGCCGACGCCTGGCGGATCGTAAAGGCCGGCATTGGCGAAGCCGCGCGACTTCAAGTCCTCGACGCGCTTGGCGGCCCAGCCTTTCATCTCCTCCTTGGTGCCGAACACGATCGCCTGCGTCGGGCATGCCTTGGCGCAGGCCGGGCCCTGACCGACCGCGACGCGATCCGAGCAGAGCGTGCATTTATAGGCCGTGTGGTCGACCGTGGAGATGCGCGGGATGTTGAACGGGCAGCCCTTGATGCAGTAGCCGCAGCCGATGCAGTTCTCGTGGACGAAATCGACGATGCCGTTCGAATACTGCACGATCGCGCCTGGCGCTGGACAGGCCTTGAGGCAGCCGGGATCGGCGCAGTGCATGCAGCCGTCCTTCCTGATCAGCCATTCGAGCTCGTTGGTCTCGGGATTGTCCCATTCGCTGTAGCGCATCAGCGTGAACATGTCCGGCGTCAGGTCGGGAGGATTCTCGAAGGCGCCGGTGAAGGCGCCGACCCGCGGGTGCGTGTCGTTCCACTCGATGCAGGCGGTCTGGCAGGCCTTGCAACCGATGCATTTCGAGACGTCGATGAGCTTGGCGACTTCCGTCAACCGCTGTTCGGGCGCAGGAACAGTCGACGCCGAGCGGCGGATAAGGTCCTTCTCGGAAAAACGCGGCGCCGTCTGCGTGGTTGAAGGATTGGGAAGGGGAGGAAACATCGCTTGCTCCTCCTATGCCACAGGCCCTGGCGCGGGCTCGATATTGACCAGGAACGCCTTGTACTCGGGCGTCTCGATATTGGCGTCGCCGACAAAGGGAGTGAGCATGTTCGGGCCGAAGCCTTTCTTCGCCGCTCCGGTAAAGCCCCAGTGCAGCGGTATGCCGACGATGTGAATGGTCTTGCCGTCGCAGATGAGCGGCTTGATCCGCTTGGTCACCATGGCCTTCGCCACAACCGAACCGCGCTTCGACCAGACGCGCACCCAGCCGCCCTTGGTGATGCCCCTCTCGGCTGCAAGTTGCTCCGAAATCTCCACGAAGAATTCCGGCTGCATCACCGCATTGACGATGACGTGCTTGGTCCAGAAGTGGAAATGCTCGGTCAGTCGGTAGGAGGTCGCCGCATAGGGGAACTCCTTGGAAGCCGCTTCGGCAAACTGGGCCATGTCGCCCTCGAATACACGGGCGGCCGGATTGCCGCGGACTTTGGGCGCGACCGGATTGACGATCGGTGACTCGAACGGCTCGTAATGCGCCGGGAACGGTCCGTCGCGCATCATGCCCCGGGTAAAGAGGCGCGAGACGCCTTCCGGGTTCATAATGAACGGGCCGACCTGATCGGGCTTCGCCGTCGGCACAATATCAGGTACGTCGTAACCCGACCACTTTTGGCCGTCCCATGCGATCACTTTGCGGCTTGGATCCCAAGGTTTTCCGGTTAGGTCAGCCGACGCCCTATTGTAGAGGATGCGGCGGTTGGCGGGCCATGAGAACGCCCATTTCGAATAGAAGCCGGCGTCGTCGGGATCGCTCGTATCCCGCCGGGCCATGTTGTTGCCGTTCTCGTTGAAGCAGCCGGAATAGATCCAGCAGCCGCAGGCGGTCGAGCCGTCGTCACGCAGCGCCGCAAAGGCCGGCAGCAGCTTGCCGGCCTCGGCCAGCACCTTCGTCGGGTCGGCCGCGTCAGTCACCCTGGCAAGCGCCCTGCCGTTGATCTCCTGGGCAAGCTCCTCGGCTTTCGGATCGCCGGGATCCGCATAAGGCCAGTTGAGCTTGACGATCGGATCGGGGAAGGCGCCGCCTTCCTTGGTGTAGAGCTCCTTCAGGCGCAGATAGAGCTGCGCCATGATCCAGGTATCGCGCTTGGCTTCGCCGGGGGGCGTGCCGCCGGCCCAATGCCACTGCAGCCAGCGTCCGGAATTGACCAGCGAGCCGTCGTCTTCGGCGAAACAGGTTGAGGGCAGCTGATAGACTTCCGTCTGGATCTGCGACGGATCGACATCGTTATACGGCCCGTGGTTCTCCCAGAACCGTCCCGTCTCCGTGTCCAACGGATCCATGATGACGAGGAATTTGAGCTTCGAGAGGGACTCGATCACCTTCTTCTTGTTCGGGGCCGCCTGCAGCGGGTTGAAGCCCTGGCAGAAATAGCCGTTCATCTTGCCCTGGTGCATCAGCTCGAAAGCGCGCAGCAGATCGTAGCCAGGCACGTCGAGCTTCGGCAGATAGTCATAGGCGAAGTCGTTCTCCGGCTTTGCTGCGTCGCCCCACATCGACTTCTGGAAGCTGACAAAGAACTTCCTGTAGTTCTGCCAGTAGCTCATCTGGTTCGGTCGCAACGGCTTGAAGCCGCGGGTCGACATGTAAGCTGCCAGATCCGGCTCCTTCTGCGTCGGCAGCGTGAGGTAGCCGGGCAGCAGGTTCGACATCAGTCCAAGGTCGGTCAGCCCTTGGATGTTGGAGTGGCCGCGAAGCGCGTTCATGCCGCCTCCGCGTATGCCGATATTGCCGAGAACAAGCTGCAGCATCGCCATGGCGCGGATGTTCTGCGAGCCCTTTGAGTGCTGGGTCCAGCCGAGCGCGTACATCGAGGTCATCGCCTTGGTGGGCGAAGAGGTCTCCGCGACCATCGCGGCCACCTTCAGGAATTTGTCCGTTGGCGTGCCGCAGATGCGCTCGACCATCTCCGGCGCGTAGACGGAGACGTGGTTCTTCACGAGGTTCCAGACGCAGCGCGGGTTCTGCAGTGTCTCGTCGACGACGGCAAAGCCGTCCGGACCTATGTCATAGTCCCAACTGGACTTGTCGTAGTCCCGCTTCGCCTCGTTATAGCCGGAGAAGAGGCCGTCCTGATATGTGAAACCCTCCTTGACGACATAGGTCGCGTTGGTGAAGGCCTTCACATAGTCCCATTGCACCTTGTCGTGCTGGATACAGTAGTTGATCAGGCCGAGCAGGAAGGCGATGTCCGTTCCCTGGCGGATCGGTGCGTAAAGATCCGACACCGAAGCCGAGCGCGTAAAGCGCGGGTCGATGACGATGAGCTTGGCGCCGCGGTTGGCCTTCGCTTCCGTGACCCATTTGAAGCCGCACGGATGCGCTTCCGCGGCATTGCCGCCCATGATCACAACAAGATCCGTGTTCCTGATGTCCGTCCAGGAATTGGTCATTGCGCCGCGGCCGAATGTTGGGGCGAGACTCGCCACCGTGGGGCCGTGTCAGACACGCGCCTGGTTGTCGAACACCAGCATTCCCGCGCTGCGCACCACCTTGTAGGTCGCGAACGCGGTTTCATTGGTCGATGCCGAGGCGGCGAGGAAGCCGGTGGTGATCCACCGGTTGACCGTCACCCCGTCATTGTTCCTCGCGACGAAGTTCTTGTCGCGATCGTCCTTCATCAGGCGGGCGATGCGGCCGAGCGCGTCTTCCCAGCTTATCGGCTCGAACTTGTCGGACCCGGGCTTGCGGACCATCGGATGCTGCAGGCGGGTCGGAGATTTCACGAAGCCGAGCAGAGCCGACCCCTTGGGGCACAAGGTGCCGCGATTGGTCGGATGGTCGGTATCGCCCTCGATATGGGTGATGTCGGCCTGCTCGCCCTTTCTAAGATCGCCCTTCGAATACAGGATTATGCCGCAGGCCACCGAGCAGTACGGGCAGGTGTTGCGCGTCTCGGTCGTGTTGGCGAGCTTGAAGGACCGTATCGCCGCCGCATGCGCGGCCTCGATGTCGGTGAAGCCGAGAGCCCCCAACGTCGTGCCGGCGAGACCCGCGCCTGCCGCCTGCAGGAGCGCGCGCCGTGATAGCTCAACATTCATCTGGATTTCCTCCCGAATTCCATGCCCATAGGGGCATCCAGAACCCAGAGATACGGACGCCATTTTGAGCCGAATTGGCGCAATGTCAAACTGACGAAGATTTAGGGCGCAGATCGGAGTCGGCAAATGGTTCGCGCAGGAAAATGCGATTGACGCTTTTCGCAATGCGGCACTACAGTGCGGCGTGGTGTTGGAAACGGCTCCCGCGTCGCGGGGCGATATCACCGAGGCGCCTCCGCGCCTGACCAGCCTTGCTCATGGCGGCGGTTGCGGCTGCAAGCTGGCCCCCTCTGTCCTGCAGGAACTTCTCGCCGAGAAGACGGAATCCAGCCTCTTTCAGCAACTCCTTGTCGGCACCGAAACCGGCGATGATGCTGCCGTCTGGCAGATCGACGACACAACCTGCATGATTGCAACCACCGATTTCTTCATGCCGATGGTGGACGATCCGCACGACTTCGGCCGGATCGCCGCAGCCAACGCGCTCTCCGACGTCTACGCAATGGGTGGGCGACCGATCATGGCCCTGGCCATCCTGGGAATGCCTATCGAGAAGCTGCCGACGCACATCATGCGGCAAATCCTGAAGGGCGGCCGCGACATCTGTGCCACAGCCGGAATACCGGTCGCAGGTGGCCATTCGATCGACTCGCCGGAACCGATCTACGGACTGGCCGTGATCGGCACCTGCCGACCGGCGGACATCCGGCGCAATTCGGGAGCCAGGCCGGGAGATGCGTTGATCCTGACCAAGGGGCTCGGCGTCGGGATCTATTCTGCGGCCATCAAAAAGCAGGCGTTGTCGCCTGATGGCTATCAAGAGATGATTGCTTCGACGACCCTTCTCAATCGGATCGGGTCGGAGCTCTGCAAGGATCCGAACGTGCATGCGATGACCGATGTGACCGGCTTCGGTCTACTCGGACACGCTCTTGAGATGGCGCGCGGTTCCGGCTGCACCCTTATGATCAGCGACCGAGATGTTCCCGTCTTTGCACAAGGCTCGTCGCTTGCGGAACAAGGTTTCCTCACCGGCGCATCGCGGCGCAATTGGGCGAGCTACAGCGAAGCGGTGCGACTGCATGAAGGCATGCCGGAGTGGCGACGCGATCTTCTTACCGACCCACAAACTTCGGGTGGACTGCTGATTGCCTGCGAGTCCCGCAGCGCTGCCGCGCTGGCCGAGACAATCGTCAAGAGCGGCTATCCGTCGGCTAAAGTGATCGGATGTGTCGAGCGCGGGCGACCTGCCGTAACGATCGAGGAATGAGCCACCTGCTCGAGCGTCTCGTCTCCGCCTTGACCTTTCAACACGCAAGATGGCGAGGCGCGGAAGGCTCGATATGACCAAGTTGACCCGAAAACCGGCCGTCAGGTCGCGAAACGATATGGGGCGATACGGGAAACTATGATCTGGGATATATCGACCAACTCACCTCACCCGGTATTTGCTCGCATAGTGCTTGGCGAGAACCTTGCGAATCTGCTCGGCAAGCCGCTTGTTGCCGGTCGTCGCCCGCGCCTTGTCATCGCCTTTTTGCAACTTCGGCAGATCGGCGCCGGGGCTTCGTTTCGTTGACTTGCGCATCGCAATAGATAAACGCCGCAACTGACAACCGGTTCAAAGGACGATTTCCACAGGACTGCCGATCGCGAGACCGAGCTCGCCGTCCGCGCGCCCTTGATTGACGGCAATCTCGGCAAGGCCGTTCGAATTCTCGTACCAAAAGGCCGTACCCGGCGGCCGATCGCTGAAAGTCGTCGCGGCCTCTACTACGCGATCTGCTGCAGCGAGCCTTGCACCCGCCGGCAGCCTGGCCGCCCTCAGGCCGGTCATGGCATTGCCGAAATGGTCGATATAGACGATCTCGGCGAGGTCCTCCGGCCAGTCCCTACGGCGATCTGCTTCATCAAGACGCGGCCTTCCGGGCGGCGGCTCACCGCGTGCCAGCATGGCTGCGACCGGGGCAAACAAGTCACGCCCGTGGAAGCTGGCAGACAGGCGCTTTGGCGTCCAGTCGATATCCCAGCCCAACGTCTCAGCCGCCCGGCGCTGGATCAGCTCGAACAGGCCGTTGCCGGGGCCGACATACCAGCGACCGTCGGCCTCGATGATGACGGGCGGCCGCGTCCCTCCAACGCCTGGATCGACGACACAGAGAAAGACGGTTCCAGCAGGAAACCACTCCGCATAGGCCGCCAGCAAGTAGGCCGACGCCTTGGGATTGCCGACCGGCGCATCGGAGAAGAGGTCGATCGCCGGTATGCCCGGCGCCATCTGGTGCAACACAGCCTTCATCTGACCCGTGTAGGGGCCGTGCAAGCCGAAGTCCGTGAACAAGACAATCATAAATTAGTGCCGACTGCGCTGCGATGGACATACAAATAGTCAGCCGGAAGGCGCATCCGTAGGCAGGCCTGAACGGCCGGGTTGGTTTCGATGACGAGACGATCCGCCAAAGCCCCTGCCCGCCGGATCGCCTCAGCTTCCCAACTGCGCAAGCCGTGCCCGGCGAGCCCCAACAGCGCCTGCATCCAACCAGGCACCAGATCAACGGCAGCCGCCACCAGCAGGTGCTGTGCCGGCCGCAGCGGCAGCGGCAGGATAGGCGCCGAACGCATGATCGCGAGAAATTCAAACACTATGGCCGAGCGCTCCAGCCGTCCGGCTGTCGCATGGAACAGCGCTTCAAGCTCGGCTTCCGATCCCGGTGCGCCTGTGGCGCCGAAAAGGCGCGCAGCTGGGACGCCCTCGGCGTAATAGCGGTCGCGCTCCGATGCGGAGAACTGCTGCACATAGACGTGATAAGCTTGGACAAAGCCGTACGCCGCCGTGGCCTGAACCCAGTTCAGAAGCTCGGGGTAATTGGCGTGGTACGTCTCGCCTGACGATGTCACGCCTTCAATGCGGTCGTGTATTCGCCGAACGCGGGCGATCATGGCCTCGGCCATGGTGCGGGGGCCGTAGACCGTCACCATCGCAGCCAGCCCCGTGCTGTGCAGTCGTTGAATTGGATCAAGGCGGAAAGAGGTATGCTCCCATATGCCAGTGCGCACGCGCGGTTCAGCAAGCTCCATGATTACGGCGGTGACGCCGCCGATAAACAGCGAGAGCGGGTTCTTGAACACGCGCCACGACACCGAGTCCGGCGATACCAGTCCAGCCTCGCCGATCGGTCGCGAGAAATCGATGTGAGGCTGGTCGCCAGGCTGCAGCACCGCCCGCGCTACCGCCTCCAGGAGGCTTTGCAACGGCCAAGGCAGGACGATCGGTGTGGTCATGGCAAACGAGCGCCATTCACAAGAAACGCGTGCTTCCGAACAGCGAAGTCTGGCCGCTAGACGCGCTTGGCGAAACTACGGCCACTTTCTGCGGTGCTCGATCCAGGCACAGTAGCCCAATTGGATGACGGTGCCCACCGCAAGCGGAGGCAGGCCTTCCTCAATCGCCCGACCTCACACGAGCGACGTCCATCATCGCTCATATACTCCGACGAGAACCGCCTCGGCGAGGAGATGCTTGCGTGCTTCTCGTTCGACCGCCTGACACGATGGGTTGTCGCCGAGCGGCAGGTGATCGATCGACAGCGCAAGCAACCGGAAGTGATAGCGGTGTCGGCCGTGGCGATGCGGTGGACAGGGACCACCGTAACCTGGTCGCCGGAAATCGTTGGTGGCCTGCCTGAAGCCTTGCTTGCCGGCGTGTTGGGCGGCGCCCTCGGCCAACTCTACACAATCGGCCGCAATGTCATAGGCGGCCCAGTGATGCCAGATGCCCGCCGGAGCGTCCGGATCATCGCAGAGAAGGACAAAGCTGCGGGTGCCGGCCTGAGCGCCGGTCCAACTGAGGGGAGGGGAACGATCCTCACCGTCGCAAGTGAAACGCCGGGGGATCGTCATACCGTTCGCAAAGCTGCTTGAACTGAGCTGCATGGGTCGCTCCTAACGCTGTTGCCGCGCCGCGCAATATTCAGTCCCAAAACGCTGGGTGCCGGGCAAACTGATTGAAGCGCGGGCGCCGTCTTGAGGCTGCTTTGCGACACTTCACGGTTGATCCGAAGCGAGGATAGGCGCTCTATCGAAAATGTACGAGACAATATTGGATGACAGTTCGTTTCGCCCTGCCCCCCGTCCCACGCATCGTAGCCAGTGATGGCAAGGCTGTGATACCATTGCGCAAGTTGCGTCGCGGTTGGCAATTGCCACGCTCGCGCGGCCTGACCACTGTGCAGTGCTAATCGGGTCGCGGGTCAAGTCCCGTCGAACGAGTGGCCTCGGATCATGGAACTCGTTGTTGCTCTTGGGCTGATCGTCCTCAAGGTCGCGTTGCTGATTGCGATCCTGCTGCTGCTGCCCCTGCCGCTGACCTGGCTGGAACGCAAGATCGCGGGGCACATCCAGCAGAGGATGGGGCCGATGCGTGTGGGATGGCATGGGCTGCTGCAGCCTGTGGCGGACGGGGTCAAGCTCTTGACCAAAGAAGACCACATCCCGGCCGAGGCCGACCGCTTCCTGTTCAAATTGGCGCCGATCCTGGCGCTCGCTCCGCCCTTCGTGGTGTTCGTCGCAATTCCCTTCGGCGAATCCGCCTCGGTGCTCGGCGCCAAGATCACCCTCTACGCCTCCAACATGAACGTGGCGCTGCTTTTCGTCTTTGCGGTGATCGGGATCGAGGTCTACGGCGTCATCTTCGGCGGCTGGGCGGCGAACAGCAAATACGCTGTTCTGGGCAGTCTCAGGACCTGCGCTCAGATGATCAGCTACGAGATCCCGATGGGATTCGCGGTCATCGGCGTGGTCATGCTGGCGCAATCCATGAGCCTGCTCGACATCGTGCGGGCGCAAGCCAATGTCTGGAACATCGTCTACCAACCGGTCGGGTTCTTCGTGTTTTTCGTCGCCGGCCTTGCCGAAGCGCAGCGCATTCCCTTCGACCTGGCGGAAGCGGAAGGCGACCTGGGGGCCGGGTTCCATACCGAATACAGCGGTATCCGCTTTGCATTCTTCATGGTCAGTGAATATGCCATCATGCTTCTGACCTCGGTCCTGGCTGTGATCCTGTTCTTCGGCGGCTGGAACGGCGTGCTGGTCCCGTTGCCACCGTTCCTCTGGTTCGTGCTCAAGGTCGCGTTCTTCGTCTATGTGTTTATCTGGTTCCGCTTCACGTTCCCGCGCTATCGCTACGACCAACTGATGGCGATCGGGTGGAAAGTCTTGCTTCCTTTGTCGATGGCGAACATAATCATAACCGGTGTTGCTTTCCTTTAGGGGGCTGCAACGAGGCGACGATGTCGCGCGCACTGGATAGAACGGGAATTTGGATCGGCTGGGCGTTCTTCGCCGATCTGACGAAGGCCTTGGCGCTGACCTTCGGCTACATGTTCTCCAGACCCGTGACCATGCAGTATCCGGACAAGGAAAAATGGTTGCCCTATTCGCGTTACCGCGGGCACCACTTCCTGAAGCGCGACGACGAGGGCGAGATCAAATGCGTAGCCTGCGAACTCTGCGCGAGGATCTGTCCCTGCGACTGCATCGAGGTCATCCCCTACGAGGATGAGAAGGGCAATCGGCACCCGGCAAAATTCGAAATCGACATGGCCCGGTGCCTGTTCTGCGGGTTGTGTGAGGATGCCTGTCCGGCGGACGCGATCGCGCTTGGCCAACAGTACGAATTCTCGAGTTTTTCCTCAGCTGAGCTGGTGATCGGTCGTGACGATCTGCTCGCCAAGCCGGGCAAGGCAACGAGCGGCGGCGGCGTGGTCGCTGCACGCCTGAACACCGAACAGGACGTGCTGGTCGAGACGCGCGAGCCGCAGGGGTACAACTGGTGGCGGAATATCCGACGAACGTGAAGGCGCGCCGGCCGGCAAGCCGGAGCGCGCAGACAGGAGGGTCAGATGCTGGTCTGCCAAATTTTGAAGAGCAAGGCTCCCGAGGTCGTCTCGGTCACTCCAAATCAGACGATGGTGGAAGTGCTACGGCTGTTTCGGGAGAACAATATCGGCTTCGTGGTCGTCAGCCGCTTCCCCGGCGATTGCATGGGCACGCTGTCGGAACGGGACTGCTGCAACGCCGTGGCCGAACACGGAACCAAGGCGCCCTTGATGCGGGTCGCCGAGATCATGAATCGTAGCGTGGCGACCTGTTCGACACAGGATCTGCTGCCCTCGGTTATGGCTATCATGACCACGCAGCGCACGCGCCATGTACTGGTCATGGATGGCCGTGCTGCTGTCGGCGTGGTGAGCATCGGCGACGTGGTCAAACACCGCCTCGAAGAATTGATGAGCAACGAGCAGGTGTTGTACGACTATATTGCCGGGACCGGTTATCACTGACCAAGTCGGCTCAAGGTGCAGGGTTAGGGCAGGGCGCCGACGGGCGGTGCCTCAGCCCAGATTTGCAGGCTGCGCCCCGACTCCGGCGATTGTCGTGATCTCGAAGGCCGCGTGCGCCATTTGAACGTCCACCGGACATGGGTATTCGCCCCGCCGCAGCAGGCTGTTTAGACGCAGCGATCTGTAGTTTTCGGGAACGAACACGAGGCCCTTGGGGAAACGCTTGTTGACCTTGAGCTTTGCCGTCAGTTCGCCGTGGGCGGATCGCACGACCACCTGATCGCCATCCGAAAGGCCAAACTGCGCCGCATCCGGCACGCTCATCTCGACATACGGGTCATCCGCGACGGTATTCAGGATCTCCGAGTGCTCGGAAAGATATCCGTTGTGGAAAAGGCAGTTGCCGGTGACCAGCATGAGCCCGCCGGCGGCAATAAGGGCTGGCGGGGGGGCGAAGAACTCGCTTTCTGGCGGCGCGGGGGCCGCCTTCGTGAATGCTCCGTCGGCGCCAAGTCCGTCCTGCGTCAACCCCTGGTAGGCCGGAACCAGCCGGGCAATCTCGCCGAAGATTTCGCCTTGGGTCGATGGACGCAGCGCCTGGCCGCGAAGCGCCGCAACGAAATCGAATATCGCCAGATTGCCCCGCGCCTCGAAGGCGGGTTCGCGGAACTTGCAGACCTTCTGGGTCCGGCCTTCGTTGTTGGTGAACGTACCCGATTCCTCGCCATAACTCGCCGCAGGCAGCACGACATCTGCCAGGCCGGAAGTATCCGTGAGGAAGGCGTCCTGCACGATCAGGAGATCGGCGGCACGAAGCGCCCGCTGCACGAATCCCCGATCGGGATAGGACATCATTGGGTCGCTTCCGGCGATGTAGAGCGCACCCATGCGCTTCCTGTCACAGAGCTCCAGCACGGCGTCGAAATCCACGCCCGGTTCAGATGGGATTTCGGCGCCCCAGGCTCGTTCGAGCGTTGCGCGCGGCGCATCATCGGCGAGCGCGCACAGCCCCGGCAGCACCGTCGGCAAAACGCCCATGTCCCAGGCGCCCAGTTGGTTCGCACGGTCGAAGAGGAACTGCATCGCCAGGTCCTTACCGAGTGCGCGCAGAACCTGCAAAAGGTTGTTGAGCTGGCACAACGTCGCGCGCGCCAGGGGTGATCTCAAGAGGTCGGCGCTGACAAGCACGGTGGCGCTGCGGCCTTCCAGCAGCGCCGCGGCCAGGGTGTTCGGATCGTCACCGTCGGCGACCGCTGCTGGCCCGTCGCCCGGCAATCCTTGACCAGCCGCCCCCAGTCCGGCCACCACCGCGGCAAGGCCCTGGGCCTCACCGCCCGGCGGTACGCGAACGACCGCCCGCGCATCCGCGTCCAGGCGGGATGGCCGCGCTGAGAGCATGAGTAAGCCGGTCTGTCGCCGCCGTGCACAGTCTCGCAGCAAATATTCAGTGACTGGGTTTTCGTCCGTCACGTTGCCACCGACGACAAGCACACAGTCGTTGCCGATCACCTCCTCCAGCGGCGCGCGCGTGTAGAAGCCGGCCACCAACGGGCCGAGCGCATCAAAGGGCGTGGACCAGCGCGAGGAGCAGTCGATATTGTTGGTCCGGAATGTCGTGCGCATCAGCTTCTGGAACTGATAAAGCACCTCGTTGGGCAGCCGCGGCGAGGCCAGTCCGCCCGCAGTCTTGCTGGCGACGACCGCCAGCCGCCGGCGGAGGTAGTCCCCCGCTTCGTCCCATGAAACCGGGACCAGGACCCCGTCACGACGGATCATCGGCCGCTTGATCCGATCCTGACTGCCGACGAAGTCGAGGCCGAAGCGCCCACGCACGCAGAGCGTTTCGCGGTTGACGCCGTGCTCCACCTTCGAGCGGACCCGCATGAACTCGCCCTTGCGTGTACCGACGGTCAGTTGGCAGCCGGTGCCGCAATGCGGGCAGATTGTGTCGGTCTCGACCAGATCCCAGGGCCGCGCCTTGTAGCGATAGGGGAAGCTCATCAGCGCGCCGACCGGGCATACTTCGACGCAATTGCCGCACTGGTCGCAACTCGCGAGACTACCTTCGAAGCCGGTGACAGCGGTGTCCATGCCTTTTTCAACGGTGCCCAAGGCGACCGCACCGACGACTTCTTCGCACATCCGGACGCAGCGCTGGCACTGGATGCAGCGGTTGACGTTCATGATGATGACCGGGCTGAGACGGATGTCCTGGGAGTGGAACACACGCTTGGCATCGCGGAAGCGGCTAGCGCGGGGACCGTATGCCATCACCATGTCTTGAAGCTCGCACTCGCCGCCCTTGTCACAGATCGGGCAGTCGAGTGGGTGATTGGCAAGCAGCATGTCGAGCATGGAAGAGCGCGTTTCTTCGATCAGCCGCGTGTTCGTGCGCACCACCATACCGTCGGTGACGGCGGTGGCACAGGAAGGCTGCAACCGCCGCTGTCCCTCAATCTCCACCAGGCACATGCGGCAGGAAGCAAGCGCCGGCAGCCGCTTCAGGTAGCAGAAGGTCGGGATGTCGATGCCCAGACGCTCGGCGGCCTGGAGCACCGTGGAGCCCGCCTCCACTTCCAGTGTGCGTTCATCGATTGTGACGCGAACCATGGGCTTCCTCGTCATTCTCTTACAGCGTTCCCGTCTACTGCGCTCCTGTCAGTGAAATGGGCACCTCCGCTCGTCGATATGCGTGACGAATTCATCTTCGAAATGCGCCAGTGCTGCCCGCAGGCCCATTGCCGCGCCATCCCCCAGAGCGCAAAACGTGTTACCGAAAATGCCCTTGCAGAGCGCCCCCAGCTGTTCCAGATCGCCCGGCTCGCCTTGGCCCGCCTCGAGCCGGCGCAGCACCTTAACGACCCAGTTCAACCCTTCGCGGCAGGGGGTGCACTTACCGCAGGACTCGTGGTGGAAGAACTCGATGATCCGGGTGGCGACTTTGACGATACAGGTCGAGTCGTCGATCACGATGACCCCGGCCGAGCCGAGCATCGAGCCGGCAGCGGCCAGCGAGTCGAAGTCCATCCCGACGTCCAGCCTGCGCTCCGGGATCAGTGGCGCCGAGACCCCGCCTGGGATCACCGCCTTGAGCTGGCGCCCCGGCAGCGGTCCGCCGGCATGATCACAGACCAATTCGCGCAGCGGTATCCCCATCGGCAGCTCGTAAAGGCCCGGTTTGCGCACCTGTCCGCTGAGGCAATAGAGCTTCGGGCCGGGGCTCTTGTCCGGTCCGATACTACGGAACCAGTCGGCCCCCCGCACCACGATATGCGGGACGCAGGCCAGCGTCTCGACGTTGTTGATCACGGTCGGGCTGGCGTAGAGTCCTTCGACTGCCGGAAACGGCGGTTTCAGACGCGGCTGCGCCCGCTTGCCTTCGAGCGAGTCGAGCATCGCGGTCTCCTCGCCGCAGATATAGGCGCCGGCTCCGCAATGGATATGCACGGCGAAACTGAAATCCGAGCCCAGGATACGCGTTCCCAGATAACCCTTCGCATGAGCCTCGGCGATCGCCCGCTCAAGCCGCGCGATCGCCAGCGTGTATTCCCCGCGGACATAGACATAGGCGGTTTCGGCGCCTATCGCGTAGGCGCTGATCGCCATGCCCTCGATCAGTTGGTGCGGGTCACGCTCCATGATGATCCGGTCCTTGAAGGTGCCCGGCTCGCCCTCATCAGCGTTGCAGCACAGGTATTTCGGCTTGCCGGCACGCCTGGGCACGAAGCTCCATTTCATGCCCGTAGGAAATCCGGCTCCGCCGCGACCGCGAAGGTTCGATTTCTTGACGAGGTCGATGATCTCGTCGGGCGTGTGCTCCCGCAGCGCCTTGGCCAGCGCCCGGTAGCCGCCGCCGGCCTCGTAGGTCGCGAGCAGATGGCCGTCCGGCACGTCCACGTTCCTGAGAAGCACCGGTTCGAACATGGCGCTATTCTCCTGGCGGCCCTGCGGCCGCGAGTTCGGCGCTTGTCGCATGCCGCACCGTCGCGCGCAGCCTGCCCAGCAGCGCGTCGATCCGCGCGATGTCGAGGTCGCCGTGATACTCGTCGCCGACCTGCATCACCGGGGCCATCTCGCAAGCGCCGAGGCATTCGACTGTCGAAAGCGTGAACATCCCGTCCGCGGTCGTGCCGCCCCTCTTGATGCCGAGTACCTCCTCCAGGTGCCTCAGCAGGTCTTCGGATCGGCGCAGCATGCAGGAAACGTTGTCGCAGAGCTGCAGGTGGAACATGCCCACGGGCTCGGTGTGGAAGAGGGTGTAGAAGGTCGCCAGTTCGTAGACCCAGATCCGCTCGACGCCGAGGATGTCGGCGACCTCTTCCAGCACCGGTCCCGGCAGATGGCCATGTTCCCTTTGCGCGATCAGAAGCGCGGGCATGATCGCCGAGCGTTGGTCGGGATATCGCGAGGCGGCCTCCTCGATCTTTTCGCGCATCGTCATCGCGTCCAAATCCCTGCTACTTGTCCACCTCCGCCATCACTGGATCAAGGCTGCCGAGCACGGCGATCATGTCCGCCAGATAGTGCGCATTGGCGACCCCGAAGAGCGCCTGAAGGTTGACGAACGAGGGTGACCGCACCTTCATGCGGAACGGTTTCGGCGACCCGTCGCTGACGATGTAGAACCCGAGCTCGCCCTTCGGCGCCTCGATCGCCGAATAGACCTCGCCCTTCGGCACCTTGAAGCCATATGCCGACAGGTCGAAATGCTGGATCAGCGCCTCCATGGAGCAGTGAACCCGATCCTTGTCCGTCGGGAAGGCGATCGTCGGCATGTCGATCTGGAACGGTCCGTCGGGCATTTGGTCGAGGCATTGCTCGATTATCCGGACGCTCTCGCGCATTTCCTCGACCCGGCATCGCCAGCGTGCGTAGCAATCGCCCTCCTGGCTGGTGATGACATCGAAATCGAGACGGTCGTAAATCTCGTAAGGCTCGTCGCGGCGGATATCCCAGTCGACGCCTGAGGCGCGCAGGTTCGGGCCGCTCAGGCCGAGATCGATGCCGTCTTCGGCCGAAATCACACCGATTCCCTGCGTGCGTTTCAGGAACACTCGATTGCTGTCGAGCAACCGTTCATAGTCGCGGATCCGGTTCGGGAAGATGTCGCAGAACTCCCGGATCTTGGGGAAGAACCCGTCGGGCAGATCCTCGCGCACACCGCCGACCCGGCAGAAGGAGGTGTGCATCCGCGCCCCGCTGATCATCTCCAGCAGGTCCATGATCATTTCGCGCTCGCGCATGGCGTAAAGGAGCGCGGTCATGGCGCCGAGGTCCATCGGCAGCGCGCCGGTGATCAGGAGATGGCCGGAAATCCGTGCCAGTTCTGCCATCATCACGCGGATGTATTGCGCGCGGATCGGTGCCTGAATGCCGAGTAGCTTCTCCACCGCGAGTGCGAAGGCCAGGTTGTTCGAGGGCGGGCAGAGGTAGTCGAGCCGGTCGGTCAGTGGAAAAATCTGGGTGTAGGTGAAGCTTTCGGCCAGCTTTTCGGTGCCGCGGTGGAGGTAGCCGATATGCGGGTCAACGCGCTCGACATATTCGCCGTCCAGCTCGAGTACCAGCCGCAGCACTCCGTGCGTGCTGGGATGCTGCGGCCCGAGGTTGAGCAGCACTTCCCTGGTGCGGGGCGCATCGGTTTCGGGCCAGCTCAGTTCCGTGACTTCGGTCATCTCAAGTCCGCGGTGTGGAACGGCCTCCCTGTGGAATGTCCTTGGTGGCAAGGTCGGGCTGCGTCGGCGGCGAGCCTTCGGCGCCGAACGGGTTCAGCTTGTCCTTGTAGCCCCGCAGAGGAAAGTCCTTGCGCTGCGGGAAGCCCTCGAACCCTTCCCACATATAGATCCGGCGCAGATCGGGGTGGCCCTCGAATCTGATCCCGTACATGTCCCAGGTCTCGCGCTCATGCCAGTTGGCCGTGCGCCAGACCCCCGTCACCGACGGGACCCGGGGCGGATCACCGAGGCGGCACTTGATCCGCACGCGCCATTTGTTCGGCAGCGAAAAGAGGTGGTACACCGCCTCGTAGCGCGGCATCTCGGGGTAGTGATCGACTCCGCAGATATCGGACAGGAAATCAAACTGCAGCGCCGGGTCTTCTTTCAGGAATCGGCAAAGATCGACGATCATGTCAGGCGGTGCGGCGAAAGCGTGAACCCCATGCGAGAAGCCAAGCTCCTCGATTGCCTCTCCGAAACGTTCCGCCATCAGGGTGCGGATGAGGGGTGTCTCCACGTTCATGGCGCTGCGACCCGATCCAGAGACGCCCCGGCCAGCGCCCTCGATTTCTTGATCTTCTCCTGAAGCAGAAGGAAGCCGTGCATCAGCGCCTCTGGCCGCGGCGGGCAGCCGGGCACATGCACGTCCACCGGCACGAAGGTCTCCGCTCCCTGCACCACGGCATAGGTGTTGTAGACGCCGCCAGAGATGGCGCAGGTGCCCATGGCGATGACCCAGCGCGGCTCCGGCATCTGGTCATAGAGCCGTCGCACCACGGGCGCGAATTTCCGCGTTATGGTGCCGGCAATGATCATCACGTCGGACTGGCGCGGCGAAGGCCGGAACACCACGCCGAAGCGGTCGAGATCGTAGCGGGCGCACCCTGCCGAGATCATCTCGATGGCGCAGCAGGCAATGCCGAAGGTCTCGGGCCAAAGCGCAGATCTTCTGCTCCAGCTGATCAGGCTGTCGGCGGTGGTGAACAGCACGCTGTCGCGGATTGCGTTGTTCATACCTCCCATTCCAGCGCCCCTTTCAGCCAGGCGTAGGCGAAGCCCACGAGAAGCAGCAAGATGAAGACGAACATCTCGACATAACCGACCAGTCCGATCTCCTTCAGGACGACGGCCCAGGGAAAGAGAAACATAGTCTCGACATCGAAGACCACGAACAGGATCGCGATGATGAAGAACTGCACCCTGAAGCGGCCCCCGGCGGCTTCGCCCGCCGGGTCCATGCCGCATTCATAGGGCATGTTCTTCGCGGGATAGGGATTGGATGGGCGCAGGAGCGAAGAGACAAAAAGCGTAGCTGCCGCCACCAGAACAATTCCGGCGACCATGAAAAGTACCGGCAGGAACTCCATTCCGGTCACGTCGCACAGCCCCGGTCACCCGCCGAGGGCTTTACTCAAACCGCCACCGACGCCTTTGGGATCGGTGATGCGGGCGCCCTTTGGAAGCGACGAGGGCATTCCTTTCTAGTACCGTCAGAGTATTCCGTCAGCCGGACCATTGCAAATCCAATCGGTCAACCGCCAACTGCGGCGTGTTGGGCAAGCCTAAGAAAAAACGCCGGAAACAGGCCGATGCCGATGGTGCCGGCAGCGGTGAAGGCGAGGGTAGCGCCGACCGCGGGCGTCAGAGCGGGGTCGAACGCGCCCTCGGGCTCGCGCATGTAAATCACCATTACGATGCGGATGTAGAAATAGGCAGCAACGGCGCTCAGCAGAACCGCGATCACCGCCAGCACGACGAAGCCCCGTTCGACGAGCGCGACCAGCACGTAGAATTTGGCGAAGAACCCGGCCGTCGGCGGAATGCCGGCCAACGAGAACAGAAAAAGCAGCATCAGAAGCGCCAGCCCGCGATGCGACTTGGCGAAACCAGCGTAGTCCTCGATAACCTCGCCGGAGAAATTGCCGTTCCGCATCATGATGACGGTGCCAAATATGCCGAGGTTCATGAACGCATAGATCAGCAAATAAAGCATCACGCTGGCCACCCCGTCCGCACCGCCGGCTGCCACACCGAACATGGCGAACCCGGCATGGGCGATGCTGGAATAGGCCAAGAGGCGCTTGAAATTGTCCTGCACCAGCGCCACGAAACTGCCGAGCGCCATCGTCACTGCTGCAATGACGGCGACGATGATCCAGACATTGGAGGCGGCGACAAGCGGGTTGAGGAACACCCGCAGGATCACAGCGAATCCCGCTGCCTTGGGCCCCACCGACATGAAGGCGGTGATCGTCGTCGGCGCGCCTTCATAGACGTCCGGCACCCACATGTGGAACGGCACAGCGCCGACCTTGAATACAAGCCCCGCGACGATAAAGACCACCGCGAGGAGCAATCCGGGGTCGAGCGGACCACCGGTGACCGCCGCGGCCATCTTGTCCAGCTGCGTGGTGCCGACGAGCCCGTAGACAAGCGAAACGCCGTACAGGAAAATTGCGGTCGAGACCCCGCCAAGGATCACGTATTTCAGCGCCGCTTCGTTCGACCGCTGCTGCTGCCGCAGGAAACCGGTCAGCACATAGGTGCACAGCACCATCAGTTCGAGGCCTACATAGATCGACAGAAGGTCGATCGCCGAAGCCATGATCATCATTCCCGAAAGTGCCAAGAGGAGCAGTACATAATATTCACTGCGCCCGATCGCTTCGATCTCGGTATATTTTTGCGAAAGAAGGAATGTCAGGACTGTAGCCACGTAGAACACGACCTTGAAGAAGACCGCGAAGCGGTCGGCGACGAACATGTCCGCGTAGGCCGGCCGCACTTCGCCCGCGAGCATCAGTGTCCCCAGGGCGGCAATCAGCACGATTGCGACTGAGGCCCAGACAAGCAAATGTTCCTGCCCCTTGCGCACAAAATGCCCCAGGATCAGCAGGATGCAGGCCCCGCTAACCACGACGATCTCGGGCAGGCTCGCCAGAATCGACTGGAAAAGCGCGGCGGCGGTCATTGGGCGCCCCCCCGACCGTGCACCTGCGCCAGAAGATGCCTCGCTGAGGCGTCGATGATTCCGAGAAAGGGCTTGGGATAGAGTCCGACCCAGAGAACGAAAACGGCCAGCGGCAGGATCGCCGCCATCTCGCGGGCGTTCACGTCGCGGATCTTGAACGGCAAGCCGACGCTGGCCGGGCCAAGCGCGACTTTCCTGTACATGCCAAGCAGATAGGCCGCTCCCAGCAAGGCCCCCAGGACGGCGGCACCGCCGACAGCCAGGTTGGCGGCGAACGCGCCCGACAGCACCAACAACTCGCCCACGAACGAATTCGTTCCCGGCAGCGCCATAGAAGACAAGGCGAACAGTGCAAGAAGCGCCGTATAGACCGGCGCCACCTTCATCAGCCCGCCGTAATCCGCGATGCTGCGGGTATGGGTCCGCTCGTAGATAATGCCGACGAACAGGAACAGCGCTCCCGTCGTTACGCCGTGATTGAACATTTGCAGGATGCCGCCCTCGAGCCCACGGAGGTTCAGCGTGAAAATCCCCAGCGTCACCAAGCCCATATGGCTGATGCTGGAATAAGCCACCAGCTTCTTCAGGTCGTCCTGCGCCAAGGCGAGCAAGCCGCCATAAACGATGGCGACCGCCGAAAGGACCAGCATCAGCGTGGAATAATGCACAGATGCTTGAGGCAGCATTGGCAGCGAGAATCGCAGGAAACCGTAGGCGCCCATCTTCAGGAGCACGGCGGCGAGGATGATGCTGCCGGCCGTCGGCGCCTGCACATGGGCATCCGGCAGCCAGGTATGGACCGGGACCATCGGCACCTTGACCGCGAAGGCGATCAGGAAGGCGAAGAATAGCCATGACTGAACCTGGAACGGCAGATCCTGCGCCATCAGGGTACGGATATCGAAGGTCTCGCCACCGTGGAAATAAAGCACGATGACGCCGATCAGGAACATGAGGCTGCCTGCCAGCGTGTAGAGGAAGAACTTGAACGCCGCATAGATCCGGCCGTCGCCGCCCCAGACGCCGATGATCACGTACATCGGAATCAGCATCGCCTCCCAGAAGACGTAGAACAGGAACAGATCCAGCGCGCAGAATACGCCCAGCATCAGCGCCTGCATGGCCAGCAGACTGACCATGAACTCCTTCACCTTGCGGTCGATCGCAACCCACGAGGCGAGCACGCAGATCCAGCCCAGCAGCGCGGTCAGGAACACGAAGAGTGCGCTGATTCCGTCGATGCCAAGTGCGTAGTTGATCCCTAGCGCGGGCACCCACTGATGCGTCTCGGTGAACTGCATCTCGTAGGTGGAGGCGTCAAAGCTGCCCAGCATGGCGATGCAAAGCGCGAAGTCGAGGACAGTGATGCCCAGCGCCATCCACCGCACCACATCCTCGTTGCGGACAAACATCAGCGCCGCAGCCCCGACGGCTGGCGTGAACACGATGAGGCTAAGCAAAGGGATCGTCATCGCGCCCTCTACCGCCACACTATGGCGAATACGGCGACCCCCGCGATCACACCGGCAATCATCGCTAGCGCGTAGTGGGTCACGACGCCGCTCTGGAGCCGCCGCACGGCCCCACCGCTGAGCAGGATCGCGCGCGCGACGGCGTTCACGAAGGCATCCACGCCGTGGAGATCGACCCGCAGTCCTGCCCGTGCCATTCCGTGCAGAAAGGGAAGCGCAGCGGTTTCGGACGCATCACTCACCGCCTTCTCGTAGCGTGCCAGCGGTTTTTCGGCGAGCCACATGAAGCGCCGCGCGCCCATGCGGTAGAACCAGTCGGTATCGATGCTGATCGTATTCTCCGGGTCGAGCGCCCTGAGGAACATGACGAAGCCCAAGGCAGTGAACATCAGCACGCCGAGGCTCTCGGTGACATGGACGCCGGTGTAGGGTTCGAAGTCGACCGGATGGGGCAGAAGCGCGTAGAGCGTCTGGGGGAACACCCCGATCGCAATGCAGAGCAACGCTGCCATACCCATCGCAACCAGCATGTTGCGCGGCGGTTCACGGGCCTCCAGCCCTTGGTCCCTGCCAAAGAACATGTAGTACGGGAGCTTCAGCCCGGTGTGCAGGAACGTCCCTGATGACGCCATTGTCAGTGCCAGCACCACCAACGCGCGATGATCCTGTGCGGCGGCGGCCACCACCATCGACTTGGTGACGAAGCCTGAAAAGAACGGGAATGCCGAGATCGCGAAGGCGCCGACCATGTAGAGCGAAACGGTCACCGGCATGGTTTTGTAGAGCCCTCCGAGTTCGGTGAGCTTGCGCCGCCCCGTGACGTGAATCACCGCCCCCGCGCCCATGAAGAGGAGCGCCTTGTAGAGGATATGCGCGAAGGCATGGCTGACGGCGCCATTCACCGCCATCTCGGTTCCGATGCCGATGCCCACAACCATGTAGCCCACCTGGCTGACGATGTGATAGGCCAAGAGCCGCCGGCAATCGTTCTCCAGCACCGCGTAGATGACGCCGTAAAGCGCCATCACTGTGCCGAGCCAGACGAGAAGATCGGTCCCCGGGAACGCCCGCGCGAGCACATAGACGGCGGTCTTCGTGGTGAAGGCGCTCATGAATACCGCCCCGGTGACGGTCGCTTCCGGGTAGGCGTCGGTCAGCCAGGCGTTGAGCGGCGGCACTGCGGCATTGAGTATGAACCCGGCGAGGATCAGGCAGGTGCCGAAGTCCAGTCCGCCTTCGACCGGACCGAAGAGCAGCGAACCGGTGGCGAACCCATGAAGAATTATGCCGCCGAGCAGCACAACGCCGCCGGTTATATGGACCATGAGGTAGCGGAACCCTGCGCGGAACGCCTGCTCGCTGCGCTGGGCAAAGACCAGGTAGGCAGAGGCAAACGTCATACCCTCCCAGAACAGGAACAGGGTCAGGTAGTCGCCGGCAAATACCACCCCGAGCGCGCTGCCGACGTAGACGAACGCCGCCATATGCTGTCCTGCGTGCGTCAGATGCAGAGCATAGACTGTGCCGATCAATGCCATGATGCTGAAAACGGTGGCGAAGAGGATACTCAGCTTGTCGACCTTGGCGACAATGATGTCCTGCCCGATGAACTGCGCAGCGCCGTATCCGCCAGGATGCATGGTGAGCACGGCCAGGATCGCCAGCGTTGGGATCAGCAGCACATAGGCCTTGCGAACGGATCCTTTCAGGAAGGGGATCGCAAGCGCCCCGAGAATGAACAGTACGCCCGGATGGACGAAGTCAGTCATAATAGTCCTCGCGCCGCATCAGCCCGCACTGATGGCCAAGAAACTTGGACACGAAGATCAGAAGCACGCAGGAGCCGAAGCCGTAGAGAGCAGACCAGCCGGGCAACCGATCCCACAGGTATTCGGCGTGTTCGCGGAAGACCAAAAAGTCGGCGATGACGATCAGGACGAGCATCAGATAGAATAGCCGGCGACGCCTCGTCGCATATCTATTATCGCCAAAGAAATCGACGATGCGCTTGATCATCTGACGACTCTTTCCGCCAGGGCGATGAAATAATCCGGGAAGATGCCCATCGCCACCGACAGGATGGCGGTCGCAACGAGCGGGATCGTCAGCATCGGAATTTCACGAACAGTCGCCGGGCTCTCCTGCGCCTCCGTCCCGAAGAAGGCGGCATAGCTGACTGGCAGGAAATAGGCGGCGTTCAGGATCGAACTGACCAACAGCACGATAAGGAACGGGGTTTCCCCGGCCTGCGCCGAGCCGAGCGCCAGATACCACTTGCTGATGAAGCCCGCAGCCGGCGGTACCCCGATCATGCTGAGGGAGCCGACAAAGAACGCCCCCATCGTCCAAGGCAACCTGCGGCCGATGCCTGCCATGTCGCTGATGTTGCGCTTGCCGGACGCGCAGTAGATCGACCCGGCACAGAAAAACAGCGTGATCTTCGAAAATGCATGCGCCGCGATGTGGATGATCCCGCCGACCATCGCGACGGGCGACAGCAGAACAGCGCCCAGCACGATGTAGGAGAGCTGGCTGACCGTCGAATAGGCGAGCCGCGCCTTCAGGTCGTCCCGCGTCAGGGCGTAGATGGACGCCATCAGGATCGTGAACGAGACCACATAGGCCGTGGCGATGCCGAGCCCCAGCCCGCCCACCAGCCCGACGCCGAAGACATGGAACACGACGCGCAGCACACAGAAAACACCCATCTTGACGACGGCCACCGCATGCAAGAGGGCGCTTACCGGTGTCGGCGCCACCATCGCGGCAGGCAGCCATGCGTGCATCGGCATCACCGCGGCCTTGGCGAAGCCGAAGAGGTAGCAGAAATAGACGACGGTCAGCAGCGACGCCGATGAGTCGACCCTCGCCAGCAGTCCCCCCGCCACAAAGTCGAGCGACCCCGCAATCTGGTAGGTCAACGCAAGCGCGGCCAGAAGCACACTTTTCGACGCGCCCATCAAATAGACGAGGTACTTGCGGCTGCCCGCCCATGCCTCCTCATCCTCGTGATGGTAAACAAGCGGATAGGTTACGAGGCTCAGCGCCTCGTAGAAGATTACCAACGTGAACAGATTGGCGGCAAAGGCGCCCCCGGCCGCCGCCGCGAGGCTGGCGGCAAAGCAGGCGAAGAACCGGGTCTGCGCATGCTCATTCAAGTGCCGCATGTAGCCGATCGAATAGATCGACGCCGCGACCCACAGCAGCGACGAGACGGTAGCAAACACCATGCCGAGCGCATCGACACGGAAAGCGAAGTCGATCCCCGGCAGAATCTCGAACAGGCGCAGATCGATTGTCCCGCCCGCCAGCACCGTGGGCGCCATCGAGGCGACAATTGCGAACATGGCGATCGCGGCCAACGGCGAGACGGCATCGCGAAGTTTCTCGCGCTTGTCTAGAAGGAGTACTGCAAGAGCCGCCAGAATTGGGACGGCAACAGCAAGCAGCGGCCGGATCGATATCACCGGCTATCCTTTCATCATGGTCACTTCATCGACCTTGAGAGTGGACTTGTTCCTCGCAAGGGCGACCAAGATGCCAAGAGCAACGGCAACCTCCGCCGCAGTGATTGCGATGACGAAGATTGCAAAAATCTGCCCGCGGAAGTCGTCGTAGTAATGCCCGAAAGCGATAAAATTGATGTTGACCGAATTGAGCAACAGTTCCAGCGACATCAGCACGACCAAAATATTGCGCCTGAGCAGTACGCCTCCCGCTCCGATCACGAACAGGACCACCCCGAGCACGACATACCACCACAGCGGCACCATCACTGCGGCTCCTTCCGCGCCAGCACGATGGCGCCTACCAGCGCCGCCAGCAGGATGATGGAGGCGACTTCAAAAGGTAGGAGATAGTCGGCGAAAAGCGTCGTGCTGAGCTGCCTGACCTCACCGCTGGTGCGCATTGCGACGGGCTTGGCGACCGAATAGCGGTCGCTCCTGAGCACCAGTACAAGCATCTCGACCCCGAGCAAGACGAGCAGCACCAAGGCTGGCAGGTTGCTGCCCGGCAAGAACCGCTGCAACACCGCTTCGCGCACATCAATCATCATGATCACGAATAGGAACAGGACCATGATCGCGCCGACATAGACGAAAATCTGGATGACTGCGAGCAGCGGCGCCTCGAGCAAGACGAAGATCGCCGATATCTGAAGGAAAACCGCCATCAGCGCTAATGCGCTGTGAACTGGATTCCGCGCCAAGACCAAGGTCACAGCCGCGACTACGGACGCCGCAGCGAACAGAAGAAAGAACCCCTGATCCATCGACGCCGCTCCTCCGACGCGAACTGTCACCCGTCGTGACAGGGTCGGACTTGAGATAGCTGTCCACTTCCGCTCACAAATTGTGCCCTAGTATCGGGTTTTTCTCAAGATTATCGCGGTTTGGCCTACACTAAATTCACCGGAGCGCAGCACATCGGCTCAAAATCAGAGCTACCTCGGAAGACTTAGGTGTCGCTCAGGGTGTCGTCCCCAAGGCTTGGAAGAGGCGCTGACATCAAACGGTTTGCAGGACAGGAGAGGGTGCTCATCGCGGTAGTGAGGCACCTTCCGGGAGCGCCACCACCGAACGGGTCAGTGGACTAATCAGAATTTGGTGGACGGAGGCCGGCTAGCGTCTAACGAGGAAGGTCGACGACAAGACGGACGGAGATCTGCGACTGCCGATAGAGCCGCGCATGGTGGCAATATTGGCCGACCAGCACCTTCTCACGCGGGCAGATGATCGGGCAGGGCCTTCAGCGGGACGACTGTTCGGTTTGCCGTTTCGTGACCCCGCGGAGGGGCTCCCCTTCGCGTGCGAGATCGCTGCCTAGATTGGAACGCGACGGATCGATGCATAATCAGATCTTGGCCGAATTCCGGAGCATGGCCGGAGGCGGCAGCGGCAGCCTATTTACTTGGACAGGCTTTGGGCGGATTATTGCCTAACGGGAGGAAGCACTCGGAAATCTCCTTAGAAATTGCGCCCGAACGGCTTCCGCCCGTTGGATGCAAGGGAGGATAATCATGAGACGTTCTTTCCCGCTCGCGGCATGCGCCGCGGCGTTGTTGCTCGGCGCGCCCTGCGCCTTCGCCCAATCCGGAGGCGTCGAGAAAGCGGTCGGCGGCTACAGCTTCGAAGCAGCCGCCAAGGAGGCCCCCACAACCAAGGATTTCCATTCGGCCGATGGTCATCTCACTTTTGCGATCGTGACCCATACGGCCGGCAACGGCTTCTTCGATCCTGTCTATGTCGGCGCGACCGCCGCCGGCAATCTGATTGGCGCCAAGATATTGCTGCTCGGCTCGGAATCTCCGACCGACGACCCCGCCCGCGAGATCGAAATCCTGAACCAAATCGTGCAGGACCCGACGATCGATGGGCTGATCATGACAACGCCCCAGGTCGGCGCTTATAACGACATCGTCAAGGCCGCCGAGGCCAAGGGCATACCGGTCGCCACAACCAATTCGTTCGACGCGACGATCCTTGACCGCAGCGGCATCAGCCACACTGGCCAGGACGCCTCCGCCGCGGCAATCGCCGGTGAAGCACTCGTCAAGTGCCTGGCCGACAAGGGTATCGAGAAGGGCTCGATCGTGCTGCCGTCATCGACCGCGATGGGCAATATCGAGGTGAACAATCGCGTCACCTCGGCCTTCAACGCGATCGTCAAAGGCCTGAAGGCCGCCGGCAAGCTCGATGCCTTCAAGGTCGACGCGGGACCCGAGAATACCGGCATCGACACCAATCCGAACGATCCGGTCAACGGCATCGTGACGCTGTTCGAATCGCGCGGTGATGTCGTCGGCGCGTTCGCCGGCAACAACGTTTTCACGCCGGCGCTGGCAAAGGCCGTCGCCCAGACCGGCAAGACCGGCAAGATCTGCGCCTATGGCTTCGACCTCGGTCCGGCGCAGCAGGATGCGTTGAAGAGCGGCGACCTGACCGGCGCGCTCGGGCAGCAGCCCTTCCTGCAGGGCTTCTATCCGGTCATGCAGCTCTATCTGCAGATCGACCGCGGCATTTCGGCCGCCAATCTGGACACGCGCGCCCAACTCGTGACGAAGGAGACTGTGAGCAAGGTCGGCAAGCGCTTCGAGAACTGAACTGGGAAGCGATTCTGAATCCATGGCGGGGGGAGCAGGCATCCTCCCGCACACTCGCCCTTCGGAACCCGCGTGCATATGACTGCTGAAGCTCTCGCTCGCCGTCTCCCGCCCCAGCTCGTCGGTGGCTGGGAAATGGGATTGCTTGCCCTTCTGGCGCTGATCTATCTCGGCGGCGCTATCGTCAATCCGACGTTCTTCGGCTCGTCGGAGGCGTTTCATGCACTGCTTCGCGACACCTCGCGGGTCGCCATCATCGCCGTCGGCATGACCTTCGTCATCATCGACAAGGACCTCGATCTTTCGGTCGGCTCCATCTACGGCCTTGTGGCCGTCGTCTTTGCCAGGCTGTTCGCGCCGAGCTTTGCCGATCTGGACATCGCCACATCGGTGATTGTCTGCGTCCTTCTCGGCGTCTTGATCGGCCTTGTTAACGGCGTACTCGTTACCATTCTCAAAGTACCGGCGTTCATCGCCACGCTGACCACGTTGCTTATCGGCCGCGGCTTCGTGCTCGCGCTGACGCACGGGCAGGCGATCTATTATCCAGGCAAGGCCAAGGAGGCTCCGTTCTTCTTCCACCTCGGTGAGACGAACGTCTTCGGCTTCAACAACCAGATCGCGATCTTCGCGGTCATTGCCGTGATCGGCGCCTACGTGCTCGCCAATACCCGCTGGGGCTACGAGACCTTCGCGACCGGCGGCAACGAGCAGGCGGCAGTCTATGCCGGCATACCGACGAACTGGGTGCGCATCCGCGCCTATCTGCTGTCCTCGCTCTGCGCCACCGTCGCCGGCCTGCTATCAGCTGCCCAGGACAAAGGCGTAACCCCGCTTTACGGCGTCAGCGGCGAACTGACCGTCATCGCCGCGGTTATCATCGGCGGCGCTTCCATTCTCGGCGGTCGCGGCCGCGTCGCCGGATCCTGCCTCGGCGCCATGCTGGTCGTGCTGCTCGACAAGGTGCTGCGCGAGGGTTTGCCGATCACGCGGACAATCAAGATCGGCGAGGAGGAGGTGACGGTCAACGCCATCTACTCCCTGCCGGTGGGCGCAGTGCCGGTCTTTCTCGGGCTGCTGCTCGTCATCGCCGTGCTGATCGAACCCTATCTGATCCGCCGCCAGGTCGCGGCGCGGCTCTGGGCATGGCTGCGCGGAAGGCCGCCGCCGCCCGCTTTCGAGATCGGCGGTGTCGCGCTCGAGGGCGTCGTGACCAAGGGCGCGATGGCGACTGACACCGCGCTGTCGGCAACCGGGTTCGGCAAGTTCCTCGCCCGGCGTGATGCCCTCGCCGTCATCCTGACGGTGGTGCTGTGGCTCACGGGTCTCTTCCTTAGGCCGGACTACTGGTGGAATCTGTCGAACACTTTCGCGATCCTGCTCAATTACACCGAGTTGGCGCTGATCACGGTGGGGCTCACTTACGTCATCGCGGCCGGCGATATCGACCTCTCTGTCGGAGCGGTACTCGCGCTCGCCGGCAGTGCCGCAGCCTATTTCCTGAAGGTTCTGGGCGCCGATCCCGTCACCGCCATCGCGATGGGCCTGCTGGCTGGAATGATCGCCGGCCTTGTCAACGCCATCGTTGCGGTCGGCCTGAAGCTGCCGGCCTTCATCGCCACGCTTGGCATGTTCTACATCGCGCGCGGCCTCGCCGCATGGTTCGTCGCCGGCCAGCAACTAACCGGATGGCCGGAAGGCTACAACCTGCTAGGCCGCAAGGTGAACGACATCCTGCTTCACTTCGGCATCCTGCTTCCCGACGGCATCCTCAGAACGGTAGCGGAGGTGGTCAGCGTGCAGACAATCTGGATGGCCTTCGTCGCCCTCATTGCCGGCATCGTGCTCGCCTACACGCCATTCGGTCAGAAGGTCTATGCGACCGGCGGCAACATCCGCGCCGCCGCCTATGCGGGCATCAACACCAGCCGGGCGCGCTTCATCGCGCTGATGCTGTCGGCGCTCTGCGCGACAATGGCGGGGATCATCAACGTCGCCTACTTCCGAAGCTTCAACCCTGTAGCGGGCCAGTTCCGTGAACTCGACGCCATCGCGTCGGTCATCATCGGCGGCGGGTCGATCTTCGGCGGCTACGGCACCATGCTGGGTTCTCTCGCAGGCGCTGCCGTGATCACCCTGGTTCGATCGCTCCTGCAGCTCAATGTCCAGGGCTTCAGCATGCCGCAGCATTGGATCAACGTCTTCATTGGCGTCATCCTCATCGCGGCGGTGCTGATCGACATCTGGGTGCGCCAGGCCAACCTTTTCGGTCGCCTGCGAGCCCGCCTCGCGCGACGCGCACGAACCCGGGAAACCGTCGATGCCTGATGCGGCCCTGCCTAAACCGATCGTGGAAATGCGGGGCATCGAAAAGGCCTTCGGCGCCGTGCAGGCGCTGCGCAAGGTCGATCTGGTGCTCTATCCCGGAGAGATCCTTGGCCTGGTTGGCGACAACTCGGCCGGCAAATCGACGCTCATGAAGATCCTGACTGGCGCCTATCAGCGCGATGCCGGCGAAATCGTCGTTGCCGGACAACCGGTGCACTTCAAAAGCCCGCATGAGAGCCGCGATGCCGGCATCGAGATGATCTACCAGGATTTCGCGCTTTGCGGGAACATGGATGTCGGCCAGAACATCTTTCTCGGCCGCTGGCCGCGCAAGGGCCCCTTCGTCAATCGCCGCAAAATGTACGCCGAGGCCGACCGCGTGCTGAAGCGGCTCAAGGTCGACGTGAATTCCGTCTTCCAAAAGGTCGAGAGCCTGTCGGGCGGCCGCCAGCAATCGGTGGCGATCGCCCGCGCTATCTCGTTCGAGCCACGGGTCGTGATCCTCGACGAACCGACCGCCAACCTCTCGGTGATGGCGACCGATCGGCTCCTCGAGACCATGTTGGAACTGAAAAAGCAGGGCGTCGCCCAGATCATCATCTCGCATAGGCTTGTCGATATATTCGCAGTGGGCGACCGTGTGATGGTGCTGAAGCGCGGAGAGAACGTCGGTGACCGCCACATCAGGAACACCGACGAGCATGAGGTCCTGGAGATCATCGTCTCCGGCACCCGGGAGAGGGCGCTTACGGCCGATCAGGCAAGGGCAATCTGAGGTTCGCGCCAGCAAACCCGTGCCGGGGTCAAGTCTTTTCGCGGGCCGCCATGCCCCGACGCGGCCGATAACAGAATAATCACCCGACCGCGGGCAGCCCAGCCACAGGGAGTGATCAGAATTCCACTCGCGATCCGAGGCTCTTGTCGGTCGCACGCCGCACAGCAAGATTTGCCACGACCAGATCCTGAAGGGACACGCCAGTGCCGTCGAAAATTGTAATCTCTTCCGCCGACCTGCGGCCATCAGCCATGCCTGCAATGACGGCGCCGATCGAACCGCGAATGTCACTTTCCTTGATCATGCCCTGTGCGTAAGCATGCTGAAATTCGCCTATGCTGAGTGACTGCGCCATCTCGTCTACGAAGAGCGCGGCGGCGGAGACAAGCCCCGGATCGAGCTCCTGCTTGCCTCGCGTATCTGCCCCCATGGCGGAAATATGGGTTCCGGGCACAACCCACTCGCTTTCGACGAGCGCCTTGGTGGAGGGCGTGACCGTGACAAGGATGTCAGAGAGCCGGACGGCGTCCTCGCGATTTCTGTAGGCGCGGTAGGCAATGCCAAGCTCGGCAACTGTCTTGCCGAAGGCCGCCAGATTGTCTGGCGAGGGATCCCAGGCGTGGACAGTCTTAATGCTGCGGACGGCTAGGGTCGCCTTGAGCTGATAGAGAGATTGCGTGCCCGTCCCGATGATCCCGAGTGACTCGGAATCCGGGCGCGACAGATGCTTCGTGGCGATCGCGCTTGCCGCTCCGGTGCGGATGCCTGTCAAGTAATTGGCGCTAACCAGAGCCGAAGCCCGTCCTGTATCGGGATCGAAGAGCAGGGTCGAGGACTGATGATTGGTCAATCCACGTGCCAGATTGTGTGGCCAGTAGCCGCCAGCCTTGAGACCGAGAAACGGTACAGAATTGTCCGCGCCGGTCTTCACGCCGAATACGGCGTCCGCGTGGCCGACCACTTCCCGCACGACAGGGTAGTTCCGGGCCAGGCCGCGGGCCATGGCGGAGAAGGTCTGCTCGACGGCGTCCAAGGCCTCCTCGATGGCCACGAGATCCCGAGCAAGTGTTTCAGAAATAACCAGCATGGATCCCCCCGGGCTCTCAGGCTTCGAGGATGAATTCGTCGATCATGACGTTCATGCCTGCCAGCATGCCGCCGTCGACAGGCAGGACCACTCCCGAAATATACGCGGCGTCATTGGACCCCAAGAAGGAGACAGCCTTGGCGATGTCCATTGGCTCGGCGACGCGGCCAAGTGGATACCAGCGGCCAAGCTTCTCGAAGACGCCCGGGTCCTTTTGCTGGCGAATGGTCCAAGTGATGTTGTCGGTGCGTACCGAACCAGGAGAGACGGCGTTACATCGAATACCGTCACGGCCGAATTCGGAGGCCACCGACATGGTTAGGTTGATAACGCCCGCCTTCGCGGCGCTGTAGCTCGGATTGCCGAAATAGCGCATCCCGTTTACCGACGCGATGTTGACGATGGCGCCGCCGCCCCGTGATCGCATGCGCGGGAGGACGGCGCGTATGCAGTGATATGTGCCATTGAGATTGACATCGATTTCGCGGTGCCACGAGTCGAGGCCCATGCCCTTGAGATCGCCTGCGTCGGTAAAGGCTGCGTTGTTGACAAGCAGGTTGACCGGACCAAGCGCGTTCTCAGCCGCGGCAAATGCGGTCTCCACCTGATCGGCATTTGTTATGTCGGCCTTGACAAAAGCCGCGCGGCCACCGGCCTCAACAATCTGGCTGACCGTCTCGCTCCCCTTAGGCTCGTCGATTTCGAGAACCGCCACCGCAGCGCCCTCGGCGACTAACTGACTGGCGATAGAACGTCCGATCCCATGGCCTGCACCCGTCACGACCGCAATCGTCCCGTCATGGCGAGCCATGTCCAATCTCCCCGGTCGCCTGTCCAGGCGGTTGCTCTTCTCACCGATCAACTACTACCGGCCGTCAATGCGGTCTTCCAATGCAGAACGGGCATGGCAGGATCAGTATTTCGCATTCGCCTACCGATACCCTGGACCGTAGGGTGTCCTCGATTGGCTGGCCGGGTGAAATCCGCAGGAGCTTTGGCCGGCGTGGCAGATACAGGGAACAGTCAATGAAAAACATCGTCGTTACCGGCGGCAGCGGCAAGGCGGGCAGGGCAGTCTGTCGTGGTCTGGTGGAGCACGGTTACAGCGTCTTGAATGTTGACGCGCAAGCTTCAAGGGATCCCGTCTGCCCGTTCTACAAAGTCGATCTCAATGATCTTGGCCAGGTTGTCGACGCTTTGCAGTGGAGCGGCGGCAAGGATCATCCTTTCCGCAAGTTCCGCACGCCAGATGCCGTGGTTCATCTGGCGGCCATTCCGGCACCCGACCTGATGCCCGACGATGTCATTTTCCGCAACAATGTCGTGACAACCTATAATGTCTTTGACGCGGCCATCCGCGTGGGCGTCAAGCGGATCGTTTGGGCATCGAGCGAGACCACGTTGGGCCTGCCTTTCAGCCCGTCCAACCCGCCGTCCTACGTGCCGATTGACGAAGATCATCCCATGCGACCGGAAAGCGCCTATTCACTGTCCAAGGACCTTGGCGAGGAAATGGCCCGACAGATGCAACGGTGGAACCCCGAGACGACCTTCATTGGGCTCAGGCTTTCCAATGTCATGGAGCCGTCGGATTACGACCGCTTCTCGTCCTGGCAGGACGACCCGCATGTCAGGGAGTGGAACTGCTGGGGCTACATTGACGCGCGCGATTGCGCCCAGGCGGTGCGCAAGGCGCTGCATGTTGATCTTGTCGGCGCAGATCATTTCATCATCGCCAACGCCGACACCGTAATGGAGCAAGAAAGCGCTGAGCTCATGAAAACGGTCTTTCCTGACGTACAATTCAAGCGCGAGATCAAGGGCCGCGAGACATTGTTGTCGATAGAAAAAGCGCGACATTTCCTCGGCTACGAGCCGGAGTTCAATTTCAAGCAAATCTAGAACGCGTCGCCATAAGCATACTATCGAAACACAACGGAAGGTGATGAAGGTCGCCTTTTGTTGTGCTGCGCTTGTTGCGATAAGTATCATGGATGTCATAATGCATCCTATGCTGCATCTTCATGCCTCTATGCGATAATTGTATTTTAACCTATCGCTTTGCTGGCGCACAGTGTCTTGGTCAATGCGGCGCCTGAGTGCTGCCGCCTCGGGTCGAAAAGAAGAGAAACACCTCATGAGGAGAACAAATTCATGACTTTCAGCATTCGCAAAGCGATGGCTGCGTCAGCCCTCGCTGTTGGCATGGCTTGGGCGGGCAGCCCGGCTTATGCCAAAACGCAGGTCAACTTCACTGTGGCGGAGTACAGCTCCAAGACTGGCCCGTACTTTGAGGAAGTGGCGGCGGCCTTCGAGAAGGAGAATCCCGACATCCATATCAACATCCAGGTGGTGCCGTGGGACACGCTCCTGCAGCGGCTAACCACCGATATCGCCGGCGGCCAGGCCCCCGACATTTCGATCATCGGTACGCGCTGGCTGGTCGACTTCGCCTCCCAGGGCATCGCCGAGCCGGTCGATTCCTACCTGACGCCAGAATTCAAGTCGACCTTCATCGACACTTTCATGGCGCCGTCCGTCATCGACGGCAAGACCATGGGGCTGCCGGTCGCCGCCTCTGCCCGCGCCATGCTGGTCAACACCGATCTGCTCGACAAGGCCGGCGCCAAGGCTCCCGCCAACTGGGACGAGTTCTATACGACTGCCGAGAAGCTCAAGGCTGTTCCCGACACCTTTGCCTTCGGTCTGCAGGGCAAGGAAATCGAGACCGACGCCTATTTCTACTATAGCCTTTGGACTCACGGCGGCGACATCCTGAAGGGTGATGGGACGTCGGGCCTCGATACGCCTGAGGCACTCCAGGCTGTGACATTGTACAAGAAAATGATCGACGAAGGACTGACCCAGCCTTCTCCGACCAACTACACCCGTGAAGACGTTTTCAACCTCTTCAAGCAAGGCAAGGTCGGGATGGTCTTCACCTTCCCGATGCTCATTCCTCAGATCAAGGCCGAGGCGCCGAACCTGAAGTACAAGGTCCTGCCTTTCCCGGAAGGCAAGGCCAAGGCGACCTACGGTGTGACCGACACGCTGATGCTCTTCTCCTCCTCACAAGTGAAGAAGGAAGCTTGGAAGTTTATCGAGTTCGCGTACAAGGACGAATGGCGGACCAAGTTCGATCATGGCGAAGGCTTCCTGCCCGTAACGAAGAATGTCGCGGCTGAGAAATACTACAGCAGCGATCCTGATATTGCCGGCTTTGCAGCGGGTCTGCCCTATGCGAAGTTTGCTCCGACGATCGCGAATTGGGAAGAGATCGCCGACACGACAGTTCGCGCCTTGCAGCAGATCTATCTTGGCCAAGCCAAGCCTGACGAAGCGCTCAAGGCTGCCGCGGCCGATATCAACAAAATTCGCAGCAAGTAGGCGCTGCCGCAAAAGATGGGCGGGCGTGGGGTAGCCCGCCCATTTCCCTGAGCGAGCCTCAATAGCCGTGGAACGGGATCATGAAATCGCGGACGCGCATACCGACGACACCCCTGTTGATGATCCTGCCGAGTTTCCTTCTGGCGATGTCGATCATCGGCTATCCGATTCTTGACCTCGCCTGGACGTCAATGCAGGAGGTCAGCCGCTTCGGAAAGATGATGGGCTTCGTCGGCTTGGTGAATTTCGCCGAAGTGTTTCGTGATCCGCTTTTCTATTCATCATTGGTGCGCACTGTGATCTGGACGGTCGCGGTGGTTGGCGGAACGCTGATCATATCACTGCCGATCGCGATAATGCTTAATGACGATTTCCATGGTCGGGGCCTTGCCCGCGTCATTGTCATGTTGCCCTGGGCGATTTCACTCACCATGACAGCCGTGCTCTGGCGCTGGAGCCTCAATGGTCGCGCCGGACTCATCAATGCGACGCTGATGGATTTCCACATCATCAGCGAGCCGATCGAATGGCTCGCCACCGCTCCACTTGCCTTCACCGTCGAGATCCTTGTCGGTATCCTGGTCTCCATTCCATTCACAACGACGATCTTTCTTGGCGGCCTGTCCTCTTTGCCGCAGGATTCTTATGAGGCCGCGGTTGTGGACGGCGCCAAGCCCTGGGAGCTGTTCCGCTATATCACGCTGCCGCTGATGAAGCCCTTCATCAACATCGCGATAGTGCTCAATGTCATCTATGTCTTCAATTCGCTTCCAATCATCTGGGTCATGACGGAAGGCGGGCCAGCCAACGGCACCGACATCCTGGTGACCTATCTCTACAAACTGGCTTTTCGCTTCGGCCAGCTCGGTAAAGCGTCTGCGATCTCGCTTATCATGTTCTCTGTGCTGTTCGTCTTCACCATCGCCTATGTGCTCATGGTGATGCGGCAGGAACACGACAGCGCCGACGAGGAGGTGAAACATGACGCCTAAGCTGAAAAAGAGCCTTCTTTACTGGCTTTTGCTGTCACCGCTTTGCGTTGTTATCCTGTTGCCCTTCGGCATCATGTTCGTGACCGCCCTGCGACCACGCGACGAACTCTTCGTCTACCCGCCGACCTGGACCTTCAGCGAATTTCGTTGGGAAAACTTCGCCGAAATGTGGGTGAAGACCAATTTCGGCGGGGCGCTTCTAAACAGTCTCTATGTCAGCCTGACCTCGACGATCATCGCCATCGCGCTGTCTATTCCTGCCGCTTACGCACTGTCGCGCTACCGCTTTTCCGGAAAAGGGCTCTACAGGAATTTCCTTTTGATGACACAGATGATGTCGCCGATCGTGCTTGTCCTGGGCCTGTTCCGGCTGATGGTGCATCTCAACTTGGTCAACAGCCTCAATTCTCTGGTCGTCACCTATGTCGCCTTCAATATGGCCTTCACGATCTGGATGCTGCAGAGCTACTTCAACACGATTCCGCGCGAGCTTGAGGAAGCGTCCTGGATAGATGGTGCAACCGGCTTTACCAGCTTGGTGAAGATCTTCTTGCCGCTGGCCATTCCAGCCATGGTCGTGACCGCGATATTCACCTTCATCAACAGCTGGAATGAATTCGTGCTGGCGCTCACTTTGATCCGCAGCCAGAACGATTACACGTTGCCGGTACAGATATTCTCCCAGGTGGCTGGACGTTACCAGGTCGAGTGGCACCACGTCATGGCGGCGACTGTGCTTGCCACTGTCCCTGTCGCCATCGTCTTCTCCTGGCTGCAACGCTATCTCATCCGCGGCATGGCGCTCGGAGCGGTCAAATAAGCCTTGGAAATATAAGGACCTTCCAACATGGCATCGGTTACCATCAGCGGCGTCGAGAAGTGGTTTGGCACCCTGGAGATCCTCCATGGCATCGATATTGACATTGAGGACCAGGAGTTTGTCGTCCTGGTCGGGCCATCCGGCTGCGGCAAATCCACGTTGCTGCGCATGATCGCCGGTTTGGAATCGATATCGGACGGCGAGATATCGATCGGCACACGGGTGATCAATGACGTGCCGGCCCGCAACCGCGACATCGCCATGGTCTTTCAAAACTACGCCCTCTATCCGCATATGAGCGTCTTTGACAATATCGGCTTCAGCCTGAAGTTGAGGAAAAGGTCGAAGCAGGAGATTTCGGAAAAGATCAACGAAGCCGCTGAGATACTCGATCTGACACCCTATCTGGAGCGCTCGCCGCGACAGCTGTCGGGCGGGCAGCGACAGCGCGTTGCCATGGGCAGGGCTCTGGTCCGGGATGCGCAGGTCTTCCTCTTCGACGAGCCGCTTTCGAATCTGGATGCCAAGCTTCGGGTTGTCATGCGGACTGAGATCAAGGCCCTTCACCAAAGGCTCAAGACCACGTCGGTCTATGTGACACATGACCAGATAGAGGCCATGACGATGGCTGATCGCATCGTCGTCATGAACAAAGGGCGTGTGGAGCAGATTGGTACGCCGATGGATCTTTATGACTTCCCGGCCAATCTGTTTGTGGCGGATTTCATTGGCTCGCCGTCAATGAATTTCATCAAGGGTATCGTTGCTGCTGATAACGAGGGACCTTTTGTAACGGCTAAGGATGGAACCCGGCTCGCCATTTCACGCGATTCGTCCGCCAAGTTGGGCCAAAAGGTGGTCTACGGGGCGAGACCTGAACATCTTGTCTTGTCGGGCGAAAGCCAAGGGTTCGGTGCAACAGTGGAAGTCATCGAGCCGACTGGCCCTAACATACAGATCTTTGCAGACGTTGCGGGACAGCGAATTTGCGCGCTGTCCGCTGAACGTCGTACCCACAAGCCGGGACAGAGGATCAGATTGCATTGCCCCGAGACGTCCGTTCACCTTTTCGACGCATCTTCAGGCGCAAGGATTTGAGAGCGTCTTTCGCAAGTATCCTTTAGCGAATGCCATCTCGAAGCGCGTTAAAGCGCGTCGCGATCTTTCAGATTCGCTCCATGCGCTTTAGTTTTTTTGATCTTACGCATGTCTTTGTCTCGAAACCGGTTCCCACTTTCGGGAGACATGCTTTAAGTCGAAAAAGCTTCGAGCAAACGCGCCTTCTTCCCAAGCCGGTTGACCGGCTGCACTTCGCGCGACATGAATTAAGCCCCTGACGCCATGTTGGCGCAGGGGCTCTCTTTGTCACCAGGCGCGAGGCCTGCAATCAGATCGGTGCTGAACGGTCGCAGCAAATCCCCAACAGCCCCTCACCAGCCGTTGATGCGCGTCCATTCGACGATGTTGCCATCATGGCTCCCGGCAATTGCATGATATCGGTCATACATCGCCGCGGTCATGCAGGCATGGTTGGGGAGAATCCGCACCTTGGAACCGACTGGCAGGGCGTCATAGGGGAAGGGCCCCTGGCTCACCAGGAGGCCGTGTTCCTGGTAAACATAGCCAACAGTGACCCCGGAAATCCGTTGTTGGCAATGCACGTCCATGACCATGCCGAAGCCGACATCCTCCGTCAGACCCGAAGCCGCCGTGCTGCGATCCTTGGACAAGGCAAGTGCGCCCGCATCGATGAGTGCGGTGTTGAACTGGGGCCGATGGCCGATGACCGTCGCGAGAACCGAAAGCGAGATGTCCTCCCGCCCACAGGAATAGATCTCGGACTGCATGACATCGCCGAACATGTAGACGCCGCAACGCACCTCCGTCACGCCGGCAAAGTTCACACCATGGGTCGCTGTCGGTGTCGAGCCGACGCTAACGACCGGAACGGCAAGGCCAATCGCCCTTAGTCGTTCAGCAGCGGACACTGCTACGACACGCTCTTCCTCCGCTACCTTGCGGATATCCTCTATGGTGCGTGATTGATAGGAATGACCGGCATGTGTCAGCACGCCCTCGAGCCGGGTTCCCGGCAGTTCGGCAAGCGCCCGGCCGATATCCAGCAATTCCTCAGAGCCGCTGAGAACGCCGGCACGCTGCTCGCCTGAATCGAGTTCGATGAGGACGTCAACCACAATGCCCAAGTCGAGGGCTAGCCGGTTGACTTCCCGTACAAGGCCCAGCTGATCGAGGATGACGCTTACCTTGATGCCGCGTTTGACGAGCTCGGCGATCCGAGCCAGCTTGTCAGGCAGAACGGTAACGCCATAGGTGATGTCGGAAATTCCGTGGCTTGCGAAATATTCAGCTTCCTTGAGAGTCGAGACCATCACCCCGCCGAAATTTCCGGCGATCGCTATGCGCGCAACCTCAATGGATTTAGCCGTTTTCATGTGAGGCCGAAACCGGACGCCATGATCCTTGAACCTACGGGTCATCCGGCGCGTATTTGCCTCAAGCAGCATCCTGTCCAGGATCAGGCTCGGTGTGGCGAGATTATTCAATTCCATGGTTCCCCTTGCGCAATTCGTGTCGGAGCTCAGGCGCGTGGCCACGTCACGTCGCGATCGACGGGGAAAATCGGCCGCGGCAAGAACTTAAAATCGAAACGTGTGAGAATTGGCGATGACAGGCCGGGCGCGTCCACCTCGATCACCTGGTCTGGTCCGAAGAATTCGTCAAAGCCGGCACGGAAATGACCGCGTGATTTTACGACGATCGAACGCGCCTTGCTGATGTCGATCCCCATCATTTCGAAGAAGACCGGGTCGGCACACTGTGTACGTATGGAAATGACGACAACCTTGATGCCTTCGACGTCGAGAAGCACTGTCGTGCCGAGATCGAGCCTGCGATTGGCGTAGAAACCTCGGCGACCGACACAATCGCCGTCGCGGATCCGTAGCACGGTCGCATTGGCTTCAAATCGGCGGGAGAACCTGTCTGGCTCAACCCGGTTGAAGACCGCCCGGAAACGAGCGCCTTCTCCCAATTCCATGGCCTCCCGAGCCAGCGCCGGATCATTGAAAATGCCAAGCACGGCTCCATTGGCTCGAGCCTTGATCAAGGCCTCGAGAAGCCATGTCGTGTTGCCGTTCGCTCCGCCGCCGGGATTGTCGGCGACATCGGCGAGGATGACGGCTGGTAGGCTCGGATCTTCTCCAACTGCAACCGCCTTTGCCACCGCCTCGTCGAGTGGGGTGAGGTGTGGGTCATAGCGCCGGTAGTCACTCCAGGCATACTCGGCAATATCCTGGGCTACTGCCTCGGCGACGGCGCGGTCGCTGCGGGCGGTCACGATGATGCACAGGCCGTTTTTTGCTGTGTCGGCGTAGGCAAAGCCGCCGAGTATCGAGACATTCATGATCTCGCCGCCGGACTTGGCCTGACCATATCTCATCAGATCGGCATAGGGTCCCTTGTCGGTGAGAAGGGTCACGGTCGGCGGGCAAACTGGCAGACGGATGATTGCGGACGCCGGCCGCAATCCAGATAGCATGGAGCTCATTGCAAAAGCCGCCTCGCGACCGCGAGCGACCATGTCGACGTGTGGATTGGTCTGGTAGGCCACCACCAGATTGACTGCCGCAACCATCCGGTCGGAGACGTTCCCATGAAGATCGAGAGTCACGACGATGGGGCAGTCTTTTCCGACCACGGAACGGGCCATTTCGAAGATATCGCCGTCGGGATCTCGGTCTTGTGTCGTGATCATGGCGCCGTGGTTGCATATGTACACCCCGTCGAGCGGCATTGCCGCTTCAAGCCTAACTTTCATGTCTTCCAATGTCTGGGCGAAGAAATCATGGTCAATCGGTCCACCTGCCTCGACAAGGCCGATCAGTATCGGAGCGGCTTCCCATTCGACGCAACTGTCCATCGTGGCGCAGAAGCTGTGCATTTCCGCAGGGATCTTCGACTCGTCCTTGCGGAGCTCCTCGGCCATTTCGATGCCGGCCACGTAGAGCCGACTGAGGAAATCATCGCGCCCGGTTGCCGGAGCGAAGCTGTTGCTCTCCAGCATTAGTCCCAGAAGGGCGATTTTCTTTTTTCGAAACATAGACCCCACTCTCTCTTGCACCTCCAGGAAGGATAGGCCGGTGTGTCGGCCTCCTCCAATGCAAGCTTGGCCTTGTTCGATGCGCGAGGGGTATCAGTAGTTCTCGGGTGAGAGGAGTTCTGCCGGCCCGGCCTCACCGTCCAGAATGGACCACAACTCTTCCGCCATCGCAGGCAGCCGCTCGCGCGAGCGGAAGATGCGAATTTCGACGGGGATGAACCATTTTTCGCCACCGGCCAATACAAGGCTGCCGGATGCCAGTTCTTCTGAAATATTGCTCTCTGGCAGCCAAGCCATGCCTCGGCCCTCGCGACTTAGCGTTTTGAGCACAGCCGCCAGCTGGCTGACGAAAACCTTATCCAGATAGACCGGCTCTTCCACATTGTTGATCATGTGTTCGACCGCCTGCCCGATCGCCGACGTTTCAGTATAGGCTAGATAGTGAACTGGCTCTTCCTTGGTACCAGGTAGTTTATCAAGCGGGGCGCCGGCGGAATCGGGCAGTGTAACCGGCAGCAGCCGGTCGGTGCCGACGAGCTTCGAGGTGAAGTGCATCGGCGGCAAATTCATCTCGACCTGCGGGTGAGCGTGGCTGATGGCAAAATGGGATTCACCCTTGATCAGCGACTGCATGCAATCGTTGAACTGGCACGAATCCAGTCTGATGTTGAAGGTATGGGTCTTGGCCTCGATCGACCTGATCCAGTTGGGAAAGAAGGTCAGTGAAAGGCTGTGCGTTGCAGAAAAGCGGATGAGATTGGCCGAAGTCTCACCAACCCGGCGTGCATCCTCCCGTCCCTGAAGGAGTCTTCTAAGTACCTCCTCGGCGACAGGCCGGAACCGTTCGCCGGAGGGCGTTAAACTGATCGGTTGGGTGGTCCGATCAAAGAGCTTCGCGCCGACCCAATCCTCGAGGCTCTTGATACGGCGGCTGAAGGCTGGTTGGGTGGTGTAGCGCGCCTCGGCCGATCGGGAGAAATTTCGAGTGTCCACCAGGCTGAGAAAGTCCTCAAGCCAACGGCTTTCCATTTCGCACCCCAGTCACTCGCTTTTTGATGGCAGTATTGTCAAAACGAAAGCCATGTCCAGCCAGGTTATGACGTCGTTTCGCCGTTCCTGCCCGTCATGCCCATGGCGTACAGCCTGGAGATTGGCGAGACTGCGGCGATAAATTACAGCTTGATCCCGACGTTCTTGGTCTGCACATAGCCTAGAAGGGCTTCCTGTCCCTTTTCTCGGCCATAGCCGGAGCGCCGCGTTCCGCCAAAGGGCGTCTCGACACCGCCGACCCACCAGTCATTCACATAGACCTGGCCAGCGACGAGACGATCGGCCGTCCAAAGCGCTAGTTTGAGGTCGCGGGTAAAGACTCCTGCCGCGAGCCCGTAGTCGGTCCCATTGGCAATGGCGATAGCCTCCTCGGGAGTGTCAAACGGGATAACAACCAGGACCGGTCCGAAGAATTCTTCCTGCGCGACGCGCATATCTGGCCGAACGTCGGTGAAAATCGTTGGCGGCAAGAAAAATCCATCGCGCGCGAGCCGCTTTCCACCTGTTGCCAGGGTGGCGCCCTCGGTAACGCCAACTTCACACAACGTCTCGATGCGCTGCAGCTGGCGCTCGGAGATCACGGGCCCCATGTCGCAGCCCTCAGCCCCCGGGCCGACAGTGCGTCGAGCTGCCTCGGCCTTGAGCTTTTCAACCAAAGGCCCGACGATTGAACGATGGGCCACAAGCCGCGAGGCGGCCGAACAGATTTGGCCGGCATGATGCAGTATCCCGCGGGCGATGTTTCGCGCCGCATTGTCAAGATCTGCGTCTGCATAGGCAATGGCGGCCGATTTACCACCAAGTTCCATTACGCACGGAATAACCCGCTCTGCAGCCGCTCGTAGCACGCTCTTTCCTGTTGCCACTGACCCGGTGAAGACGATGTGGTCTATATCTTTATGTGCAACGAGAGCCGCACCCGCCTCCGGGCCATATCCGCAAACTATGTTGACGGCGCCTTTGGGGACACCTGCGCGTTCGCAGGCTTCTGCTAACACGAACAGACTGAGGGGCGAATCTTCCGGCGACTTCAGCACGACCGTGTTGCCTGTGACCAGGGCGCAGGCGATAGATCGCGCGCCCACCGGAAGCGGTCCATTCCACGGCACGATCTGGGCGGACACGCCGTAAGGCATTCTGATCGTATAGTCGACGGCGTTGTCTCCAAGCGGGATCTGCCGTCCCTCCAGCTTGTCGGCCATCCCACCGTAGTACCGAAGGTAGCGTTGGGTGAGTTTCACCTCGTTGTAGCCGGCGGCGCGTGTCTTGCCGTTGTCGTGGATTTCCAGCTCCGCGATCTCATCGGCTAGGGTTTCGAGCTCCCCGGCAATCGCAAACATCAATTCGCCGCGGGCCGCCGGCGTCAGTGACTGCAGCCGGCGTTCCTGGAAGCAACGCCTTGCCGCGGCAACGGCCAGATCAATCTCAACGGCTCCTCCGCACGCGACCCTGGAGATAACCTTGCCGTTGCCGGGGTCGACGATGGGAATCGAGCGCCCATCTGAACTATCCAGCCATTCGCCGCCAATAAAGTTTCGCCAATAAGGTCGAATTTCCGCAGCCACGATGCACCTGATGTTTCTCTGACTGTATCTGAGGGTAGGGCTTGCACGGGCAGGCGGCCAATGTCTTTCGTCGATAACGTGATGTAAATTTGGAATAGGGTGTCCATTCTCCACGACAGCGGCCTTCCTTGCCCTGCTGAACCATTCGGCTCCAACCTGTCGGTCGCGGACGCCATGCCGTAGGGGCGAATAGGACGGTCAAAACGTCGGTTCGCGCTATTACGCGAAGTCTAGGCGGAGTTTTCCTTCAGAGGCTATCGCTGCAGGTCCAGATATCGCCGAGCGACCCCTTCGTTCGAGGAGCCCGTTACGCGCGCGCCGCTCGGTTTCCGCTTTAGCCGCGAGAACGGCTGCTCACGCTTGTCCCATGATATGAGATGCACTTGGACGTCGGCCGAACGCGGCGATTTCTACGTCTCGTGCCGCGACAACGAGGTGGATCGCGCCACCGACGAAAAGCGCGTCGGGCGGCTGGCGGCATAGCCCGACAAAACCGTCCACCCCTATCGCGCTGGCATCCCGACTTTGCCGATGCCCTCAAGGAATGGCTTAATTCCCGAGTGCCGCCATCCATGCGGCGGATGCATGGGAATATCCGAGCTTGGCATTCCACAAGGCGCGCGGCGTCGCGTAAACAAGGCGTGACGGTCCCGCTACGGTGGCCGCGCGAGGAGCGCAGCAGCATGGGTGTTTTTGATCGGCTTCGCCTTGATGGCAAGCAGGTGTTCATTACGGGCGGCAGTCGGGGGCTGGGGCGTGAAATGGCCCTCGGGCTTGCCGAAGCTGGCGCCGACATTACTATGGCGGGCCGCACAGTAGAAAGTCTGGACAAGACCGCCGCCGACATCCGCGCGCTCGGCCGCAGGGTCGCGACTATCGTTGCGGATATGAGCGATCCTTCGACCTGCGAAGCCGCCTGCCTTGAGGCGGTGGCCGCGCACGGGAGTTTTGACATCCTCGTAAACAATATCGGCGGGCGGCGGATGAACGTGCCTCTCGAGGACATGCCGTTGGACCAGTGGAAGGCACTGGTTGACCTGAACCTGACCTCGACCTTCCTGTGCTGCAAGCATATCGGCGGCGCGATGATCCGCCGCGGCCAGGGAGGGCGCGTGATCAACCTTGCCTCGATAAATGCCATCGTCGCGGGCCGCAACATCCAAGGCCGGCATTACGAGACGGCAAAGGCCGGGGTGCTGATGCTAACCCGGAGCCTTGCAGTGGACTGGGCACGGCACGGAATCACTGTCAACGCGATCTGTCCAGGCATCTTCGGAACCGAGCCGAACAAGCTTTGGGCACAGAAGAACCCGGAAATCATCGAAGCTTATGTGCAGACCATCCCGATGGGTAAGCTGGGAGATCCCGAAGACCTTGGCGCGCTGGCGGTCTATCTGGCCAGCGACGCCGCCCGCTACATGACTGGGGCGGCGTTGGTAATCGACGGCGGTTATGTGTGCCTTTGAATTAGGGGCACTCGGCGCATTGGCCTTAGACGGCCGGAAGATCGGGCGCGAGGGCTGCCCATCGCATGCCAAGGAGATTGACAGTGCGCGAATATTCGATCGCCGCAATTCCTGCAGACGGAATTGGCCCAGAGGTTATTGATGCTGGTATCACTGTGCTCGAGGTGCTGGCCGAGCAGCGCGGCGACCTGAAGCTGGAATTCAGCCACTTCGATTGGGGATCGGATTATTATAAGCGCAATGGCGTCATGATGCCGGCCGACGGGCTGGAACGGCTCAGGAAATTCGACGCCATCTATTTTGGCGCCGTCGGCGCGGTCGACGTACCCGACCATGTCACCCTTTGGGGGCTACGGCTGCAAATCTGTCAGGGTTTCGATCAATACGCCAACGTGCGGCCGACCAAGATCCTGCCCGGTATTGCTTCTCCGCTGCGCGACGTCCGGGCCGGCGACCTCGACTGGGTGATCGTGCGCGAGAATTCGGAGGGCGAGTATTCAGGCGCCGGTGGCCGGGTGCATCGCGGCCTGCCCGAAGAAGTTGGCATGGATGTGTCGGTCTTCACGCGCGTCGGCGTGGAGCGCATCATTCGCTACGCCTTCCGGTTGGCGCAGTCCCGGCCGCGCAAACTCTTGACCGTCGTCACCAAATCGAACGCGCAGCGCCATGGCATGGTGATGTGGGATGAGATCGCCGAGAAGATCTCGCATGAATTTCCCGATGTCACCTGGGATAAGATGCTAGTGGATGCCATGACCGTGCGCATGGTGCTGAAGCCGCAGAGCCTCGACACGATCGTGGCGACCAACCTTCATGCCGACGTGCTTTCAGATCTCGCAGGCGCGTTGACTGGCAGCCTTGGCGTTGCGCCTACGGCCAATATCGACCCCGAAAGGCGTTTCCCATCCATGTTCGAGCCCATTCACGGGTCGGCATTTGATATCACCGGCAAAGGCATTGCCAATCCTATTGCCACATTCTGGACCGCGGTGCAGATGCTCAGTCACCTGGGCGAGCATGAGGCAGCCGATCAGCTTATGCGAGCCATCGAGCGCGCTGGCGAAGCTGGCATACTGACGCCCGATCTCGGCGGCAAGGCAACCACGCGCCAAGTCACCGAGGCCGTCAGCGACGCCATACGAGGGCGCAACGTTTTGATGGGCTGACTTTGCGCTTTTGTTCGCCGAGGGGACGGCTAAAGCGCGTCGCGATCTTTCAGATTCGCTCCATGCGCTTTAGGTTTTTGATTTTACGCATGTCTTTATCCCGAAACCGGTTCCCACTTTCGGGAGACATGCATTAGTGCAATTGGCGAAACAGCCTAGAATTCCGCTTTCTTCTCGAAACCCATACCAGGCATGTCGGGCACCTTTGCGTAGCCGTCTTCAACGGCGATGCGGTCAGCTCAATGTGGAAGTCCGCGCCCTGCTGACGGCTTGATGTCGCTGCAAGGCGTCGGGGTGAACGGTGGCAGCGCCCTGGGGTTTCAGCTAAGTTATTGATTTCATTGGATTGGTAGCGGAGGACCGCTACACCGCGAAACCCACTATCGAAGAAGCGCTCTTCCATTATCGGCGGAGTTCAGCCTGAGCGTGCAAGAGCTTCTTAGTCGCTCTGACGTCGTTGCCAATCGTTTGTTGCCGCAGCAATTGTCGGTCGCGCCGGTGCCCCTCTCGTTTGCTTTGCATATTAGTGAATGCTAAACTAGAAGCTGAGGTCGCATCGTCCAGCGCAAAGTCCAACGGGCCATTTGGCATGTCCGGTGCTCTGCGTCATGACGAGTGCGATTACCGTTTGGGGCACCTTCGGTGCACGACGATGCGCAGGGCTGGCAAGCGTGATGGCCACGGCTGCAGCCCGTCACGGCAATGCGGTCATCGAGGAATGCCGGGATGCCTGCCAACACTGTGACGCCGCGACCAGATGGAACGTCATGATCTTGCGGCCGGGCGACCACCAGAGAGTCTATATGATAACCTCAAACGGGGAATAACTAGAGACCGGAACACGGGAGGATGAAATGACTTTCAAGCATTGTGTGCTGATCGTTGCTGTCACATCGCTCTGCCTCGGATCCGCCCAGGCCCAGTCTGCGAAAGAAGCCATTGAAGCCGCCAATGCCGAGTTCGTGAAGGCGTACAACAGTAAGGATGCGGCCGGGGTCGCATCGAAGTACGCGGACGATGCAGCCGCATTCCCGCCAGATATGGCGCGGGTCGATGGCCGCCAAAATATTCAAAAGCTATGGCAGGGCGCGATCGATATGGGCATATCGGAGCTCACGCTCACCACGCGTGAGGTCCAGGAAAGCGGGAATTTTGCATACGAGTCCGGGACTTTCTCCCTCAAGGCACCGGGCAAGGATTCGAAGCTGGTGGATGCCGCCGGGAAGTATGTGGTGGTTTGGAAGAAAGGACACGACGGCAGTTGGAAGCTCTACCGGGACATATGGAACTCCGATCCCGGGAAATGAAGGTTAGCATTGGATGGCGGGCGCCTTATGGTCACAATCATAGATCCTCGCCAATTTCGGGAAGTTCATTTGCAACTCGGTACCCAAGCGGGTCACTTGCCGGAGGAGCACATGGCGAAACTCACCGTTGATCAATACCTGGCGGCGGCGGCTGCGCGACTTGCCCATCTGACGCAGACATATGCGATCACTTTTTTCGCCAGTATCGCGACCATGTTCGCGATACTGGCGTACGCGCCATCAGCGGGACTAGCCGCCAGGTTCGCGCTCGCGACGATTGTGATCGCAATCACAGTTTATGGGGTCTTGGCAGCCAAGGCCGCCATGGATGACTTAAAGGCGATGCTGGACGATGCGGTCGACGACTTCTCGGGCAGCCGCTTCGGCGCTCACCTGAAGCAGATACCTACGGCGCTGTTCATCGGAGTAAGCGTCATCCTCATGCTTGCGATGGGGGCGACGCAGCTGTGGGCTATCATTTCGGCCTGACTGAGGCTGATCTTCAGCTGTTCTCATCTTCGTCCTCTTTGGCACACCAAATCGTCCATTGATGATTATGTGCGTTTCGAAAATGCTGCCGGAACAAAGGAGAGAAGTGTCCGAGGGACCCATTGAGTGAAGGCCCCTATTTCCGGCCCGCATCGTATGCGTCTGAACGCGCAGATTTAGTCCAATGCAGCCGCTTGATCAGTCGAGCGTTCGTCTCCCTTGCGGCCATAGGCTGTCATCACAACGCCCGGCGGCGACCAGGGCTCTCCAAGCCAACCTTCTTCGAAATTCCCGGCATTTGAGTTAGTATCGCGTGCTGAGGTACGGCCTTGGGGAGCTGTCGTGGACATTGCTGCTTGGTTGCGACGTCTCGGGCTGGAGCAATACCAGCAGGCGTTTCGCGACAACGCTATCGATGGGGAAGTTCTGCCCGAGTTGACTGACGCCGACCTCCAGCAGCTCGGTATTCTACTCGGCCATCGCAAGCGGCTCCTCAAGGCGATCGCAGAGCTCGGACCGCCTACAGACCGCTCCAAGCCGAGCACTGTCGAGATCAAAATTCAACTTGGCGCCTCGGAGCCGGTTGCCGAACGCCGGCAGCTGACAGTCATGTTCGTCGATCTCGTTGGTTCGACGGCGCTCGCGTCGCGTCTGGATCCCGAGGACCTGCGTGAGATCATCGGAGCGTATCACCGCTGTGTCGCCGATACGGTCGCTCACTTTGGCGGCTTTGTCGCCAAGTATATGGGCGACGGAGTTTTGGTGTATTTCGGCTACCCGCAAGCGCACGAGAACGCCGCCGAGCAGGCGATGCGCGCCGGTCTTGCTGTGGTCGATGCTGTCAGGCGGCTTCAGCAGTCCGAGCCATTGCGGGTTCGCGTCGGCATCGCTACCGGCCAGGTGGTCGTCGGCGATCTGATCACCTCTGGCGAAGGGCAAGAGCGCGGCGTCGTGGGAGAGACGCCGAACCTCGCCGCCCGCCTGCAAGCTCTTGCCGAGCCCGACGCGGTCGTGATCGGGCCGCAAACGCGGCAGCTGGTCGGCGGTCTTTTCGAGTATCGCGATCTTGGTGCCGTCCAGGTGAAAGGCTTTCCCGAGCCGATCCATGCCTGTCAAGTGACTCGTGAGAGTGCTGTCGAAAGCCGGTTCGAGGCGCTACATGGCGCGACGCCCACGCCGCTGGTCGGGCGTGAGGAGGAGGTCGACCTGCTGCAGCGCCACTGGCATCGCGCGAAAAGTGGTGAAGGTCGTGTGGTGCTGCTCTCAGGCGAGCCCGGCATCGGAAAGTCGCGCCTCACCGTCACCTTGCAGGAGCGGATCCAGAATGAGCCACACACCCCCTTGCGCTATTTCTGTTCGCCGCACCATCAAGACAGCGCGCTCCACCCGACCATTGCGCAGCTAGAACGTGCCGCCGGGTTGGAGCGCGACGACCCGCCTGAGAGGAAGCTGGATAAGCTTGCGGCCCTGCTTGCCCCGGCTTTGCCGGAGGACGGGGCGCTGCTGGCCGAGCTGTTGTCGTTGCCAACGGAAGGCCGCTTCCCGCCTCTCCAGCTGACGCCCCAGCGTAAGAAAGAGAAAATCTTCGATGCGCTTCTCCGGCAGCTCGAAAATTTGGCGCGACGAGGTCCGGTGCTGATGCTCTTCGAGGATGTGCACTGGATCGACCCCAGCTCGCGCGAGCTGCTCGACTTGGTGATCGAGCGGGTGCCGCACCTGCCAGTGCTGCTTCTCCTCACGTTCCGCCCCGAGTTTCAACCGCCGTGGACCGGGCAGGCGCACGTCACGGTTCTTGTTCTTAATCGGCTCGACCGTCCTGAAGGCGCTGCGCTGGTCCAGCGGGTCGTCGGCACCGGAGAGCTGCCGACCGACGTTGTTGCGGAGATCATCGAGCGCACGGATGGGGTGCCACTGTTCGTTGAGGAGCTGACCAAGGCTGTGCTGGAGGGCGGCAACGCCAGGACAGTGCTCTCAAAACCTGCTGCGACTGCGTTGAACGTGCCCGCCACGCTGCATGCCTCGGTGATGGCGCGGCTTGATCGTCTCGGCTCTGCCGCCAAGGACGTTGCCCAGGTCGGCGCGGTTCTCGGTCGGGAATTCTCCTACGAGTTGCTGGCAGCAGTAGCACAGCGAAATGCCGCCGAGCTAAACGGCGCACTGGATCAACTCGTCGGCGCCGGTCTGGTGTTCTGCCGCGGGACGCGGCCGCTGGCCACATACCTCTTCAAGCATGCGCTCGTTCAGGACGCAGCGTATGGCACGCTGCTGCGCACTAAGCGCCAGGAGCTACATAAGCGAGTCGCTGACGGGTTGGAGGAAAAGTGGCCCGAGATCACTGAAGCGCAACCCGAACTCCTCGCGCACCATCTTCAGGAAGCGTGGGATTGGGCGGGCGCGGTCGATCACTGGCAAAAGGCGGGAGGGGCCGCTCTGGCCAGAGCGGCTACCCGGGAAGCCGTGTCGCACTTTGCCAGTGCTATTGACTGCAGCAGGAGACTTGGCGACGTCTCCGGCGGCGCCGAACGGGTGACACGTCTCCACCTTGCGATGGCCAATGCCTTGATGCAGGCAGAAGGGTATCGTTCTGAGCGCCTTGGGAAGACGCTTGAAGATGCACGTCTTGCAGCCGCGAAGACTGCATCAGTCGAATTGCAATGTGACGTTGCGCTTTCACTCGCTCCATTTTTTTATGCCACTGGGCGCAATCACGATTACCTGACCCTGGCCGAAGAGCAGCTCGCAAACTGTGCCGATCTCCTTCCGACGGCCCATCTGAGTGGTCTATGGGCTACCAAGGGGATGGCTCATTATAATCGGGGAGAACAACCGCAGGCAGCGGAAGCTTTGCGGAATGCCTTAGATTTGATTGATCGTGTTGACCCAAATCGGGGTATCTTGTTCGCCGGTGCGGATCGACCCCGTGTCTCTGCCCAGGAATATTTCAGCGAATCGCTGATCTTGTTGGGTTTCTTTGATGCTGCAGTCGAAGAGAAAGAGCGCCTAATTCGAAATTTTGACCAGGCCGATAAGCCCTTCGAACTCGCGTGGCGTCTTCTCGGGCATTGCGAATTGTGCGCGCTACTTGGTCAATACGAGGAACTCCTCGAGAACGCTACGAAGATCGTCGAGATTTGCGAACTGCATGGCTACACGGCGCGTCGAAGCAGCGGCATCAGGTGGCGTGGTCATGCCCGCTCGCATTTAGGCGAACTGGATGCCGGCATCGATGACGTCCGGGAGAGTTTGGTTCTTTGGCGTGGGCACGGCGTCGTATTTCATACCCCTGAGAAAGCAAGCGAACTTTGTGATCTTCTCCTGCGGGCCGGTCGCATCGAAGACGCATCGCAAATGCTTGATGATGTCGATACCCTCATTTTCGATACAGACGAAGCGAGCTACCTAGCAGAATGCATCCGCCTTCGTGGCCAAATCGCCGCGGGCAGAGGTGACCTAGCTGGTGCCGCGCGCCTATTCGAAACAGCGATTGCTACCGCCCGTCGGCAGCAAGCGAGATTCTTCGAGCTTCGCGCCACAACGCAACTAGCACCAGTTCTCGCGCGACAAGGTCGCGTCAATGACGCCGAGACGCGGCTACGATCCGTGATCGACGCGTTTGAACCAGATATCCGGTCGTCGACCTCATCGCAGCGCAAAGGGCGCTGGACTTGCTGGGCCAATGAGTTTCGCAGCCCTGCGTTGGGGGCTCCGACGATAGTTGCCGTCATCCTTACTGCAGCCTTCGAGGCGTTGCGCCTGCTGGGTAGGGCGGTTTAACCCGCCTTTAAAGATAAGTGCTTGTTTTTGTTATTGACCGTTACCGGTCGGGTGACCTTACTCGGTAGAGTTGGAGTAGAGCTCAATAACCCGGCTGTCATCTTGCACTGCGAGGGCAAGGCAGTTGGTGAGGGGCGTTGAGTTCTCCACAAGCAGCGCCAAACCGTTGAACTCGGTCCGCCATAGCCGGACTGACCTAGACTAGTTTCCGTCCATAAACAGCAAGCGATTGATTCTATTGAGTGAATCGTAGCTTTGCGCGAGCAAGGCCCGGCGGTTTCAGGTATCTTGGATCATGCCACTGATTCCAAAGTCCTGCCACCGCCGGAGCCGACAATGCGCCAAGAACGCACCGTCCAAGCCACCATATTCGATCTTTTCGCCGCGCACGAGATCGGC
>NZ_JAVIIW010000039.1:0-65048 GCF_033977205.1 Mesorhizobium album | reverse complement strand
CATTCGTTTGCCACCGTGAGCGAAACTCTACCATGAGGAACCGGATGCGGGAAAACTGCACGTCCGGGTCTGCGAGGGGTGGGGGCAGTAACGCCCCCACCTACTCGGCAGCGCTTCTTCCGGACCGGCGACAGGTGGCGCAGGAATGCCCGCCGGTCGGTGAGGTGCGCCATCGATCCGAAGAAGCTGAGCCGGCCGGCGTCGCGCAGCGCGACCAGACGGGTGAGGAACAGGCGGCGGAACAGCTTGCCGAGCACGCGCACCGGCAGCAGGAAGGCCGGACGCGACGAAATCCACCGGCTTGCGTCCGGCGCGATGCCGCCGCCCGGCACGATCATGTGCACATGGGGATGGTGGGTCATCGCCGAACCCCAGGTATGGAGCACGGCGGTGATGCCGATGCGCGCCGCGAGATGCTGGGGGTCCGCTGCTATCGTCATCATCGTCTCCGACGCCGCACGGAACAGCAGGTCGTAGACCACCGCCTTGTTCTGGAAGGCGATGTCGGCGACCTCGACCGGCAGCGTGAACACGACATGGAAGTAGCCGATGGGAAGAAGGTCGGCTTCCCGCTCGGCGAGCCAAGTCCGCGCGGCCGCGCCCTGACACTTCGGGCAGTGCCGGTTGCGGCAGGAGTTGTAGGCGATGCGCCACTGGCCGCAGTCCTCGCAGGCCTCGACGTGACCGCCAAGGGCCGCGGTGCGGCAGTGCTCGATCGCCGACATGACCTTGAGCTCGGCGAGGCTCAGGTGCCCGGCATGGGCGACCCGGTAGGCGGGCCCGGCAGTGCGGAAGATGTCGGCAACCTCGATCGAGGCGCGCACGCTCAGCCGTCGGGTGAGATCCCTTCCGGCTTGAAGAGGCCAAGCTTGTCGAGCGGGCTCGTGACGGTGCGCACCGTGCGGGTGGCAACCTTGGTGTAGAAGGCGGTGCTATTGAGCTTGGCGTGCCCGAGCAGGACCTGGATGATCCGGATGTCGGTGCCGTCCTCCAGCAGGTGGGTGGCGAAGCTGTGACGCAGCGTGTGCGGTCCGACCCGCTTGGCGATGTCGGCGGCCTGTGCCGCCGCGACGACCACGCGATAGAGCTGGCGGGTGCTGATCGGCTTCATCGCATGCTGCCCCGGGAACAGCCAGCCGTCGCGATGCATCACCCCCTGCTGGCGTCCGACCTTCCACCACTGGCGCAGCAACAAGAGCAGGTCTTGTGGCAGCATGGCGTTGCGGTATCGCCCGCCCTTGCCGCGCTCCACCCGGAGCAGCATGCGCTCGCTGTCGATGTCGGCGACCTTCAGCGCCGAGACCTCGGCGACGCGCAAGCCCGCGCCATAGGCAACCGACAGTGCGGCCTGGTGCTTGAGGCAGGTGGTGGCGTTGAGCAGCCGGGCGACCTCGTCGCGGCTCAAGACCACCGGCAGCTTGCGCGGGTGCGCCAGACGAACGAGCCTGCGCGCCAGATCGGGACGATCGACCGTATGCGTGAAGAAGAAGCGCAGCGCCGACACGATGCTGTTCATCGTCGGCACCGGAACACCGTCGTCCTGCTGCTCGATCTGGAACCGGCGCAGGTCGTCGGTGGTCGCTGTATCCGGCGACCGGCCGAGGAACGTCGCCAGGCGTCCGATGTCGCGGAGATAGTTGCGCTGCGTCTCCTGTGAGAAACGTCGCACGTTCATGTCGTCGATCAGCCGCTGACGCAGCGGACTGATAGGTGCATCAAGAACAGGATAGGGCATGGTCGGGCTCCTTGTTGAAGAAGCCCGTGATGCTCTGCCGCTACCGAACCACCCTCAATGCGAGCGCGACGACCGGCTCGTGATCTCTACCTCACCCCACGCGCCCATCCCGCGCAGCGGGTTCGTTCGTCGGCCCCAAATCAGCCGCCCTTGCACCCTTTGTGGTCAACACGTGTTCGTCGACCCTTTGTGTGGGCTGGATAGAGAATCCGCTCGCACGGAAAACTAGTCCTCTTCCTCGTCCGCAGGTTCGCCAGACCATACGAGAGAATACGAGGGAAACGGGTTGGCGAACCACCCCGCTAACGTATTGATTTCCTGTAGAAAACAATGTCCCTCAGCGACTAACATAATCGTTATCCGTCAATGACTTACGAAGCGGTTCGCCAAGGTCGATTTGTCCAGCCACTCGCGGATCGCAGTTATCTTCTACGGAATGGCGGCCTTGCGCCCTCATGTCGGCCGTAGAGGTCGGCTTTGCGACCGCCCGAAAGCGGACATCGTCTGCGACAACACTGGAGTCATGGTTGCGCCATCTCAGGGCCTCCGGCTCAGCAATCCTGCCTGCCGGCATCGCGAGCAGACATTCTGCTGAAGTTCGAAAGCGAGTGACGGCGAACGGAACTGGTTGTCGCTGAGTGTGCCATCACTACATGCATTCAGGTCCGCAGAGGGGCGTTCCGCTCCTGGTGAAGCCGCTCTGAGGCCACGCCAACGATCGCCCGGCGACGCGCGCCGGCTGGCCAGAATGGATAGCCGCCGGCGTAACGTTCGGCCTGTGGATCTGTGTCTCTGGTCGGAAAAGAGCACGCGAGCTCCTGGAGCGGCGTAGAGGCGCGGAGTCGAGAAACTGGCGCTGGACGTAGCGAATGCCGCGATCCGCGCTATAGTCAGGGACCTTGGGAGCCGCGGGGGATGACGGCCGGGCGCGGATGGTCGTAGTCCCAGAAGGCCAGCACTACTCCGTTGCGGAACAACCAGCCCTACAGCTTATAGCAGGCAATGGCGTGACCCGGTCCAAGCTCCTTAATTGGCGGTTCCGCTGTTCGGCACGCTTCCTCCACCAAGGGACAGCGGTCGGCGAAGCAGCACCCTTTGGGCTCTGATGCGGCTTCGACCTGGGTGGACACGACCGACGCTTGGTCTTCCGAAGACGTGGCCAGAAGCAGGCTTGTGTAGGGATGATTAGGCCCGCGAAGGACCTGCTCGGATGAGCCGGTCTCGACGAGCCGGCCGCGATAGAGCACGCCGATCCGGTCAGCCATGTAGCGCACCACCTTGAGGTCGTGGCTGATGAACAGATAGGTCGTGTCCTTGTCGCGCTGCAGGTCGTTGAGCAGGTTGAGCACCGTCGCCTGCACCGAGACGTCGAGCGCCGAGGTCGGCTCGTCCAGCACCACCACTTTCGGCGCGCCGGCGAAGGCGCGCGCGATCGCCGCCCTTTGCCGCTGGCCGCCGGATAGCGAACGTGGCTTCTGCTCGGCGGTCGTGCCGGCAAGGCGAACGGAACGCAACAATTCGCCGATCCGCTCCCGCGCCGCGCGCCGGTCCAGGCCGGCAAGCCGCCGCAGCGGGCGGCTGAGGATACGCCCGATCTGGTGGCGCGGGTTGAGCGTGCGGTCGGGCGACTGGAAAACCATCTGCACCTCGCGCCGGTCGCCGGCCGCTCGCTTCTCCGCGCGCGGCGCCACTGTCCTGCCGAACAGCGCGACGGATCCCTGGCTCGGCGTCTGCAACCCGGTGACGATTCTGGCCAGCGTCGATTTGCCGGAGCCGGATTCGCCGATCAGGCCGAAAGTTTCGCCCTGCGCGATCTCAAGGTCGATATCATGGAGCACCGGCTGGTCGCCGAAGGAATGGCTGATACCCTTGCAGGCGATGGCGGTCTGGCGCTCCGCTTGCCGGCCGGTTCTGTTTGGCGCGGTTTCCGGTTCAGTGCTCTCCGTCGTGCCCGTCTCGGCCAGTCGTCCATGATACTTGGTCCGCGCCGGTATCGAGGCGATCAGCGCCTTCGTGTAGGCGTGGGCGGGATTCTCAAAGACTTCTTTGGCAGCACCGCTTTCGACCACCACGCCCGACTGCATGACCGCCACCCTGTCGCAGGAGCGGCGGATCAGGTTGATGTCGTGGCTGATCAACAGGATGCTGGTTTTGTGGTCCCGGCGCAGGTCGTCGAGGATTGCGATGACTTCCGACTGCACGCTGGCGTCGAGCGCGGTCGTCGGCTCGTCCAGCACCAGCAGCGCCGGGTCGAGAGCGATTGCGATCGCGATGTTGGCGCGCTGCTGCATGCCGCCGGACAGCTCGTGCGGATAGAGGTCGAGAACCCGTTCCGGATTGGCGACCCGCACCCGCTTCAGCAATTCGGCCGAACGCCAGCGCGCCTCCTCGTGGCGCACCGGCCGATGGCGCATGATCGTCTCGCCGATCTGCCTCCCGATCGTCATGGCCGGATTGAGCGCGGCGCCTGGATGCTGGTAGACGGCGGCGATGCGATCGCCCCTCAAGCGGCGCAACTCTTCACTCGAGAGACCGCGCAGCTCGTGGCCCTCAAACTCCAGCGCCGAGGCCGCGATGCGGGCATTTCCCGGCAGGTAGCGCAGTATGGCCAGAGCTACGGAGCTCTTTCCCGAGCCTGACTCGCCGACCAGGCCCAGCGCTTCGCCCTGGCCTATGGAGAGCGACACGCCGTCGACGGCGGATTGCCATCCTCTTTTCCCGTCATAGGCGATCGAAAGTTTTTCCACATTCAGCACTGAAGAGGACATCAGGACCTCGAAACCACTTTCTTTCGGTGCCCTCATCAGGGGCAATCGCTTCCGCTTGTTTAGTATATAATCTCTATAAAATTACTCGAATTAATGGCGAGCGCAATCTAGTCTTTCGCAGATCGAGGGATTGCTGGTCGCGCCGAACGATATGCGCCGGCATCTCCGCCGCGGATTTGCAAGGAGGCCGGCATGGCGCGAAACCAGATGATCCTCAGCGCATTCTTTTTCAACCCGCAGGGCGACCACCGCATGTCGTGGCGGCATCCGCGCGCACCGGGACGGGAGGTGCTCGGCTTCGACTACTATCGCGAGCTGGTCCAGGCTGCCGAGCGCGCCAGGATCGACACCATCTTCGTTGCCGACCACGTGTCGATCTGGGATTCGGTGAAGAGCGGCGTCGCCCATTACGCCAATGCCCGCCTCGAACCGCTGACGCTGCTGTCGGCGCTGGCCGGCGTGACGAACCATATCGGGCTGATCACCACCGCGTCGAGCTCCTACAGCGAGCCCTACAATGTAGCGCGTCTGTTCGCCTCGCTCGATCACATCAGCCAGGGCAGGGCCTCCTGGAACGTCGTCACCTCGGCCATGGACGCGGAAGCGCGCAATTTCGGCCGCGACGGCAACATCGAGCATGCATTCCGCTATCAGCGCGCCGCCGAATTCCTCGATATCGTCAAGGGGCTGTGGGACAGCTGGGAAGACGAGGCCCTGCTTTTCGACAAGGACAGCGGCTACTTCGCCGATCCGGACAAAGTCCATGTGCTGGACCACCGCGGGACGCATTTCAAGGTGCGCGGGCCGCTCAACGTCCCGCGGCCCCCGCAAGGGCATCCGCTGATCGTCCAGGCCGGCTCATCCGAGGACGGCAAGAATTTCGCCACGGCGCATGCCGATGCTCACTTCGCCATCTTCAGCACCAGGGAAGACGGCATCAGATACCGCCAGGACATCAACGATCGTCTCGCCCGCCACGGCAGACGGCCGGAGAGCTTCAAGATCCTGCCGGGCCTATTGCCGATCGTCGCCGCTTCCGAGGCCGAGGCGCGCGACAGGCAGGATTATCTCCAGACCTTGCTCCCCGACCGCGTCGGCATCGATCTCCTGTCGAGCTGGAGCGGCATCGATCTTTCGGCCTATCCGCCGGACGGCCCGCTGCCGCCGCTTCCCGACGAAAGCACCTTCAACGGCGGGCGCACCTCGCTCAACCGGGTCAGGCAATGGGCTACGCAGAACCTGACTCTGCGCGAGATCGCCCGCAAACTCGCCAACAGCGGCTCGGTGCCGACGGTCGCCGGCACGCCGAAGCAGATCGCCGACCAGCTGCAGGACTGGTTCGAGGCCGGAGCCGCCGACGGCTTCAACCTGATGTTCCCGCTGCTGCCCGAGGATTGGGTCAACTTCGCCGAGCAGGTCGTGCCCGAACTGCAGCGCCGCGGCGTCTTCCCGACCGAATACGAGCCCGGCACGCTGCGCGACCGCTTCGGCCTCGCCCGTCCCGCCAACCGCTTTGCCGAGGAGCGCGCCAATCAGCGCGCCGTGTCCTGAGGAGAGCCGTCATGACCGCCGCTCCAAGACTGCAGCCGCGCGAGGCGACCGCGCCGCAGCTGATCAATGTCCTGCACAGCCCCAAGCGCGTTCGCGTCATATTCGCCGGCCGCGTCATCGCCGACAGCCGCAACGTGCTGGTGCTGCGCTCCAACCACTTTTTGCCGATCTATTTCTTCCCGCTCTCGGCGGTCGACCAATCCGTGCTGAAGCTGTCAAAGCACGGCCAGCAGCATGCGGTCGGCGGCGAGACGAAATACTGGGATATCGATACGGGCGACAGGCGGGCGGCTGACGCCGCCTGGTCGTTCACTGCACCGCCCGACGAGAACCTTGCGCCGCTCGCCGGCCGCATCGCCTTCACCTGGAACCTCGTCGACCAGTGGTTCGAAGAGGACGAGGAGGTCTTCGTCCATGCTCGCGATCCCTATGCGCGCATCGATGTGCTGCAGAGCTCCAGCCATGTCGAGATCTGGTTCGACCGCGAGCTGATCGCCGACAGCCGCCGTCCCGTGCTGCTGTTCGAAACGCACCTGCCAACACGTTTCTATCTTCCGCCGGAGGATGTCCGGCTCGACCGGCTGAGGGCCTCCTTGACGAGGACCCGATGTCCCTACAAGGGCACCGCCTCCTACTGGTCCGGCGTGCTCAAGGACGGCTCGCTGCGCGACGACATCGCCTGGAGCTACCGCGACCCGATCGCCGAGATGCCGAAGATCAAGGGGCTGATCGCCTTCTATCCGCAAGCGGTCGACCGCATCCATCTCGACGGCCAGCCGGTCTGATCCGGCGCCTGTTGTTCCTTCACTTCCTTCCAGATCAAAATTTTCACAGAGGCAAAAATGACCAAACGCAACGAAATCGACGCCCTTCGCAATCTGTCCGGCGATATCTGGAATGTCGCCGTCGACGAATACGCCAAAGGCTATCTCAAGCGTCGCGATCTATTGAAATATGCGGCGCTGATCGGCTTGACCGGCTTCGCCGCTTCACAGGGGCTGGGCTTTTCCGGCACGGCGCGCGCCGCTGCCGCCGGCGGCACCGTCCGCGTCGGGCTTGGACAGCCGACCAAGGCGATCGATCCGGTCACGGTCACCGATCCGGCCAGCATCGGCGTGCTCAGCCAGGTCGGCGAGTACCTGATCCTCGACGATCCCAAGGACGGGCTGCAGCCGAAGTTGGCTCTGTCCTGGGAAGCCGACGAGACGGCCAAGCGTTGGACCTTCAAGCTTCGGCCCGGCGTGAAATTCCATGACGGCCGCACCGTCACGGCCAAGGACGTGGTGGCGAGCTTCGAGCGCCTGGTCGATCCGAACAGCGGCTCGTCCGCGCTGTCGGCCTATAACGGCATCCTGTCCAGGGGCGGCGCCAAGATCGTCGACGACGAGACGGTCGCCTTCGATCTGGACCAGTCGAACAGCAATTTCCCCTTCTATGTCTCGTCCGACGTCTACAACGCCGTGATCCTGCCGGCCGACTACGCCGGCGACTTCGAGAAGAATTTCAATGGCACAGGTCCGTTCAAGCTGGAAACCTTCCGCCCCAAGCAAGGCGCGAGCTTCGTGCGCAATCCCGATTATTGGGGCGACAAGGCGCTGCCCGACCGGGTCGAAATAAAATTCTTCGACGACGAGCAGGCGCAGGTCGTGGCGCTGCAGGCCGGCCAGCTCGATGTCATCCCGAGCACCACGCGCCTGGAACTCGCGATCGAAGGCAATCCCAACTTCAGGCTGCTCAGCGTGCAGGCGAGCTCGCATGATGCCGTGCATCTCAGAACGGACCGGGCGCCGTTCACCGACAAGCGGGTGCGCCGCGCATTGGCGCTCACCCTCGACCGCGAGGCTATTGTCAAGGGCCTGCTCAAGGGGCGGGCCATCGCCGGCAACGATACCCCGTTCGCGCCGATCTTCCCTTCGGCCGATCCGTCGGTGCCGCAGCGCAGGCAGGACATCGCCGAGGCCAAGCGGCTGCTCGCCGAGGCCGGCGTGGCGAACGGTTTCGAGGTGACGCTGACCACCGAACGCGCCTACGACATTCCCGATTACGCCGTGGTCATCCAGAACTTCGCCAAGAAGGCCGGCATCGACATCAAGCTCAACGTCTTGCCGCAGGATGCCTATTACGGCTCGGCCACCTTCGGCAGCTCGCCCTGGCTGGATTCCAATCTCGGCATCACCGATTTCGGCCATCGCGGCACGCCCGACATCTTCCTCAACGCGACGCTGAAGAGCACGGGAAGCTGGAACGCCGCGCATTTCAAGAATCCGGACTACGACGCGTTGCTGCTCGACTACGGCAAGGCACGCGACCTTCAGGCGCAGCGTGTCGCGGCCGGCAAGATCCAGACCCTGTTGCTCGACGAGACGCCGGAGATCATCAGCTACTTCTCGCAATACAGCCGGATCGCCAGCACCAAGGTCGAGGGCGTGCGCTTCACCGCGATCTCACATCTGCTGCTCGATCGCGTTTCCTTCGTCCAGGCATGATGCGGAAACGTAAAATCAGCCGGAGCGCCGGAGCCCGATGCTGACCGGCCGCACCTTTTCGACGCGCGCGGCCTCACTGTTGCTCACCCTGTGGCTGGTCAGCGCGCTGGTCTTCTTCGCCGGGCAGGTCCTGCCCGGCGACGTCGGCCGGGTCATGCTCGGTCCATTCGCCGATGCGCAAGCCGTCGCGGCGCTGAACAAACAGCTCGGCGCCGACCAGCCCGTGCTCGTCCAATACTGGCATTGGTTCAGCGCGGCGCTCACCGGCGACTTCGGCACGTCGCTGTCGATGCGCGCGCCGGTCGCGCCCTTTGTGCTGCAAAGCCTCGGTCGCTCGGCCGCGCTTGCGGGGATCATTCTGCTGTTTCTCGTCCCGCTGGGTGTCGGCGCTGGCATCGTTGCCGGCCTCAACCGGGGCCGGCTTGTCGATCGGCTGATCGTGCTCACCGGCGTGTCCCTCGGCATCGTTCCTGACTTCGTGTCCGGGCTCCTCCTGTTGCTGGTTTTCGGGCTGTGGCTGAGCTGGTTCCCGATCACCGGCGCTGCCCCGGACGGCGCGAGCTTCTGGACAAGCGGCTATTATCTCATCCTGCCGGCGCTGCCGCTGGTTCTGAACCTCGCTGGCTACCTGGCGCGCATGACGCGGGCCGGCGTGATCGAGGCGCTGGCCGCCGACTATACGCGCACTGCAACCCTGAAAGGGCTCGACCGCTCGCAGGTCATTTTCAAGCATGTGCTGCCCAATGCGCTGACGCCGACGATTGCGGTGCTTGCCACCCAGAGCGGCTACATGCTTGGCGGGTTGGTTGTGATCGAAACCCTGTTCGGTATCCAGGGTCTCGGCAATCTAGTGCTGAATGCCGCCAAGGCGCGCGATTTCCCGATGCTCGAGGCCGGTGTCCTCGTCATGGCGACGATCTTCGTGCTCTCTGCGGCGGCGGGCGATCTGGTGCAGGCGCTGCTCGATCCGCGGCAACGCCGGCGGGCGTCGCCATGATGGAGCTTTTGGAATTCCCGGCGCCTCGCCATGTGCCGTTGGTGTCGCGGATAAAAGGCGAGGTTGGCCGCGCGCTTCGCTGCCTTGCTCCATCCGTGGTCATCGGCTCGCTCATTCTTATGTTCTGGATCGCTTGTGCCCTGCTTGGCGATCGAGTGGTTCCCTACGATCCCTACGCCGAGGATTTTCTCGCCATGCTGGCGCCGCCCGATGCCGCACACTGGTTCGGGACCGACCAGCTTGGCCGCGACGTGTTCTCCCGCATTGTCGTCGGGTCGCGCGATATCCTGCTGGTCGCACCGCTGGCCACGGTCGGTGGTGTTGCCGGCGGCACTATCGTCGGGCTGGTGCTTGGCTATTTCGATGGTCTCACCGACGCCATAGGCGCGAGGCTGCTCGATACGCTGATGGCATTTCCCTTCATCGTGCTCGTCACAATGACGCTGGTTGCGCTTGGGCCCTCGAACCTCACGGTCATCCTGGTTATCGCCGTAGCTTACACGCCGCTGGTGGCGAGGACGGTTCGCGCCGCGGTGCGCGAGCAGCGCGAGCGCGACTATGTCAGCGCCGCGCGTCTCGGTGGCGAAAGCGCTTTCGCCATCATGGTCCTGGAGATCCTGCCCAACATCAGGGAGACGATCCTCATCGAACTTGTCACCCGCCTGGGCTACGCCTTCTTCTCGATCGCGACGCTGAGTTTTCTGGGCCTTGGCATTCAGCCGCCGTCCGCCGATTGGGGCCTCGCTGTGGCCGAAGGCTATGGCTTCCTCACCGGCGGCAAATGGTGGGTGGTTGTCTTCAATTCGGCGGCAATCGTTTCGTTGGTCATGGCCACCAATCTCATCGCCCAAGGCATCGACGCCTTCGAGAACAATCGAGATTAGCCTCGGTTTCAAGTCAGCCGATCGGCGCAGAGCCGTGCCCGGCATTCAAAATGCCTGGACACGACCGTGCATACCAATCGCTGCTATTGCATCGCATTGCGCAGCCGCTCTACGCAGAGCGCGCGGAGCAAACGAGCTGCATCAGCATAGGTAGATGGGCCCTCTCCATTCCCGATTGCCGGGCAGCCCAGAAGTGCCGAGACATCGCCCTCGATGCGCCAGGGAAGGATGTCGGTGCAGGTGCGCATTCTGCCGAAGACAGAACTGATCGGAATCATTCGTCCCTCGAATCCCACCTGAGGCTCATCGGTGCCTGGCGCCCAGCCCTGGTAGGCCTCCAACGCCTCGTCGAACGCTCCATGCAGCATGACGGGCGCGTGCCCTTCGTGCAGCGCGGGCAATTGGCGTGTGGTCATAAGGTCTCCTCCTCGAAGCGGCAGCCCCACACCTCAGCTGATATTGTGCGCGATCACGCCAAAAGTCTACAAATTTTATAGAATTAACAAAATTCGCCTTTGCGGATGCGTCCGTGATACGCGAATTCTTTGGGCTGTCGCCGAAAAAGTCGGCATTTTCTTTGTTTGCCGCGTCGGTGGTGGCGCTTTCCTCCTCAGACAAAGAGGATGGAAATGAGCATGTCCGCCGACGCAATTCCAGTGCTGGATTTTTCCGGCTATCAAGCCGATCCGGACTCCCGAAGGCAGTTTCTCGAAGAGCTGCGGCGCGCGGCGCGGGATGTGGGCTTCTTCTATCTTTCAGGCCATGGCGTCCCGCAGTCGCTCATCGACGACGTTCTGGGTGCGTCGCGCCGCTTTCGCTTTGCTGGACGAGGACAGCTTCGGCAGACCCGCAAGCTTGCTCACCAATGCGCCAGTCTGATCGGAATTGGGCCAATGGCAGCTTTGCGCCTCTCAGACGTGCAGGCCAGCATCACCCGCGTCCGATAGCAGACCTTGACGCGATGACCTCGACTCCTGGTCGCCGGGGAAACCGCGACGGGCCGCTCCGCTTGAAAACCAGTGTCCTTTGATAGAGAAATTCCAGCCTCTAGCCATGAAATAGAAAATACAATCTCTACAGACAAACTAGATTTATGCTTGATGAAGCGTCGGCGGGGCCATGGCGCATGCTGTCGCAAACTGGTTTGGTCTCATTGAGAAGAACGGACATGGCTGCCGAAATTCCTGATCGCATCAAAGTTCTGTGGTTCCTGCCGACTCATGGCGACAGCCGCTATCTCGGCACCTCCGAGGGTGGCAGGGCGGTCGATCTCGATTATCTGACCCAGGTGGCCCAAGCGGCCGACACGCTTGGCTACTATGGTGTGCTTTTGCCGACCGGTAGGTCGTGCGAGGATTCGTGGGTCGTCGCCTCGGCGCTGGCTCCGCTCACGAAACGGCTGCGCTTCCTGGTCGCGGTGCGGCCGGGCCTGCAATCGCCGACGCTTGCCGCCCGCATGACGGCGACGCTCGACCGCATCTCCAACGGCCGGCTGCTGATCAACGTGGTCACCGGCGGCGACCCGCTTGAGAACAAGGGCGACGGCATCTTCCTGTCGCATGCCGAGCGCTACGAGGTGACGCAGGAGTTTCTGCAGATCTACAAGCGCCTGCTCAGCTGCGAGACGGTCGAGCACGAGGGCCGGCATTTCCGCATCGAAGACGGCAGGCTACTGTTCCCGCCGGTGCAGACACCATATCCGCCGCTTTATTTCGGCGGTTCTTCGGACGTCGGGTCGACCGTGGCGGCGCAAGAGATCGACAAATACCTGACCTGGGGTGAACCGCCGGCCGATGTCGAGCGCAAGCTCGACGGCGTGCGCAAGCTCGCCGAGAAAGCGGGCCGCAAGCTCTCCTTCGGCATCCGCCTGCACGTCATCGCCCGCGAGACCACCGGGGAAGCCTGGGCGGCGGCCGACAGGCTGATCAGTCGGCTCGACGATGCGACCATCGCCTCGGCGCAGAAGGTTTTTGCCCGCATGGACTCGGTCGGCCAGGCGCGGATGAGCGCGCTGCATGGCGGCGACCGCTCGAAGCTCGAGATCTCGCCCAACCTTTGGGCCGGCGTCGGCCTGGTGCGCGGCGGCGCCGGCACGGCACTGGTCGGCGACCCCGACACCATTGCCGAGCGGATCGACGAGTACCGGCGCCTTGGCATCGACACCTTTATCCTCTCCGGCTACCCGCATCTGGAAGAAGCCTACCGCTTCGGTGAACTGGTGCTGCCCAAATTGCCCGCCGATCATCCCGTCAAGACAGCTGGCTCATCCGTCAACACCGGGCCGTTCGGCGAAACCATCGCCGGCGACCATCGGCCGAAATCGCTCGCCAGCGCCTCGTGAACGCGCTGCCGCCCCGGCCGCGGAGCCCTGTCGTCATCCTTGGTGGGGGCTTCACCGGCGCGGCCGTTGCTTGGCACCTTGCCCGGCAGCTTTCGCGCCCTTCCATCACGGTTGTCGAGCCGCGCCCCTTCCTGGGCGGCGGCCTCGCCTATTCCAGCGAGGAGCCATCGCACCGCGTCAACGTGCCCGCCGCCAGGATGAGCCTGTTGCCGGATGAACCGGAGCATTTTTCACGCTGGCTGGTGCATGACGGCGAGGCTGGACGCGATCCGGATTCGGTTTGGCGCAACAGCGATGTCTTTCCCAGGCGCCGGGTTTTCGGCCGTTACGTTGCCGAACAACTGGCGCCTTATCTCGACAATGGAACGATCCGCCATGTCCGCGAGCATGGCCTGGAGATAAGACGCAGCGCCGATGGTTGGACCGTGACCACTTCCGGTCAGTCGATCGCCGCTGACATGGTCGTTCTCGCCATGACGCACCCTTCGCCCGATATCCCGGCGGCCCTGAAGCCGCTCGCCGAGGCGCATGGCTTCGTTGCCGATGTCTATTGCGCAGATGCGCTCGGTTCCATCGCCCCAGAGGCTTCGGTGCTGATCGTCGGTTCGGGCCTGACATCCGCCGACACCGTCGCCGAGCTCGACCGCCGCGGGCATCGCGGGCGTATCCTGGCGGTGTCGCGCCATGGATTGCGGTCGCGCGGGCATCCGGACCTGCGCGGCCAGCCCTTTGGTGATTTCGCCTCGACACCGGCTACCACCGCGCTCGGCTTGCTCGAAAATATCCGCTCGACGCTGGCGGCAGCCTGTGCCGGCGGCGTCAACTGGCAGTCGGTCTTCGATCAGTTGCGCCTGCAGGGACCGCAGCTGTGGTCCGCGCTCGAGCCGGATGAACGCACGCGCCTGGTGCGGCGGCTGCGTGCCTTCTGGGACGTGCACCGCTTCCGGATCGCGCCGCAGGTAGAGGCCGTGCTCGATCGCCGCCGCGCCGAAGGCATGTTCGACAATATCGCGGCGAGTCTCGTTGCTGCGCATGAGGGAGACCGCCTGACCGTCAGCCTGCGGCGACGTGGTAGGAGCCGGATTGAAACCTTGCGTTTCGACGCCGTGATCAACACCACGGGACCGGCGCATGGCAAGGCGCTTCAGACCAATCCTGCGTTGCGCTCGATCGCCGATGCCGGCCTGATCCGGATCGACCGGCATGGGCTCGGCATAGAAACCGGCCTCGACAGCCGCGCCATTGGTCCGGATGGCGGGTCGCTGCACGGGCTGTTCGTTGTCGGCCCGCTGGCGCGCGGCACCTTCGGAGAGCTGATGGGATTGCCGGAAGTCGCACGCCACGCTCAGGCAGTGGCCTCCGAAATCGAAAGCCGTCTCGGCGCCATGCAATCAATCGAGGGCGCGCGCTGAAAATCCGCAGCAATTGCGGGTGCGCAAAATTGGTATTTCCGTTCAGGCGCGATCGTGAAAACGGAAAAATCTACTTTGTATATATAATCAGTAGACTAATAATTGATGGCAGGTTTCGGCCACGGCCGGATCCATCGTTGGGACAGGCCAAGCCGGGAGATTTCCATGCCACAGAACGATCGCGACGCAGTCAAATTCGCCTATTGGGTGCCGAACGTCTCGGGCGGGCTCGTCATCTCGAACATCGAGCAGAGGACCAACCATTCGGCGGAATACAACCGCAAGCTGGCGCAGATCGCCGAGAGAGCCGGCTTCGACTATGCGCTGAGCCAGATCCGCTTCACCGCCGGCTACGGCGCCGAAGAGCAGCACGAGTCGGTGTCGTTCAGCCATGACCTGCTCGCCGCCACCAAGACCCTGAAAGTCATCGCCGCGATCCTGCCTGGACCGTGGAATCCGGCGCTGGCGGCAAAGCAGCTCGCCACGATCAGCTACCTGACCGATGGTCGCGTCGCCATCAACCTCGTCTCCGGCTGGTTCCGAGGCGAATTCCACGCTATCGGCGAGCATTGGCTCGACCATGACGAGCGCTATCGCCGGTCGGAAGAGTTCATCCGCGCGCTGCGCGGGATCTGGACCGAGGATAGTTTTACCTTCCGCGGCGATTTCTACCGCTTCAACCAGTATTCGCTGAAGCCGAAGCCGCTAAAGCCGCTGCCCGAAATCTTCCAGGGCGGCTCGTCGCGGGCGGCGCGCGACATGGCTTCGCGCGTCTCGGACTGGTATTTCACTAACGGCAACACGCCCGCTGAGATCGCCAAGCAGGTCGACGATATCCAAGCCAAGGCAAAGGCCAACAATCATTCGGTCAAGGTCGGCGTCAACGCCTTCGCCATCGTGCGCGAGACCGAGGAAGAGGCAAAGGCCGTGCTTGCCGAGATCATCGCCAAAGCCAATCCGGAAGCGGTCAATGCCTTCGGCCACGAGGTCAAGAACGCCGGCAAGGCTTCGCCGGAAGGCGAGGGCAACTGGGCGAAGTCGTCCTTCGACGACCTGGTGCAATACAATGACGGCTTCCGCTCGAACCTGATCGGCACTCCAAGACAGGTTGCCGAGCGCATCGTCAACCTGAAGCGCGCCGGCGCCGATCTCATCCTGCTCGGCTTCCTGCACTTCCAGGAAGAGGTCAAGTATTTCGGCAAGCACGTGATCCCGCTTGTTCGCGAGCTTGAAGCCGCGCAGGCCGAAACGGTTCTCGCCGCCGAATAGCCAACCTCGGTCGGGCCGCAGCGCCCGCCCCCAACAGCAACTACCCCGGCGCGCCCGAACTTTCGGGCGGCAAAGGGGTTTCGCGCGCCACGAAACCATCGAGGACGTCCGGGAATGCCGATCGCCAACTATGCCTTTGGAGTGGCCGAGGCTTCGGTCTACGCGCCGGAGACATTCGCGCAAGGCCTGCCGGACCGAGACGGGCAAGCCCGAGACGACGAGTCGGTAGCCGCCGGCGCGGAAGCATCCGCGCCTTTGCTTGCACTTGAAGGCATAGGCCTGTCTTTCGGCGGCGTGGTGGCGTTGGCGGATGTGGACCTGTCGGTTCGTCCCGGCGAGATACGCGCCATCATTGGGCCGAACGGCGCCGGCAAGAGCTCGCTGATCAATGTCATCAGCGGCGTCTACCGGGCGGACCGCGGCCATGTCCGTCTCAATGGCGCGCGCTACGCCCAGGTTCCGATACAGCAGCTGGCGCGCCTTGGAGTCGCCCGTACCTTCCAGAACCTCGCCCTGTTCAAAGGCCTCAACGTCCTCGACAATGTGGCGTCCGGCATTGCCTACAGGACCAGATCGAATTTCGCCGGCCAGATTCTGGGGATTGGCCGATCGCGCCGCGAGCAGGCCGACCAGCGCGGTCGCGCGGATCGGATCCTCGAATTCCTGCACCTGACTGCCGTCCGCGACCGACTCGCTGGCACCTTGCCCTACGGTCTGCAGAAGCGGGTCGAGCTTGCCCGCGCGCTGGTCGCCGAACCTCGGCTGTTGCTGCTCGACGAGCCGATGGCTGGCATGACGGCGGACGAGAAGAGCGAGATGGTGGCCTTTGTGCGCGCCGCGCGCGACCGCTTCGCCACCACCGTGGTGCTGATCGAGCACGATGTCGGCGTCGTCATGGGGCTATCGGATCGCATCGCCGTGCTCGACTACGGCCGCAAGATCGCCGACGGCACGCCTGACGAGATCAGGAACGACCAGCGCGTCATCGACGCCTATCTCGGTGTCGCCTCCGACAATGAAGAGGGGGCAGGCATATGATCGGCGATTTCGACTACCAGTTCTTCCTCGAGGTGCTGACCGGCGGCCTGCTCTCCGGGGTCATGTATTCGCTGGTCGCGATCGGCTTCGTGCTGATTTACAAGACGTCCGGCGTGCTCAACTTCGCCCAAGGCGCGCTGCTTCTGTTTGCGGCGCTGACCTTCGTCAGCCTGGTCGAGCGCGGCGTGCCGTTCGCGCTGGCTTTAGCCGCGACCTTCGCCATGATGGTGGCGCTCGGCATAGGCATCGAGCGAGCGGTGCTGAGGCCGCTCACCAACAAGCCGCCGATCACGCTGTTCATGGCGACGCTCGGCCTTTCCTACATCATCGAGGGTGCCGCCCAGCTGATCTGGGGCACGCAGGTTCATGGCCTCGAGCTTGGCATCGAGGACGTGCCCTTGGAAGTCGGCGGAGTGCTGATCAGTCAGTTCGACATCTTCGCCGCCGCCGTGGCCGCCGCCATGGTCCTGCTGCTCTCGCTGTTCTTCCGCTACACCCGCATCGGCTTGAGCTTCCGCGCCGTTGCCGATGACCAGTTCGCGGCGCTGGCCGTCGGGCTGAGGCTGCCGCTGATATGGGCGAGCGTGTGGGCCGCGGCAGGCCTCGTCGCCCTGGTGGCGGGGCTGCTGTGGGGCGCTCGGCTCGGCGTCCAGTTCTCTCTCTCGCTGGTGGTGCTCAAGGCGCTGCCGGTGCTGGTGCTTGGCGGCTTCGATTCCATCCTCGGCGCCATCGTCGGCGGCCTCTTGATCGGCGCCAGCGAAAAGCTCGCAGAGGTCTATATCGGCGACTATTTCGGCGGCGGCATCGAAAGCTGGTTCGCTTATGTCGTCGCGCTCGTCTTCCTCCTGATCCGCCCCTCCGGCCTGTTCGGCCAGAAGCTTGTCGAAAGGGTCTGAGCATGACCGCGATCGCAACCGAATTGTCAGCAGCCGAATTGTCCAAGGGCGCAGGCCTGCCAAAATGGCTGGCGCCGCTCATCCTCATCGCCTTCGCCTACACGGTCATTCCGCTCATCGACGGCTCCTATCTGTTCGAGGCGATCCTGCTGCCGTTCCTGGCGCTCAGCCTGGCCGGCGTCGGGCTGAACATCCTCACTGGCTATGCCGGCCAGGTATCGCTCGGCAGTGCCGCATTCATGGCGACAGGCGCCTTCGCCGCTTACAATTTCAACCTTCGCGTCGAAGGGCTGCCGCTCGTCGCCAGCATCGTCTTCTCCGGCATTGTCGCCGCCGCGATTGGCATCGTGTTCGGTCTGCCGAGCCTGCGGCTGAGAGGGTTCTACCTCGCGGTCTCCACGCTTGCCGCGCAGTTCTTCGTGCAGTGGGCGCTGACCAAGTTTTCCTGGTTCTCCAACGAGTCGGCATCGGGCGTCATCGACGCGCCGAAGCTGTCCATTGCCGGCTTCGAGTTCGACGGCGCGGTCGGCCGCTATCTCTTCGCGCTCACCGTCGTCGTCATCCTGACTTTCCTTGCGCACCGGCTCGTCTCGTCGCAGACCGGACGCAACTTCATCGCCATCCGGGACAATGAGACGGCAGCTCGCATCATCGGCATTCCGGTGTTGAGGACGAAGCTGCTCGCCTTCGCAATCTCGTCCTTCATCATCGGTGTCGCCGGCGTCATCTGGGCTTTCGCCTATCTGAGGACCGTCGAGCCGGCAGGCTTCGATCTCGACCGCTCGTTCCAGATCCTGTTCATCATTATCATCGGTGGGCTGGCCTCGATCCGCGGCGCTTTCCTGGGCGCAGCCCTCATCGTCGTCTTTCCGCTCGCGCTGTCGCGCCTCGGCGGCTTCCTGCTCGGCGATCTCTTCGACTCCGGCGTGCTCGACATGAGCCAGCGCATCGTGGTTGGCGCGCTCATCATCCTCTTTCTGATCCTGGAACCGGATGGGCTGGTCGCCCTGTGGGACAGGGTCCGGAGACGGCTCTCTCTCGCCTGGCAATCGAGCTGAGCCGGTTTCGGGGCAATACGCTCCCAACCCATCAAAACATCGGAAAATGAACCAGGGCGATCAGAGCCCATACTGGAGTACCTCAAACCATGACGTTCCTCAGCACAGTCAAGGCGGTCGCGCTGTCGGCGGCGCTGGCCATGTCGGTGGCCCTGCCGGCCGCCCACGCCGACGAGCAATATTTCCCGCTGCAGAGCTATCGCGTCGGACCCTATGCGGCCGGCGGCACCGGCTTCTTCGGCGGCTTCATCGACTATCTCAACCTCATCAACACCCGCGACGGCGGCGTCAACGGCGTCAAGCTGACCTGGGACGAATGCGAGACCCAGTACGAGGTCGAGCGCGGCGTCGAATGCTACGAGCGGCAGAAGAGCCATGCCGGCGCTGCCGCCTGGAACCCGCTTTCGGTTGGCATCGCCTATGCCATGATCGACCGCATCACTTCCGACAAGGTGCCGCTGATCACGGTCAATCACGGCCGCACCGATTCCACGGACGGTCGGGTGTTTCCTTACGTCTTCCCGCTGCTGCTCAACCCCTACAGCGAGACGTCAGGCATCGTGAATTACATCGCTTCCAAGGAAGGCGGCATCGACAAGCTGAAGGGCAAGAAGATCGTCGTGCTTTATCATGGTTCGCCCTACGGCAAGGAAACGATCCCGATCTATGAGCTGCTGGCGCAGAAATACGGCTTCACCGTACAGCAGATCGAAGTGCCGCATCCCGGTAACGAGCAGCAGTCGCAGTGGCTGACGATCCGTCGCGCCAAGCCGGACTTCGTCGTCCTGCGCGGCTGGGGCGTGATGAACCCGGTGGCGCTGAAGACGGCGGTGAAGGTGGGCTATCCGGTCGACCATATCATCGGCAATGTCTGGTCGAACTCGGAAGAGGACGTCATCCCCGCGGGCGACGCCGCCAAGGGCTATACGGCGATCACCACGCAAGCCTCCGGCAACACCTATCCGGTGGTGCAGGAAATTGTGAAGACGGTCTACGGCGCCGGCAAGGGCAACCTCGAGGACAAGTCGCGCATCGGCTCGGTCTACCACAATCTCGGCATCGTCAATGGCATTCTCAATGTCGAGGCCATCCGCATCGCGCAGGAGAAGTTCGGCCATCGCACTTTGACCGGCGACGAGGTCCGCTGGGGCTTCGAGCATCTCAAGCTCGATCCCGCCAAGGTCGAGGCGCTCGGCGCCAAGGATCTGTTCCACTCCATCAATGTCAGCTGGGACAATCATGAAGGCGAAGGCTACGTGACCTTCCAGCAGTGGGACGGCAAGAAGTGGAACGTCGTCTCCGACTGGATCGCGCCGGACTGGGCGCTGCTGCGGCCGATTATCGAGAAGTCGTCCGAGGCCTACGCGGCGGAGAAGGGCATCAAGCTGCGCACCGCCGCAGATGCCGACGCGGTAGCGACCAACTGATCCAACAGAGCGGGCGCCGGAGCAAGCTCCGGCGCCCGCTCATCCATTCTGCAAGAAGCGGGAAAGACGCGATGCCAGGCAATGACGTCATCCTTGTCGTGGACAATGTCCATGCCACCTACAACCACGCCATCACCGCGTTGCACGGCGTCAGCTTCGAGCTGAGGCGCGGCGAGTTCCTGGCGCTGCTCGGCGCCAACGGCGCCGGCAAGAGCACGACGCTAAAGGCGGTCTCCAATCTGCTCCCCGCCGAGCGCGGCCAGATCAATGCCGGCGCGATCGGCTTCGAGGGCGGCGATGTCTCGCACCGCAGGCCGGGCGATCTCGTGCGCGCCGGGCTTGTCCAGGTCCTGGAGGGCCGCCACTGCTTCAAGAGCCTCACCGTCGAGGAAAACCTGGTTTCGGGCGGCATCGGCCGAAGCGGTCGTCGCGCCGAGATCAACCAGGACCTTCAGCGGATCTACGATTTCTTCCCGCGACTTGCCGAAAAGCGCCGCACGCTCGCCGGCCTGACCTCTGGCGGCGAGCAGCAGATGACCGCGATCGGCAGGGCGCTGATGTCGCGTCCCCGGCTGCTGGTGCTCGACGAGCCATCGATGGGGCTCGCGCCGCTGGTCGTCCAGGACATCTTCCTGGCGCTGAAGAAGCTCAATCGCGAGACTGGCCTGTCGATCCTGGTGGCCGAGCAGAACTCGGCCGTCGCGCTCAAATATGCCGACCACGCCACCGTTCTCGAGAATGGCGTCTCCGTCCTGACGGGAGCTGCCGCCGATCTACGCCAGCGCGAGGACATGCGCGCCTTCTATCTCGGCCAGCAGGCTTCGCCTGCTACCCAGCCCACCCACCTTCACGCCGTCGCCTGAAACAACTCCGAGGAGCCATGACATGACCGTTTCCAACGTCAAGACCGACAAGGCCGCGGCCGCCGTGCCGCCGGTCCCCCGTCCTGCCGAGCTAGCGCATATCGTGAAGAACGACGCCGAGGCGATTGCCATCGCGCACCGCCTGGCAGCGGAGTTCATCAAGGATTCTTCGAGGCGCGACCGCGATCGGGTCTGGCCGGTGGCCGAGCTCGATCAATTCTCGCAGAGCGGCCTGTGGTCGATCAACGTGCCGAAGGCCTTCGGCGGACCGGAAGTGTCCTACGCGACGCTCGCCAAGGTGATCGAGATCATTTCGGCGGCTGATTCCTCGATCGGCCAGATCGCGCAGAACCATCTCGGCGTCGTCGCGGCGATCCGCACCGTCTCCGATAAGGATCAGCAGGCGCTGCTCTTCGCCGAAGTGCTGAAGGGCACGCGGTTCGGCAATGCCTTTTCCGAATTCGGCTCCAAGCGCGCGGCCGATTTCGAAACGAAGTTCACCGACGCTAGCGACCATGTGATCGTCAATGGCCAGAAATTCTATTCGTCCGGCGCGCTGCTCGCGCATCTGGTGCCGATCGTGGCGCTCGATGGCGAGGGCCGTGCCTGGTATGCGATCGCCGATCGTGGCGCGCCCGGGCTGACGGTGATCGACGACTGGTCGAGCTTCGGCCAGCGCACGACACTGTCGGGCACTGTCATCATCGACAACGTCAAGGTACCGAAGACGCATCTTGTGCCCGGCTACAAAGGCTACGACAAGCCGACCGCGGATGGTGCGATCTTCCAGATCATCCAGGTCGCGGTCGACACCGGTATCGCGCAGGCGGCGATCGACGAGACGGTTCAATTCGTCAGGACCAAGAGCCGCGCCTGGATCGACAGCGGCGTCGACAATGCCTGGGACGATCCCTACACGATCCAGGCTATCGGCGATCTAACGCTTCGCCTTCACGCGGCGCAGGCGCTGCTGGAGAGGGCCGGCCTGGCGATCGACCGGGCAGTGGCCGAGCCAACCGCCGAGACGGTAGCGCATGCCCAGATCGTCACCGCCGAAGCGAAGGTCCTGTCGACAGAGATCGCCATTGCGGCGACGAACAAGCTGTTCGAGCTGGCCGGCACGCGCTCGACGCTTGCCGAGCACAATCTCGACAGACATTGGCGCAATGCCCGCACCCACACGCTGCACGATCCGGTACGCTGGAAGTACGCGATCCTCGGCAAGTATTTCCTCAATGGCGAGAGGCCGCCGCTGCACGCCTGGAGCTGATCGCGCTGTTCTCTCGAGGCTGGCCTCGACCGCTTCGCCAAGCGGCGGCCCGACCGGGCCGCCGGTCTCTCAATCCTGGAGCCACACCGGAGCCCGTCCCATGTCAAATCCAGCAATCGTCGGCTTTTCCGGCAATCTCACCAACCCGTCGAAGACACGCGCCTTCGTCGACCTCATCGTGCAGGATATCGCCAACCGCCATGGCCTATCCTCCCGAACCTATGACATCGATGACGTCGGCCCGTCTCTCGGCGCCGCCAAATGGGCACGCGACCTCGACGCGCGGGCGCAAGCGATCCTTTCGGACGTCCTCGCCGCGGACGTGCTCGTCGTCGGCTCACCGACCTACAAAGGCAGCTACACCGGACTGTTCAAGCATTTCTTCGACCTGATCGATCCGACAGCGCTCAAGGGAAAGCCCGTGCTCCTGACCGCGACCGGCGGCGGGGAACGGCATGCGCTTATTGTCGAGCATCAATTGCGGCCGCTGTTCGGGTTCTTCGAAGCCTTCGCGCTGCCCACGGCCGTATACGCGACCGACAAGGATTTCACGGATGGTGTGCTCCGGTCCGAACTGATCCAGAAGCGGGCGGCGCAGGCCGTTGATGAGATTGCCGTTCTGCTCGCTAATAAATCCGGTGTCAGAATGGCCGCAGAATAGTCATATGGCGGTGCCCCAGCGGCAAATCCTGAAGTTTTGCCTTCTGACCAACGGTCTGCATCGCGGCGGATGCAAGGTCTGCTTCTTCCGATTACCCCAAAGACCGGACTGTCTGTTTGCGGCCCCAACCCAACCGAGTAAGTGTCCTGGGCGTTCCTCCCGTGGCCAATCATGGCCAAAGGAGAAACGAAATGGGACATTCTCAGTATGACCCCACCGCACCCGATCGCCGCGCGTGGAACGCGGGCCAGAAAGTCGGAACGAAACGCCCGCTAAAACCTCGACAGATATGGGCGATCCGATTCTTTCTCGATCGAGAGCAGCGATTGCGCGATCGAGCCCTCTTCGATCTAGCAATCGACAGCAAGTTGCGCGGCTGCGATCTTGTCAGAATCAAGATCGGCACCTTGGTTCTCGGGCCGGAAATTCGAACGGGCGATGGTCGTGCAGCAAAAGACAGGCCGACCGGTGCAGTTCGAGTTGATGAGCGACGCACGCTCTAGTCTCCTTGCATGGCTGGAACGGCGCGGCGGTACCGTCGACGATTATGCATTCCCGAGCAGGATCGACCCAAGGGGTCACATGAGCACGAGGCAATATGCCCGCCTCGTGGACGAATGGGTTGTGGCGATCGGACTTCGGCCCCAGGATACGGCACGCATTCGCTGCGGCGGACCAAAGCGGCGATCATCTACGAGGCCACGGAAGTCTAACCAGACGCGGCTCTATTCCCTAGTGGAGCCGTGGATGCTAAGTGCCGCGTGTCGGACGCTGAACTCGAAATCCTCATTACCTGAAGCCGACATGGATTGCCGCTGACGTTGGCCAACCGCTTCGAACCGTTGCTCGAACTCGCGACGCGGTTCGCGGCGAACTTCCGCTGCCCGCAATCGGCGTTGGTTCGTTGCATTCATCGTTTTGAAGCCGGCACCTCTGCCGGCCTGCCATCATCGTCAACCGCCACCATCGTGAAGTAGCAAGAATTGGTGTGACGTCGGACGAAGGCGGTGTCGGTCAGGCTGGCATTGCCGGTAGGATTGGCCCGGGATCAGCTCAGCATTTTAAGGCATGAGGATTGCGTGCAGCCCTTCATGCCCCAGGGACGGTGCGGCCTGCGCTCAGATGTCGGGTTATTGCGCGCTTGGGACGCGAGCGACACTATTGTTCGAAAGGCTCTCCGAGCGAAGCCACGCCGTTGAGCTTAAGCAGACGCCGGTTCGAAGAAATGATGCCAAGCACGACGATGGTCACGAGATAAGGCAGGCTCGATAGAAGTTGCGAGGAAACGTCGAGCCCGGTTGCTTGGGCCGCGAGGCTTGCGAGGGACACGGCGCCGAAGAGGCACGCACCGAGGAAGATACGGCTGGTGAGCCAGGTGCCGAAGACGACGAGCGCGATCGCGATCCAGCCGCGCCCGGCAATCATGCCATCGGCCCACAGGGGCGTGTAGACCACGGCCGCGTAGGCGCCGGCGAAACCCGCCAACACGCCGCCGAAGGCGACAGCGGCGAAGCGCACGGCGATCACCGGATAGCCGAGCGCATGGGCCGCCTTGGGATTCTCGCCGATGGCGCGAACGACAAGGCCGGTCTTGGTGTAGGCGAATATTCCCCAGATGGCGACGGTCGCAGCAAGCGAAAGCCACACGACAACGTCTTGGGCGAACAAGCCGCCGATGACCGGGATATCTGAAAGCCAGGGCAATGAGAGTTTTGGAAGTCCTTTGACCGTGAGGCTCTCATAGCTCTTGCCGAACAGCGCCGAGAGGCCTTGGCCGAGTATGCCTATGGCGAGGCCCGCCGCAACCTGGTTCGCGCGGAACCCCAGCGCGACGACGGCAAAGACAAGGGAAAGAGCAGCACTTGCGAGGCCCGCGGCGAGGAAACCGAGGAGGTGGCCGCCGCCGTGATAGACGATGATGAAGGCGGTGACCGCCCCCAAGGCCATCAGTCCCTCCACGCCGAGATTGAGGACGCCGGCCCGCTCGGCCACCATTTCGCCGAGCGCCGCCAAAAGGAACGGCGTGGCCGCCGCCAGCATTCCGGCGACGATGAACTCGAGGGCATTCATGGAGCGCTTCCGTGGGCGGCATGGCGCCATTCGAGCCGGTAGCGGACGAAGGCGATGGCGACGAGATAGGCGAGCAGCAGGCTGCCCTGGAAGACCCGGACCGCGGCGACCGGCAGATTTGCCGAGACCATGGCGTTGTCGCCGCCAATATAGAGGGCCGCCATGAGCAGCGCGGAAAAAACGATGCCTATCGGGTGAAGGCCACCGAGATAAGCAACGATGATGGCCGCATAGCCGTAGCCGGTCGAGATGGAGCGCTGCAACTGGCCGAGCGGCCCGGCCACCTCGGCCGCCCCGGCGAGGCCGGCCGCGAAGCCGCCGATGAGGAGGGAAATCCAGATTGCGCGGCCTTCGTTGAAGCCGGCGTATCCGGCCGCGCGCGGCGCGAGGCCGCCGACCTGCAGCTTGTAACCCGCGAAACTCCTCTGCATGAACAGCCAGGCCGCGAGGGACAGCGCGCAGGCGATAAGCAGCGAGACGTTGACGCGGGTGCCGGGGATCAGGATCGGCACCATCGCGTCGTACTGGAACATCACCGACTGCGGGAAGTTGAAGCCGGCCGGGTCCTTCCAGGGGCCGAGAAGCAGGTAGTTGAGCAGTTGCGCGGCAACGAGCGCCAGCATCAGCGACACGAGAATCTCGTTCGCGTTGAGCCGCACGCGCCAGAACGCCGTGAGCGAAGCCCAAAGCGCGCCGCCCAGCGCGCCGAGGACGAGCATGGAGGGCCAAATCCACTGCCCCGTCGCCTGCGGGAGCCAGATGGGAATGGCCGACGCGAAGATTGCGCCGAGGATGAATTGGCCCTCGGCGCCGATGTTGAAGACCTTGGCGCGAAAGCCGATCGCAAGCCCCTGCGCGATGAGCAGCAGCGGCCCCATCTTCAGCAGGACTTCCGAGAACGAAGCCCAGGACAGGAAAGGTTCCAGGAGCATTGCGTGGAAAACGGCTACCGGATCGCGGCCCATCAGGAGGTAGAGCCCGAGATTGAGCAGTGTCGCAAGGCCTAGCGCCACGGGCGGGGCGAGCAGCTTGATTGCAAGCGAGGCATGTTCGCGGCGAACCAGAACGGGAAGGAACCGCAGGGACAGAGCGCTCATGCGGGGACCTTTTCGGCGGTCGTATGCGCACCGATCATATAGCGGCCGATCTCCTCGGGTCTGGTGTCGCGCGTCACCAGCGGCGGGCTCAGCCGGCCCTGATGGATCACCTGGATGGAATCGCAGAGCTCGAACAGTTCCTCCAGTTCCTCCGAGATGACGAGGATGCCCATGCCTTCGTTGCGCAGGGCGACGAGGCGCCGGCGGATGGCGGCCGCGGCGCCGATGTCCACGCCCCAGGTGGGCTGCGCCACGAACAGCAATTTCGGCGACAGCATGATCTCGCGACCAACGATGAACTTTTGCAGATTGCCGCCCGAAAGCGCCCCAACCTCCGTTTCGGAGCCCGGTGTGCGTACGTCATACTGCCGGATGCAGTCTTCGGTGAAAGCCTTCGCCCGGGGCGTGTCGACCAGGCCGCGTTTCAGGAGGCCGGAGGGATGGGCGGTCAGAAGGCTGTTGAGGATGAGCGACATTTCCGGCACCGCGCCGCGGCCCAGCCGTTCCTCGGGAACGAAGGCGAAACCCAGCCGGCGGCGGGCGGCCGCATCAAGCACGCCGACGTCCTTGCCCATCATGAAGATACGCTCGGACTTTTCGCGCGGCAGCACTGTCTCGCCCGAGATCAGCGCCGCGAGTTCGCTCTGGCCGTTGCCCGATATGCCGGCGATACCGAGGATCTCGCCTGCCCGGACCGTCAGGCTGACGTCGGAAAGCGTCACGGCGAAGGGATCGTCGGGCCGATGGTCGAGGTCGACGATTTCAAGGCGCTTTTCCCCGCCGGAATGGGCAACCGCCGGCATAGGCGGCGGCATGTCGCGGCCGATCATCATGCGGGCGAGGTCGTGCGCGTCGTGGTCGCGCGGATCCACGTGGCCGGTGATGCGCCCGCCGCGCAGGATGGTCGCACGGTCGCAGACCGCGCGGATCTCTTCCAGCTTGTGCGAGATGAACAGGATGGAGACGCCGACGTCGCGCAGCCGCCGCAACGTCTCGAACAGCTTGTCCACCGATTGCGGCGGCAGGACGGAAGTCGGCTCGTCAAGGATCAGGAGTTGCGGTTCGGTCATCAGGCAGCGGATGATTTCCACCCGCTGCCGCTCACCGACCGAAAGCACGTGCACATGGGCGAGCGGATCGACCTCTAGACCGAAGTCGCGGCCGAGCTTCCGGATGCCTTGCGCAATATCCGATTTGGCACCGGGCACGACCAGCCGGATGTTCTCGACGACCGTCAGCGTCTCGAACAAGGAGAAGTGCTGGAAGACCATGCCGATCCCCTTGCGCCTCGCATCCGCCGGGGACGCGAGGGCCAGGGGTTCTCCTTTCCAGGTCGCCGATCCGGCGTCGGGCTGCTCGACGCCGTAGATCAGCTTCATCAGCGTCGACTTGCCCGCCCCGTTCTCTCCGAGGATCGCATGGATCGAGCGCGGAGCCACGTCCAGATCGATGTCTCGATTGGCATGGATCTGGCCGTAGCTCTTGCAGATGCCGCGCAGCGACAGAAGCGGGGCGGTCATGGTTACTTGGGCAGCGGCGTGGTGACACCCTTGACGTGCCAGTCCATGGCGACGATCTCGGCCTCGGTCATCGTCTTGCCGGCGGGGACGCCCTCGCTGCCGTCGGCCTTGGCGATCGGACCGGTAAAGGGCGAGAGGCTGCCGTCGGCGATCTTGGCTTCAACCTCCTTGATCTTGGCCATCATGTCGGCCGGGATGCCCGGGTTCCAGTCAACGACCTCGACAACCCTGTCGCCGACGCCCAGGAAAGCGTTGGCGCCCTTGAAGGTGCCGGCGAGGTGGGCGTCGACCGAGGCCTTGAAGAAGGGCGACCAGTCGGTCGCCACGCAGCCGAGATAGGCCTTGGGCGCGTATTTCTTCATCGACGAGTTGAGGTTGAAGGCGGGGACGCCGGCCTCCTCGCAGGCCGAGATGACGGACGGCGTATCCTGCGCGTTGGAGAAGATCACGTCGCATTTCTGCGCCAGCAGCGCCTTGGCGGCTTCCTGCTCCTTGGCCGGGTCGAACCAGGAGTTCACCCATACGACCGAAACCTCGACATCGGGCTTCACCGCCTGCGCGCCCAAGGTGAAGGCGTTGATGGAGGTGATCAGCTCGGGGATGGCGAAGGCGGAGACGGAACCGAGCTTGCCGGTCTTCGAAAGCGCGGCTGCCGCCATGCCCATCAGATAGGTGCCCTGCGAATATTGGGCCGCGAAGGGCGAGAAGTTCGGCGCCACCTGGAAACCGGAAGCATGCAGCACGGTGACGTCGGGATTGCGCCGCGCGATCTGCAGGGCGCCGTTCTGGTATCCGAAGGAGCCGGCGATGAGGAACTTGTTCCCGTCTGCGACCGCCTTGTTCATGATGCGGTCGGCGTCGGGTCCCTCCTGTATGTTCTCGATGATGGTGACCTTCACCTTGTCGCCATAGGCTGCCTTCACCGGCTCGAGCCCGTCGGCGAGCGCGCGGCCCCAGCCGACATCGCCGACCGGCGACGGGACCACCAGCGCGATGCCCAGCGGCTCGTCGGCGGCAAGCGCGCGGCTGCCCACCGCGGCAACGAGGCCGGAAGCGGCGGCGCCCTTCATCAATGTTCTGCGGGTAAGATTTATCAGCATGTCGGTTCCCCTTGCTTTTGGTTTTGGCTGCTAGAATTGCACGGTCGCGATCGCCGCTTCGGCTTGCGCGAACATCCTGGCCTCGTCGAGCCCCGGGAATTCTCCCTTGGCCCAAACGACACGGCCGTTGATCATGGTCATGTCGGTCGGCGCGCCGATGCCCACCTTGGCCAGCAGGCTCAGCGGATCATGCCTCGTGCCGACATAGTCCATGCGCCGGGTGTCGATGGCGAAGAGGTCGGCGGCCATTCCGGGCGCCAGCCTGCCGATGTCGCCGCGCCCGAGTAGCGCCGCCCCCCCGGTCGTCGCATAGCCGAGAAAATCGGCCGGCGGCGGCACCGGATGGTCGCGTGTTGACGCCGCCAGACATTGCAGCATGTAGGCGGAATGGATGCAGTGCATCAGGTTGGAATTGTCGTTCGAGGCGGCGCCGTCGCAGCCCAGTCCGACACTGAGCCCGAGGGCCGACATCGCCGGTATGTCGGTGATCTCGGCGCCGACGAGATAGACCGGCTCAGGGCAATGCGAGACGCCGGTGCCGCTCGCCGCCATCTTGCGCAGCTCGTCGTGGGTCAGCTCCCAGCAATGGGCATAGAAGGCATCCGGCCCGCAGAAGCCGATCTCGGCGCAATAGTCGACCGTGCGCAGGCCGTGACGGGCCTGCATGACCGGGCTTTCGCCCTCGCCGACATGGGTGTGCATGCGCACGTTGCGGTCGCGCGCCAACGCCACCGATTCAACGAACGTGTCGCGATAGCAGTTGACCGGCTGGCAGGGCGCGGCGACGACCTGGCGCATGCCGAAGCGACCGGCATCATGGTAGGCGTCGATCAGCCGGGCGCAGTCGGCGATGAACTCGTCCGTCGTTTCCAGCATGGCGTCGGGGATGGTCGAACCTTCCGATTTCGGCAGCGTGTTGCCGCCACGCCCGGCATGGAAACGCATGCCGAGGAGTTCGGCCGCTTCGAACTGCCGGTCGATCAACCGCTTGCCGGCCTGCCGCGGAAAGCAATACTGATGGTCGAATGCCGTCGTGCAGCCGTGCTTTATCAACTCGGCCATCGCCGTGACCGACGCGTGGTAGAAGCATTCCTCGGTCAGCCGCGAGAAAATAGGATAGATGCGGTCGAGCCATTCGATGACCGACAGCTTCGTCCAGTCCAGATCGGCGCGGTTGCGCACGAAGCATTGAAAGAAGTGGTGATGGGTGTTGACGAGGCCGGGATAGACGAACCAGCCGGAGGCGTCCTGCGTGACAGTCCCGATGGGCAGCTCTTCCTTGTCGAGGCCTTCGCCGATGGCCCGTATCGCAGGGCCGTCGGTCAACACATCGACATTGCGCCGTATGTCCGGACCGTTGCCCTCGTCCACGATGACCGCAGCGCAGTTCTTCAGCAAGTGGCCTGCCACGTCACGCCTCGCCGGCTTCGAGGAGGGGCTCGGGCTTCAGTTCGTGCAGCCGGTGGATGCCGGGCATCTCGATGAAGCCCTCGAGACCGCGGATCGCCCGCGACCAGAGCCGGATCGCGGGATAGGGATCGAGCGAAACGCCGCCGTCCGGCGCCAGCGCCACATAGGCAAAGCAGGCGATGTCGGCGACCGTCGGCCGGTCCGACGCAAGGAAGCGCTGGCCGCGGATGCGCTGTTCGACGAGGCCGGCTTCCAGTTCCCGCAGGGCCGCCGTACCCTGCCCCCGAAGCGCATCGATATTGCCCGGACGCAGCAGCATCTCGTGCAGGCGCGCCGCTCCGAGGCTGGCGGTCAGCCGATGCGAGAAGGACAGCCATTGCTGGACGCGTGCCGCCTGCCCGGCCGCATCGTTGCCCAGCCATTGCGGCGCCGCCTTCGCGGCGAGGTAGACCAGCATGGCCGAGGATTCGGTCAGCACGAGGTCGCCATTCTCCAGGATCGGGATCGAACCCGCCGGGTTGAGCGCCAGGAGTTCCGGGCCGCGATGCTCGGCGCCGGGATGGAAGTCGACGGGGCGGATGTCGAGCGCCACACCGGTCAGCGCCGCCATCAGGCGCACCTTGTAGCAGCTCGGAGACAGCACGTAGTCGTAGAGCTTCATTGCGCCACCAGTTGCGCGCCGTAGGTGTAGCCGTGGCGTTTCAGCCAGCGCCGGTAGGCAACCGAGGTCAGGTCGGCCCGCGTGGGAATCTCCATGCCGGGATCGAGCGGCAGCAGCCCCGGGATCTGGTTTTCAAGGATCGACCGGTCCTGGACGAAGATCGTCTGCTGGAAATGGATCAGGTCCGTCATCGGCGTTTCGTCGTCGAACAGCGCCATCCATGGCCAGACGTCGCACAGGTCTTCGGCAAGCGGCTGCACGAAAAGGGTGATGACGTCCCATTCACCCGGGCGCGGCGGGCAGGTCTTGTAGAGGATCGAGCAGGTCGGCGCGGGCACGCGATACATGTATTGCGTGGTGATGCCGCCTTCCGCCGACTTGGCGGCCTGCGGCTGGTAGAACTGCACCTGGGTCGCCCATACCTCGTCTTCGTCCTCGCGGATCTCGACCTTGTAGTTCTGCACCTCCGTATGCGGCTCGGCTCCCAATATGTCGGTATGCACGAACGGAAAATGCGCAATGTCCAGGAAGTTCTCCACCGCGCGCAGCGGCGAGCAGCGCACGCGCACCACCCCGACATCAACGAGCCGGCGGCCGGGCTGATCGGCCTCGGGGATCGCAAACAACGGCTTTTGCGGATTACCGAGCGACGCCCAGACATGGCCATAGCGGATGCAGGCCGGCAGAACACGTCCGTTGCCGCCGGTGACCTTGGCGTTCCCGTCCTCGCCGAGCCTCACCTCGATCGGCTCGCCCAAGAGGGCGGTCTTGCGTCCATGCGCTTCAAGCTGGCTGGCAAGGCCGACCGGATACCATTCGTCGGCCATCGCGTTGCGGGTCATCGGGCGGTCCCGCTGGCCGCTAAATGCTCGGCCGCCCGCCGCAGCGCCTCGGCGGCCCTCGACGCGGCGATACGGTTGGTCGGATTGCTGTCCTGGTCCACCAGAACATGCATCAGCGTCCGCGCTTTTCCTTCGAGAGCAAGCAGCAGCCGCACCGTCCGGCCAGCATGCGTGTAGTCGAGCAGGCCCTCGGCGGCCTTCGTCCCGGCGGCCGTCTCCAGCGCGGCGATGCCCGCTTCGACCATCATGGAGCGCAGGGGAGCAAGGCCGTCGAACCGTGGCGGCCCGGCGGCGGGTTCGCCAGCCGGAATCCAGATGATGCCGCCGCCATCCTCCACGGGCTGTGTCACGACACGAATCGTGTCCGGCGGCGTCAGTGCCGGATGGGCCGGAATGCGCAGGCAGTTTCCCGCCTGGGCATAGCTCCAGCCGTGATAGATGCAGGACAGGGTCTCACCGCGCACGAAGCCGTGGGAGAGGCGCATGCCGCGATGAGGGCATCTGTCGGCAAAGGCCGCCGCACGGCCGGAGCGGCTTCGCCAAAGGGCAATCGGCCCGGCTGGGGATTGCGCTGGCATCACGGTTCCCGCCGGCAAGTCCGCGGAGAGGGCAACAGGCATCCAAGAGCCGGTCGGATAGGGTGGCATACATCAACTTTCAAACGACACCAGCATGTTTCCGAGCGCGGCTTCGCGGTCAAGGAATGCTAATGGACCCGGTTACGTTTGCACAACATTTCCTCACTGGCAATAATGCCCAAAAAAGGTGCATGGCCCTTTCGCAGGGAGAGGCCGCAGGCCGGAAACTAGCCCGATTCGCCCTCTATCGGCGCCCGCCGGATGGCCTCGACCCAGACATCGATTGGTCCAAGAGAGCACCCCATCTCCATCATGTCGATGAGCTCGGCCGGACCGGCAATGTCGAGTTCGATGCGGTCGGGACCGGCAACGCATATTGCCTGGGCGAGCCCGAGCTTGGCGGCATGACGCTCGATCCACGGAAGGAAGGATGCCGCCTCGACATCGCCGAGGATCGTCATGCGCTCCCGCCAGGAATGGCGATTTTGCTCGCTCATAGAAGCCTCGGCAACGAAACAGATATATATATCTATCTACATTTTGCTCAATCGCTGAAGCGCCTTTGGGAGCGAGCTCTTGCGTTACAGCGACCGTTCCCGGGCAGGAAGTGGCCGCACCGGCCCCTACAGGGCAATCAAGATGTGGGAAGCTGCCGTCAATGAGGCTGGCACGGTTGAACGCGACGCCGTTATCCGGGCGCTCGATCACGCTCGGACCAGCGAGGGACCGGGCGGTCTGGCCGAAATGGTTCCCGGCCAGCCTCCTGTGCGGATGAACACGTACATCGCACCGCCATCTACCTAACGGCAACGGCCGGCGACGTCGTTTCGCAATGGCGGGATCGCAGCGGAATGACAGCTTTTTGTCCTCTCGTATCCGAATAAGACCATCCGCTACCGGCCCCCCGCCCTTGTACCCTTTGTGGTCAACACGTGTTCGTCGACCCTTTGTGTGGGCTGGATAGAGAATCCGCTCGCACGGAAAACTAGTCCTCTTCCTCGTCCGCAGGTTCGCCAGACCATACGAGAGAATACGAGGGAAACGGGTTGGCGAACCACCCGCTAACGTATTGATTTCCTGTAGAAAACAATGTCCCTCCGGGCCCACCATTGTCGTTATTTATCAATGCTTTATAAGGTGGTTCGCCACGAGGTTCGCCAATAGGTTCGCCAAGCATCGGCTTGCGCGTCACCAGCCTCACGACTCGATCCATCCCCTGAACCGCCAGTCGAACCTGCGATGTCTCGCGCGAATAGAGTTCAGCATGCTCGATGTCGTCGTGCTCCAGCACGTCTATGAGCTGCCTGGTTGAGGCCTCTGCCTCGGCCAGATAGACGCCAAGCGACTTCCTCAGTCCATGCAGGGTCAACCCTTTCGGCAGGCCGGCAAGCTTGCACCAATGCGTCATCATTCCAGTCAGCGACTTGGCGGAGAACGGCTGCTAACGGTGGCTTGGCCCCGCAAGTGGATACCCGGCTGCTAACCGTTAATCATCCAAGCGAAAGAGGCGTTCGACGAGATAGTCCACAGAAACTACGCCAGCGCCGCGCGTCAGCACAAGCAACAGCAATGACGCCCACAAGAGGTGCTCCGCCCAGTTCTCCGGATAGACGAAGATCTGGATGACAGAGACGACGCCGAGCAGCATCAGCGCCGCGAGCCGTGAGAACAACCCGAAGAAGATCAGCGTCGAGCCCGTCAGTTCGGCCGCTGTCGCCAGGGGCGCCGCAATCGACGGATCGATGAACGGTAGGTTGTATTCGTTGGCGAACAGCTGCAGCGTCACCGGCCAGGACGCCAGCTTGCTCTGCGCCGATTGCCAGAAGACATGGGCCACCGCGACGCGCGCGGCGAGCTGAACCAGCAAGAACGGAATGTGTTCGGGCAGCTTGATCACACGCCTGTAGAAACCGACTAAACCGGCCTGGCTGGTCGAGGAAGGCTCTGAAATTGCGGTCATGACTGTCTCCATCAGTTTGAGAGGGAATGCACGGTGATGCGCACGTTTGTGACGAGCTCGTCGGCGAACAGGCGCACGAGCGCGGACACGAGGTCGAAGTTAGGATCGAGCGCATGCGCACGGCTTGCGCCATGTTCGAGGCCGAGGCCGTGCTTGAGAGAATGGCGGAAGGCGAAGTCTGCGCGGTCGAGAAGGACCAGGCGAACGCTGTTCCCGGCCCGCCACAACGCCACGCGTTCGGGGCGTCTCGTCCAAGTGCAATGCTGGTCGACTGCCGTGCCCTGCTGGTGCGCCGTCCACACCGACAGGATCGACCAGTGCGAAACGATCAGCCTGAGCGATGGCTGTAGCAAGATGTCGGGTGAAGGCCCCAGGTCGATTTTGTCATAGTCCACAAGGGAGCGGGGTGGCAGCGAAGCCGTATCGAGCGCCTCGGCGATGGCCCATTCGAGCCGCGCCGTTTCGGCAACGATCGGTATGTCGGACAGCGTGTCGATCGTCTTGAGGAAGCGTGGGAAGCCGGCGCCATAGCGCGAAAGGCGCGATTCAACCGGCGGATGGCGTCGAATGAACTCGCTCGCCACGTAACGGAAGAACCGTTCGTCCACCAGGCGAACCGTGACCGGAAAGTCCGCCATCAGCACTGCGGTGAGCGAACTGCGTGTATTGTTCTGGTAGATGCGCAGGCGGGCCAGTGGATCGGCCTTGCCGGCAGTCAGCATTTTCGCGGAGACCATTGGTTCGATGGCAAGCACCGAGCGCGCCATGGTGGTCTGCAGGTGTTCAAGCGGCAACATCGTATCTTCCCTCCATCGGCGTCAAAGCGGCCGACATGACAGGTCCGGCCTTGGCGGCAGCGAATGCCGCGAGAACAGGCATGCCGGTCTTCACGTTTTCAAAGGGGGTAGGGGACTCGGGTCGGGGCTTGGCTGCCGCGGCCTGTCTCGCAGCCTGCTTGCGGCTGAACATGATGGAAGCAGTCAGCATGTCGGCCCACATGGCTTCGCCAAGCAGCACGTCGAGAACCGGAACGTCGGTATCCCATTCGATCAGCGTGGGTCGCGGCCCGAGGCGCGCTATGGCGTGCTCATAGAGAGCCCAAACGACCGGCGGAACCCGCGATCCATGGTCGTCGATAAGGACCGTGTCGGCTCCGACCTGATTGGTCGCATGGCCGGCAAGGTGTATCTCGCCGACCGCATCCGCCGGCAGCACATCGATGAAGGCCTTTGCATCATATTGCAGGTTGTGGGCCGAGACGTGGACGTTGTTGACGTCGAGCAGCAGCCCGCAGCCGGTCCGCGCCACGAGCTCGGCCAGGAACTCGGCCTCGTTCATCGAGGAATCCGCAAAGGCGAGATAGGCCGATAGGTTCTCGATGAGAACCCGCCGCTTCAGCTTGTCCTGGACGGTCTCGACATTGCGGGCAACGATCGACAGCGCCTCTTCGTCATAGCGCAGCGGCAGCAGATCGTTGAGATAGGCGCCGTCGGCGACGCTCCATGCGAGATGCTCGGAGACCAGATCGGGCCGGAAGCGCTCGCAGACGCTGCGCAGCCTTTCCAGATGGTCGCGGTCCAGACCGCCTGCGCTGCCCAGCGACAGGCCGACGCCGTGCAATGACAGCGGATAGGTCTCGCGCAGCCTTTCCAGCGCCTCGACGCCGGCGCCGTCTCCCATGTAATTCTCGGCATGCACCTCGAGCCAGCCTGCGGAGGGTCGCCTGGTCAGCATCTCGCTGATGTGTGGGGAGCGAAGACCGATGCCCGCTGATGCGGGAATCGCAAGAGGCTGAAACGCACTGGACATCGGTCTCCTCCATTCTAGTGGGTTGGCTCGAAGTAGGGATTTGCTCAGGCTTTCGGCTTGTCGCTGCCGCCGGCAATCTTGGCGCAGCTGCCGGCCGGCACGTACAGCCAGGAATCAGGCTGGTTGTCGGCGGTGGCCGTGCCGGCGCAGGAATGCGACGCGGTCTGGCAATCGTTCTGGCCGGCCTTGACGACGCCGTAGCACTTCTCGAAGGCATAGTTGGGCTTTGCGGCCGGGCCGCTATAGGCGGCCGAGGCTGCGAGCGTGGTGGCGGCTGCGAGAGCCGATCCGATCAGGGTCTTGGTGTTGATCACAGGCTAGTCTCCTGGTTGGCGTTTCGAGAGAAAGACTGGCCTCGAGGCCCGTCCGCAAATCAGTCTCTCCGATCGCAATGCGGAGCTGAAATGCTGTCTCGGCATGGAATTGATACATTGCCACTATGTCCCCAAGGTCGACGCGAAAAAGCCCTCCGGCGGGAGACACCGGAGGGCTTGGCGCCTGCATTCGGGAGCGGGCGAAGCAGGCGCGGCTAGGCGGGAGGGAGGTGCGCCTAGATGTATCGGCTTTGGCAGTCGGCGGGCGGAGCTTGGTCGACGTCGAGAAGATCCGCCGCAAGCCAATCGCCTGCTCGTTGCCGCCCGCGGTCGCGTATGTCGGTCAGCTCGCCCCAGTCGATCCAGGGCCGCAGGAGCAGCGGAGCTCCGGCACGGTATCGACCGTCGAATATGGTGTGAACCGGCGCGCATTTGGTCATGCAATGGCCGGCTGCGAGGCTGCGATCCGGACACGGCGTGGTGAACAGTGAAGGTCTGCCGGTGACCATCAGGCGATGGCGAGCTTCGGTTGATAGGACAGGCGGCGACTGCAAAACGTCGCCGTCACCCCAATAGATATCGCCGTCGATCTCGACAGGCAGCGAGAGGAAGGGGATCGTGGCCGCCGCTACGATCGCGTCGATCGACAACTGGTCGCTTGTGAATACCTTCACCGCATCCGTGCGCGCGTTGACGGCCAGGACGCCCAGTTTCACCGGGCAGCCTTGGTCACGGATTGGCTCGAGCTCGATTGACTGTTCCAGGATAGATCGAAGCAGGCTGGCTCTGTCATCGGCAAAAACCGAGGCGTGGCTGACGCGCCGCCAGAAATTGGCGAGTGCCGTCCGCGCGCCGCGCCGGCCGCCGACGCTTAGCCCATAGGCAAAGACCACCGCCTCCATCGCTGCAAAGCCCGACGCGGTGACGCCGCTGAAGCTGCAGCTCGGCTCGTCCAGCAGACGGTCGAGCACGCCCCAGACGAAGGCGCCATGCGCATCACTTGCAAGGACAACGTCAATCAAACGGCGATCTTCGGCCCCAGAAGTGGCCTCGGCGAAGATCGCCTGTTGGGTTCTCGTTCCGGACTGGACGTGCATCTCCTGGTCTCCATCCCAAAATCGCCGGCAGGGCGACTGGTGGAGAGACTGCTGCAGCTTTTTCTCCCGGCGAAATGCCAAGGTGGCATGAAGTTCATAGGCAGATTGCATTGGCTGCCGTCCCTTCGTGGTCGCATTGTTTGCCCGGCCATACCAGGCGAAGCGGTGCCGGCGGGTCGGTCATCGTCCCCACGACAGCGGCTTGGAAACCAGCAACGGGAAAGGAGTGCGTCATGGGAAGGAAAATCGCGTGCCTGGCTGCTGCCACCATCGCTCTTCTTGCGCAGCAGGCCTCGGCTGATCCCTTCAGCGATCTGGCGGTCTTGCCGACATTCTATACGGACGCTGCAATGAAGACGATGAAGCCGATGGCGGAATTCAAGAAGGCCTGGTTCGCCATGCCCAAGCGCGACCGGACCAAGATGACCAAGGCCTGCAACGATCCCGCGATGAGCAAGCCCCATGCCGCCTTTTGCGCCAATGTCCTGGCCTTGGGCGGAGCCAATTAACGAGAGAGTACCGCCATCACCGTCGGAATGCAGAACCGGCATAATCTCCATACGCACATGGCATTGGCAAGTTGACCTCGGACCAAAGCAAAGTCCAACCGGCAATGAGGAACATGATAATCTGGATTGCTGCCGATCATTAAGACAGTTGTCGATAGGACGACTGCCTAACCAGAGAAGGACTTAACATGAATATCAAAGCTATCTGCCTTGGCGCTTTTGCACTTTCCGTTCTTGGCGGCGTCGCCATCGCTGGCGCGCTCGACGAGCCGTCCAACATGCAGCCCTTCTTTACCGATTCCGGCATGCAGACGATGAAGTCGAGTGCCGATTTCGAGGTCGCGTGGAAAGCCACGCCGAGGACCACGCAGGATGCGATGATGAAGGAATGCAACGACGCCGCCATGAGCAAGCCGCACGCTCAGTTCTGCGCCCAACTCTTCGCTCTCGGCCACCACAGCTGATACTCTTAGACGGCGACCGCCTACCGGACGCTACGATGGCGGGTCTCTTGGCCCGCCATCTGTCATGACGAAACGCTATCGACTTTATAGCCCCACTGCATTGGCGGGATGGAATGCTTTGCGGCAGGGTTCGAGCCTGAGCTTGCATCTCTGCAGTGGAGGGACGACCCGCATGGACATTCATCACATCCGCTATTTCCTGGCCGTCTGCGAGACACGCAATTTCACGCGCGCCGGCGAGAAGTGCAACGTCACCCAGCCGGCGCTGTCCCGGGCAATCCAGCAACTGGAGGATGAGGTCGGCGGCTTGCTGTTTCGCCGCGAGCGGAACCTGACCCACCTGACCGATCTGGGTGCTTTGCTCCGGCCACGATTTCAGCAGATCCTCGATGAGGTGACCGGCGTTCGGCAGGAGGCATCGAGATTCCTGTGCTTGGAAAACGCAAACCTCAAAGTCGGGGTCATGTGCACCATCGGCCCGCGCCGATTCACCGGCCTGTTGGCCGACTTCAACAGGCGCCAGCAGGGCATCCAGTTGCAGCTGGTGGAAGGCGTACCCGCGTCTCTTTCGCAACTGCTGGAAGCGGGTGAAATCGACGTCGCTATCATGGCGTCCAGCAACAGTTTCCCGGAACGTTTCGATGTCACGCCGCTCTATCGCGAGCGCTTCGTCCTCGCATTCCCCAATGGCCATCGGCTGGCCCGCAACGACAATGTTGCCATCTCGGAACTCGACGGCGAGAATTATCTCAGGCGGCTGAATTGCGAGTATCGGGATTACCTTGCCGGCCTCTGCAACGAGCGTGGCGTGAAGCTGAGGATCTCCTACGCCAGCGAACGCGAGGACTGGATCCAGAACATGGTTTCCGGTGGGTTGGGGATCTGCTTCATCCCGGAGTTCAGCGCCGTGATCCCGGGCCTGCAAATCAGGCCTGTCATCGATCCTGAAGTTTGGCGCGAGGTCTCGCTGGTCGTCGTGGCCGGGCGCCGGTTCTCGCCGGCGACTTCGACGTTCGTGAACAGCGTCAAGGCACACAGCTGGCCTGAAAGCGGCATCGACCCGTCGATCAGGAAAACCGCCGCATAGCAAATTGAAGAAGAAGCCCGCGCCGCGATGTGTTTCTCGGCATGGGTGATTACGCTCGTGAGATGATCGACGATAGTTTTCAGGTATCGATTCAAGAGCCAGTCAGCATTTCTCTTTCTTCGAGGCTCCAGCCACTCTCTTTTTCATGCCCCGCCTCCCGCGCTTGGGCACCGACAAAGGAGAAATAGGACATGGCTTCCAAGGCAATTGCATTGCGCACACCGCTCAACCTGGCACTTGCGTTCGGACTTCTCGCCGCGACCGCGGCACTTTCAGTAGCCCCCACTTTCGCCGCCGACTGCCCGGCCGGTCAGGCTGCCACGACCGACATACAAGAGCATCCCAGTAAGCCGGTCGGCGTGACCGATACCGTTCTTTCGGCGATCGATCTCAGTCCGAAGGGCGAAGCCTGGAAGGGCAACATGCTGCGTCTGCGCAAGCTCGTCGTTCAGCCGGGTGGCGTTGTGCCGTGGCATGAGCACACGGTTCGTCCCGCCAACATCATCGTCGTCGAAGGCTCGATCACGGAATACGCCAGCACCTGCAAGGTCGGCATCGAGCATCCGGCTGGCGACGTGACCGCCGAGTTCGGTCAGCTCGCCCACTGGTGGAAGAACAACGGCAAGGTTCCGGCGGTTCTCTATTCGGCCGACATCCTGCCGCCTGCGATGCACAACGACCACATGATGTGAGCCGCTCGCGCGGCCAGCAGATCCCAGCAGCAGCAACCAAACAGCGCGTCCTCGGGCGATCGCCTGGGGACGCGTGGCCACGGAGCCTGTCATGACGACCAGTGAACAGACCGAACAGACGCGGCTCCGCATCGTTGCCGCAGACGGCTGGCGCTTCGGCATCATTGCGGTGATCGCATTTCTAACGCTTGTCGACCTCTTTGCCACCCAGGCCATCCTGCCTGCGTTGGTGACAAGGTTCGGCGTCAGCCGCGCGACCATGGGATTTGCCGTCAACGCCAGCACGTTCGGCATGGCGCTGGCCGGAGTGGCGGTCGCGCTTTTCGGTCAGGGACTCGATCGCCGCAACGGCATCTGGATGAGCCTGGTGGCACTGGCTGTCCCGACGACCTTGTTGTCGCAGACGGACAGCATCGTCATCTTCGCGCTGCTTCGCGTGGTGCAAGGCCTGTGCATGTCGACAGCTTTCACGCTGACGATGGCTTATCTCGCCGAACATTTCTCGTCGCGGCAAGCAACAGGCGCGCTCGCCGCCTATGTGACCGGCAACGTGGCGAGCAACTTCTTCGGCCGGCTTATGTCCGCCGCCGTCGCCGACACGTTCGGCATCTCCACCAATTTCCTCACATTCGCCGCCCTCAACCTGATCGGCGCGGCGCTTGTCTGGGCGACGCTGCAAAAGACCTCCGGAATGATGCGCGCGAGCGCCAATGGCGGCCATCCACGCAGCGCCTGGAAAGGCCCCTTGATGAGCTCCGAACTGCGCGCCTGTTTCGGCATCGGCTTCCTCATTCTGTTCGTCTTCATCGGCACCTTCACCTATGTGAACTTCCAGCTTGTTGCGCCGCCACTGTCGCTGACGCAGATGGCCTTGGGTGCGGTCTATTTCGTCTTCCTGCCGTCGATGCTGACGACCCCGCTCGCCGGCCGTGTCGCGTCGGCTCTCGGTCCGCGTGCCGGGGTCGGCGCGACGCTCGGGCTGGCGAGCGTCGGTCTGCTGCTGTTGCTCGCGCCCAGCCTTCCCATCTTCCTTGCGGGAATGGCACTGGTCGCCATCGGCACCTTCCTGGCGCAGGCGATAGCCACCGGACATGTGAGCAGAACGGCATCGCGCGACCGCGCCGCGGCAAGCGGGATCTATCTCGCATCCTACTACGCGGGCGGCCTCGCCGGCAGCTTCGTCATCGGCCAGGTCTACGACCGGATCGGCTGGACGGCATGCGTAGCCGCGCTGATTGCGGTTCTCGCAGTAGCGATCACGGTCGCTCGGAAACTGAAAACGCCAACAGCATGACGAATGGGAAGCGATCCGCCTCCGGCCGGATCGTGCAGAAAACTCAATTCACCAAGTCCAACCCAGCAACCCACGGAGACTGAGATGCGTATCTACCTGAAAACCATGATTGCCGGTGCCGCCATGCTGATGACGGTCATCCTCCCTGCTGCCGCTTCGGACGGCGTCGTCACGGTGAAGAGCGATTATTCCGTCGCCGAGACCGTCGCCCGCATCAAGAAGGACGTCCTCAAGAAGGGCCTCATGTTCTTCGGCGTGATCGACCAGGCAAAGCTCGGCAACAAAGCCGGCAACGATGTCAAGCCGTCACGGCTCGTGATGTTCGGCAATCCGGCGCTCGGCACGACTTTCATCACCTCAAATCCCGAGGCCGGCCTGGACTGGCCGGTGCGCGTGCTGGTCTACCAGACCGGAGATGGCACGGTCTACGCCGCCTATAGCGATTTCGACTGGATTGCGAAGCGGCACGGCATCACCGACCGCCAAGCGCAGTTCAAGATGGCGACCGAGGTGATCCAGTCCGTCACCTCCTCGATCAGGAAAAACTGATCGGCGCGATGCGTTGGAAATCCTAGATCCTCGAGGCTGCCTGTATCGCGCCGCGCAATCACTCGGCGGCGGACAACGCCTTTGCCCGCTCGCCGAACCATTTCTTCTGGGTCGCTTCGCGGACCAGGGCGCCGACCGCCGGCGAATGCTTGCGGCCGCGCACGGTTACGAGATTGACGTCGCGCCAGAATTCCGGCTCGGTGATCGGCAAGGCGACAACGCCCGGATGCTTGGCGGTATGTGCGGGCATGAATCCGAAACCGAGTCCGGCGGCGATCATTGCAAGCGTCCAGTCGTCGCGGTCGCTCCAATAGACGGGACTGACGGTGACGCCCTGCTCGGCGAGGATAGCATCCGCGTAGCCGGCAAATTCGCAATTGTTGCGGTGAATGTAGCTTTCATTGCTCATGTCTTTCACTCGCACAACCGGCCGACTGGCCAGACGATGAGCCAGGTGGACCGCCATCACCATCTGCTCGCGAAACAGCGGCAGGGAGTGCACTTCCTCATCGGGCACGTCGGAAGGCAATGCATAGATGGCGGCCTCGAGATCGCCTTCGAGCAGCCTTCGCCGGAGGCTCACGGCGTCTGAATCGCAAAGGTGAAGCTCCACGCCGGGATGATGCGAACGGACGGCCGCGATCAGCTCGATAATTTCGTCCGGAGCGATCGTGCTCATGATGCCAAGTCTGAGCGGCATCCTTTTCAAATTCACATACTGCTCGGCAATCTGCTTTGCCTGGCGGGAGTTCTCGAACACGCCCTCGAGATACATCTCCACCATGCGGCCGAGCTCGGTGAGATGGGTGAAGCGGCGCTCGCGATGGAAAAGCGCCCCGCCGAACTCGTCCTCCAGCAGCTTGATTGCGCGCGACAGCGCCGGCTGCGTGACGTTGCACTGCTCGGCCGCCCTGGTGAAATTCAGTTCCTTGGCAACCGCCAAGAAATATCTGACCTGGCTGATCTCCACTGCACGCTTCCCCTGGGACATGCATGCCGCACGACCCGCGTTGCCGGGCGATCTTACTAGCTGCCCTTAGGTCAAACAACCCGGCCTGCAAGGCTGCATCGTGGCCGCGCCGGTCAGACCGCCAGCTATCGAATCCATGTCTCAACGGCATTTCCGCGGCTTCGGGAGGCTCGCCATACTGATTGCGAACGGTGGCTTGCCATCCGTCGTTCGCAACCGGTGGCGTGCCCACTGCGGCCACAGCTTCGACAGAAGGAAACGATGATGCTTACAGGAAAGACGGCTCTCATCACAGGCTCGACCAGCGGTATCGGGCAAGGCATCGCCGAAGCTTTTGCCGCCAAGGGCTGCAATGTCGTTCTGAATGGCTTTGGCGATGCCGCCGAGATCGAACTGCTCCGCTCGAGGCTCGCTGCCGTCCACGGAGTGACCGTCCGCTATGACAGCGCCGACATGAGCAAGGGCGAGGCGATCACCGCGATGATGGACAAAGCCATCGCCGAGTTCGGCGCGGTCGACATCCTGGTCAACAACGCCGGCATTCAGCACGTGGCGCCCATCGACGATTTCCCGATCGAGAAATGGGAGGCAGTCGTGGCGATCGATCTCATCTCGTCCTTCTACACGATCCGGCGCGCTCTGCAGACGATGAAGGCGCGCAAATGGGGCCGCATCATCAATGTCGCGTCCGCCCACGCCCTCGTCGCCTCGCCATACAAGTCCGCCTATGTCGCGGCCAAGCACGGCATGGCCGGCCTCACCAAGACGGTCGCGCTCGAAGTCGCCGAACAGGGCATAACGGTCAATGCCGTTTGTCCCGGCTACGTTCTTACCCCGCTGGTCGAAAAACAGATACCGGACACGGCCAAGGCCCGGGGGATCAGCGAGCAGCAGGTGATCAAGGACGTGCTGCTGGCTGCCCAGCCGACCAAGCAGTTCGTGACCGTGGAGCAGGTTGCCGCGCTCTGCCTCTTCCTGGCGTCGGACGACGCGGCCTCGATCACCGGCGCCATCATGCCGATCGAGGGCGGCTGGACCGCCCATTAAATCCGGCAAGGAGGAATGAAAGCGCCATGAACAAGATCAACCGAAATCCCTCGCCGTCGGAACCTGTGCCGGAGGCTGGCCCTGTGGCCAATGGTTCGATCAAGCGCCAGACAGTGTTGGTGCTGCAGGGGGGCGGCGCCCTCGGAGCCTATCAGGCCGGTGTCTACCAGGCACTTTCCGAAGGCGGGATCGAGCCGGACTGGGTCATAGGAACGTCGATCGGCGCCATCAACGCGGCGCTGATCGCCGGAAACGAGCCGGGCAATCGGCTGCCCAAACTCCACGAATTCTGGGACGGCGTCACTCGAAGCAGCCCACTCGACGAGTTTTTCCGCATGATGGTTCCGAGCAACATCTTCGCCAATATGGGCACGGTGATGCGCGGGATACCCGGCTTCTTCGAACCGAACCCGAGCGCCATGTTCGGGGTGAATCGCGAAGTCGGCGTGGAAAATGCCTCCTACTACACCACCGACCCGCTCAAGAGGACACTGAACGATCTTATCGACTTCGAGTGTTTGAACCGGAAACAGACGCGGCTGACGGTCGGCGCCGTAAACGTCAACACCAGCGAACTCAAATACTTCGACAGCAGCCAGATGCCGCTGTCGGCGGCGCACATCATGGCATCGGGTGCCCTGCCGCCAGCCTTTCCGGCGGTCTGCATCGACGGCGAGCCTTACTGGGACGGCGGCATCTATTCCAATACCCCGATCGAGGTGGTGCTCGACGCGCGGCCGCGGCGCGATGCGCTGATCTTCGCGGTCAATATGTGGCAGCCCCGCGGCACCGAGCCGAAATCGATCTGGCAGGTCATGGGGCGGCAGAAGGATCTTCAATATGCCAGCCGTGGCAGGAGCCACGTCGCCCGCCAGGAGCAACTGCATCGGCTTCGCCATGTCGTGCGCGAAATGGGCAAGCTGGTCCCGGAGGAGCGACGCGACGATCCGATGTTCAAGGAACTCGCCTCCTATGGCTGCCCCTCGGTCATGCACCTGGTTCGGCTGCTTTCGCCGCGTCTCGACGGCGAGGACCACACCAAGGACATCGATTTCACCCGCGCCGGCATCCGCACCCGCTGGCAGGCGGGATACGAGCACGGGCAGCGCGTGCTCACGGAAAAGCCGTGGGAATGCGAAGTCGACATGCTGCAAGGCATCGTGATCCACGAATCCCAAGAGTGAACGGTTCCGGAGAAGGAACGGAGAATTCCGATGCAGATCATAACTCCGGGCATGCGGCTCATTCCGGAAGCGGTGCTTGCCGACAATGCAGCGCTCTTCCGCACGATCCACGAGACACCTTCGCACCGCGACAGATCACTGCATCGCGTGGTCATCGTCGGTGGCGGCGCGGGCGGGCTGGAGCTGGCGACCCGCCTTGGCCGCAAGTTCGGCAAAGGGCGGCTTTCCGTCACGCTGGTCGACCGCAGCCGCACCCATATCTGGAAGCCGCTGCTGCATGAGGTAGCATCCGGTGCGCTGAGCGCGTCGCACGACGCGGTCGAATACATCGCCCATGCCAGCCGACACGGCTATCGATACCGTATCGGCGAGGTGGTCGGCATCGACCGAGCAAAGCGCCAGATCTTCGTCGCGCCCAGCTTCGATGAAGACGGCAGGCAGATCATCCCGCCACGCGTTCTGGGCTACGACACGCTGGTCATGGCCGTCGGCAGCGTCAGCAACGATTTCGGCACGCCGGGCGCCGCGCGCCATGCCATCTCACTCGACACGGCGGAACAGGCCGCCCGGTTCAACAGGCGCATGATAGACGCTTGCCTGCGCGCGAACGCGCAACATGAGCAGCTTTCACCAGGCCAGCTCCATTGCGTCATCGTCGGCGCCGGCGCCACCGGCGTCGAGCTGGCCGCGGAACTGCACAAATCGATGCGGGAAATTGCATCGCACAATCTCGACAACATCGATTTCGAAAGGTTGATCCGCATCACTATCGTCGAGGCCGGACCGCGCATCCTGCCGGCTCTTCCGGAGCACATGGCGCGCGCCTCGGCACGCCTGCTCATCAAGCTAGGGGTGCAGATCCGCTGCGGCATCAAGGTCACCGAAGTAACTGAGGATGGTATCCGGCTCGGCGAGAAGCTTTTTGTGCCGGCCGAATTGGTGGTCTGGGCCGCCGGGATCAAGGCGCCGGATTTCCTCAAAAATTTCGATGGTCTCGAGACCGACCGCATCAACCGCCTGATCGTCGACGAGACCTTGCGTGCCGTCGGAGATGAGCATGTGTTTGCGATCGGAGATTGCGCGAGCTGCATGCCGTCAGGCGAGGACAATGCACTGCCGCCGCGTGCCCAGACAGCTCATCAACAAGCCGACCATTTGGTGAAGGTGGTTGCCGCGCGCCTCGCGGGGCGGGATTTGCCGGCATTCCGCTACCGCGACTATGGCTCCCTCGTCTCGCTCGCCGACTACGGTGCCTTCGGCAACCTGATTGGCGGACTGAAGATCGAGGGCCTGCTTGCGCGGCTTGTCTATCGCTCGCTGCACAAGATGCATCTCAGAACGGTGCACGGCCTTGCACAGACGGTGCTGGCTTCGATCGGCGAGATGATCGTCAGGCGTGCCAGACCCCGGATCAAGCTTCACTAGCAGGGTGGAGGCGGCGCGATGGAAAAGTACGATGTTGTGATCCTGGGCGGCGGCAATGCCGGAATGGGCGTCACGGTCGCGACGCGCGCCGCCGGCCTCTCCGTCGCTGTGGTCGAGGCGCGCGATCTCGGCGGCACCTGCCCCAATCGCGGCTGCACGCCGAAGAAGGTGCTGGTCGCGGCGGCCCATGCGCTCGACGAGATTAAAAGGGCCGGCAGTCATGCCATCAAGATCGATTCGGCGAGGCTCGATTGGCGAGCCTTGATTGAACGGGAAAAAGACATCATCAGGGACATCCCGTCGAGGCTGTCCGGGTTGATGGCCGAGCGCGGGGTCGATGTCATCTCCGGCGAGGCCGCATTCATCGGCAGCAACGCTATCCGTGTCGATGGCCGTGAGCTCGAGGCCAGGAACATCGTCATCGCAACCGGCTCGAAGCCGCGTCCGCTGCCGATCCCGGGCGCCGAGCATCTGACGACTTCCGATGATGTTCTGAGCGATCCAGTGCTGCCGCGCGCCGTGGTGTTCATCGGCGGCGGCGTCATCGCCTTCGAGCTAGGGCATGTCTATGCGCGCGCCGGCGTCGACGTCACCATCCTCGAGGCGCTGCCGCAACTGCTCGCAGGCTTTGACGCGGATGCCGTTGCTCAGCTCCGCGGCGAGAGCGAGCGTCTAGGCATCAGCATCCACACCAAGGCCTGGGTTAAGAGGATCGACAAGGCCGGCGGACGGCTGCGGGTGAGCTTCGCCAAGGACGGCATCGATTCCCTGGTGTACGCGGATCGCGTCGTCAACTGCGCCGGACGTGTGGCCAATGTCGAGGGTCTCGATCTTGGTGCGGGCGTCGTCGTGCATCGGGAAGGCCGAATCGAAATCGACGGTCACCTGCGCTCGCGCTCCAATCCCGATGTCTATGTCTGCGGCGACGCGGTGTGGAACTCGCCGCAGCTTTCGCCGGTGGCGACCTATGAAGGTGGCATCGTCGGCCGCAACATCGTCGACGGGCCGAGGCATCGGCCCGAGTACAGTCATATCCCGGCCTCGCTCTACAGCATTCCGGCCATGGCAAGCGTCGGACTGACCGAAGCCAAGGCAAGAGAAATGGGCCTTCGCGTCAAGGTCCACGTGAACGACATGCAAGGCTGGCTCTCCGCAAGGACCTATGCCGAGGCGGTCGCATGGTCGAAGATCATCATCGAGGAGCCGACGGACCGGATCGTTGGAGCGCACCTCGTGGGCCATGCCGGCGAGGAGCTGATTCACATCTTCGCGCTTGCCATGAAACACGGCATTCCCGCACAAGGGCTGTCCGAGATGGTCTACGGGTTCCCAACTTTTTCGGCGGACATCAGGAATATGATGTAACGCGCCGATCCGGGCGGCGAATAGAACATGAACCTGGCATGCATTGATGCACGTGGGGCATCGAAACCATGCAGGAAAAGCATGGTAAATGCCGAGGGGCTTCGGTGATAGGCTGCGGGCGACATGTGAAAGTGCAGAAATGGCAGCCGACGACCAGGCAATGACATTCGAGCAGTCCGTTCAGGCAGCCATCGAACTTGATGCGCCTCTCAATGAACGGCTGGCGGTAGTTGCCGTGGCGGTCCGGCGCCTGAATTCCGAATTCGCGGACGCGGTAGACAGGCTCGTGGATCGCCTCGAGAAACAAGGAGCCGGTGCCATGGCTCCGGCCGCCGGGGAGCCCATGCCCGGTTTCCTGCTGCCCGATGACGAGGGCAAGCTTGTCAGCCTGGCAGAGATCCTTGCAAAGGGCCCAGCCGTTGTCACCTTCCAGCGCGGGCATTGGTGTCCCTACTGCCGCTTGAACGCCATCGGCATTGTCGAGGTGCAGCGCCAGATCGCGGAACTGGGCGGCCAGGTGGTCGTGATCATGCCGGAGCGGCGCAAATTCGCCAAAGCGATGAAGGCCGCGGTCGGCGCGCAGTTTCCGTTCCTGATCGACATGGATAACGGCTATGCCCTGTCCCTCAACCTTGCGATCTGGGTCGGAGCCGAGATGGAGCGGCTGATGGGGGTTGGTTTTGATCTGCCGAGCTACCAGGGGAACAGCAGCTGGTTTTTGCCGATACCCGCAACCTTCATCATCGGGACGGACGGGATCATCACGGATCGCTTCGTCGATCCGGACTACCGCCGGCGGATGGACATTGACGAGCTGATCGCGGCGCTCAGGCGGGCTCGCTGACGCCAAAGGACGACCAGTCGGCCGATCTCAACAGGTTGAGCAACGTTGTCGCCACAGGCGAGCGCTGCCTGCCGGCAACCGCATAGACGGAGACGATCCGCGAAATGTCCAGATCGCGAAGCTTGAGGCGGCGGGTGTTCGGGGATCGCGGTGCCGTAAGCGAGACAAAGCCGATGCCGGCGTTGGCTTCAAGTAACGCAAGAAGGTCTTGGTCGGTCTCGACTTCATGCGCAGTTCGAGGCGAATAGCCTTTTGCGGAAAGGCACCGCGACAGCTCCTCGCTCGTCTCCCAGTCGATCCGACTGAGCACAGGTTCCGCCGCAAGCTGAGCCAACGCGACATCGGCTTCATTGCGCCGAGCCAGCGGGTGATCGGAATTGACGGCGAGTTCGATCCCTTCTTGAAACAGCGGCCACACGTCCAGGCGATCCCAAGCCTGTCCGAGCGGTCCGGCAATTGCCAGTTCGACTTCGCCGCTTTTCAACGCCTCGATCACAGCAGCTGGCGAAGCACGATTGATCTTGAGGTGGACGCCGGGATAAGCCCGAAAAAGCTCCGTGAAGATGGAGACCAGCAGCGCGATATTGACGCTGTTCGAAATCGTTACATTGAGTGGCGCGACATCGCTGCTCTGCACTGCCTTGGCAAGTGATTTGGCCGAAGTAGCCGCGTCGTAGCACTGTTGCAACAGCGGCAGCATGCGCCGACCAAGTTCGGTCAGGTGCGAGTGCTGGCGCTCGCGCCGAAGGAGCTCCCCGCCCAGTTCCTCCTCAAGCGTCTTGATGGCTCGGGTCAGTGCGGGCTGGGTGACGTTGCATTCTTCGGCCGCTCTGGTGAAGTTCAGCGTATTCGACAGGGCCAGGAAATAGCGGACCTGCTGCATCTCCATGAATTTCCGCCCCCTCAGCGAAAATGGTTTATCAGCGATTATGCATGTTCTTAGGCTAGCGCAATCGGGCGGTTTCGGCAAAGCGGGGCAACGCAATGGCGACGAAGGCGCGAACAGGGCACGTCGGCAGAGCTATCGCGTCAGCTAGCAGCAAGAAGTCGCTCACCGATATGTTCGAACCGAATGTCCGCTTCCGCCATGCGGACGCCGAAAGCCGCCTGACCACTTGCGGCCCCCAACCAGCCGCGCTCATACCCTTGGTCAACATACATTCATCGACCCTTGGTGGGACAAGACAGAGACACCGATCGTATTGAAAACTAGTCTCATTATGATCCTTAGGTTCAAGGCCGAACACAGGATCAATCTTTCCCGGCGTCACCGCAATCGGGAAACCAGCTGAGGCGTTCCTGCGGGCGGCGATGTCGGGGAGCTCCAGGAACTTGCGTCGGCAATGGCTCCAACAGAGCGCCGCAAAATGGCCGTCAATACGCCATCTCAAAGGATTCGCCCGCGACAATATTCTGTAAGAGCCGCGTCACGGCGGGGGAGCCGCCGCGCGATGCAATCCACCTGCTAACCCGGCAGGCAGCTTTCGCGTATAGGTTGGTCGATGCCGCACTTTCAATCCAGGCGCTTCGCGTCGTCGGCAGCGCGCCATCCGGTTCCACCAGGCAACGATCGGGCGATGATTTTGGCCTCAAGTAGCGGCCGTCATCCGAAACGAGGACCGCAACGCCCTCATCAAACCATTGCGGCACGTCACGACGAAAAGTCTTGATCAGTCCGATACGGGTATGAAGTTCGATGTGCGACATCTCGTGTGATGCAATGGTGGCGGTCATTCCTTCGGGCGAGAGAAATAGCGCGAGATTGAGGAGCGCCATGCCGTGCGATTTGCCTCCGCCGATCTTGCGGTAGCAATCATCATCGCCGCAGACGAAGATCTCGGGATCACTTCCCGTCGTCCCGTAGAATTGGCGAAGCCAATCGCGAGCCATGGCGATCGTCTGGAGCACTGCTGCCTGCTGCTGAGCAGCCATCCCATCCTCGGCATAGACTTGACCAGAGGGCTTTTTGAACCCCAGGCAGCTCGGGCACGCTATCGCGGCTGCCATCGGATATGCGGCCGCGAGGCCGGCGGTTGTCGTCGCAATCAGAAGGATTGCGAGTGCCGTTGCTTTCACTAGCCTTGACACCAAGTTCCTTCCAGTCCCGCGCGGGTATGAGCTTCTACAGCGGCTTTTGCGACGACGCCGGGTGACGAGCAATCACGAAGCTCAGAGCATCGTTTGATTGTTGAAGGACAGCTCTTAGCCGAGCAGGCGCCCGGTGGGCCGGTCTGGGGCGACATAACCATTGAGCGAAATGGAGATGTAGAGCCGACGACAGGTTTTGAGGCATGTGAAAGCCGAGAGCGCTAGGACCCGGCCGCATCGCCGACGCCGGACGAAACTGCGTTCAATTGAGAACGCGCGAGCAGATAGAAAGCGGTGAGGTGTGAGATCATCTGCAATGGCATGTAGATGATCAGGAACGCGTATAGGGCGCCGAGTTCGCCTGCGACTGCAGGAAGGTTGACCTGGACCGCGTGGTAGAAGTCGACGGCAATGTCCGCCACCCCTACAAGGTTGAAGGCGAGCACAAGCAGCCAAAACAGCGGACGTATCCGGACCGCGAGCAGCGCCAGTATGGCCAGTACCCCTGGCGCAAAGTTGCCGTAGGCGGCGAACATCGCGAAGCCAACAGGCAGATTGGGGCCGACGACGCCGGGAAGGAGAAAGGCAAGGCCGAAGAAGCGGAAGCTGTGCAGGGCCGCAATAGCCCGTTGCACATTGAAGTGATCCATCGCGTTGAGCCTTGGCCAGATGTGAGCGCCAAAGAAAAGTAGCCACGGAACACAACCCAGGACGAGATGGGTTAGGAACACGATTTGCGAAGACATGTGAGCTCCTGGGAGGTGGTTTCGTCCGGCAAGCTGTCGCGGCCTCAAATGTCGCGCCCGGTGGCCGAGCCACCTTCCTCGACTAAAGACTCCGAAGGAAGTCGATCATGGCGGCATTTACCTGCGGCGCACGTTCCTGCTGGGTCCAATGGCCACAGCCCGGCAGCATGATCGCCGGCCGGAGCTTGGGAACCATTGCCGACTGCTTGGCAATGATCGGTTGAAACACTTCGACGATGATGTCGTGATCGCCCGCAATGTAGAGCGCCGGAACAGTTACCACCGCCTGGCTAAACGCGGCCATGAGTTCCCAACTGCGATCGATGTTGCGCCACCAGTTCAGCGGCCCGCGGAATCCGCTGCGCGTGAATGCCTCGACATAGACATCGATGTCGGACTCCGTGATCCAGGAAGGCAACGACACCGGATTGGTTAGGAAATCCCCGTTGCGGGGCACCATCCCGGCGACAAATCCTCCGGCCTCTGCCGGCGGCGGGCTGTCGCCCGAGAGGGAGTAGAACATAGAACGGAACGTGCGACGCAGATCCTGCCCAAGCGCTGCCTCGGCCTCCGCGGTCTGGAAGTAGAGCTGATAAAACACGGCGTCCTTGGTGCGCGGCATGAGCGTCGTCGGCGGCCCCGGCTCGCCAAACCCACGCGAGCGGAACGGCGGGCTGGATGCGATGACAGCGCGGAAGCGGTCGGGGCGCAGAAGCGCCGTTTGCCAGGCTATCGCGGCGCCGATGTCGTGGCCGGCGATCACCGCTTGTTTGGCGTTCAAAGCGTCGACGAGACTCACCATGTCGCCGATGTTATGGAGGATCGTATATTTCTCCACCTCCGCCGGGCGGTCGCTTCGCCCGTAACCGCGCAAGTCGGGCGCCACCGCACGGAACCCAGCCTTCGCCAGCGCGCCAAGCTGATGCCGCCAGGAATACCAGCATTCCGGAAAGCCGTGACACAAGATGATGAGCGGACCTTCTCCCTGCTCGGCTACGTGCAACCGGATGCCGTTCGTTTCGATCATGCGATGCGTAACCTCGGGCATCGCCGAATCCACCCAGGACTCCAGCTCCGGGCCACTTCCGCCGGGTTGAGCGGCAGCGGCTTTGAGCGGCTCCGCGAAAGCGGCGCCGACGCTAAGCGCGGCCCCCGCCCAGAGGACGTCGCGTCGGGAAAATGTCGCGTCTGGCATTGTCTTTCTCTTTCTCTACGGAGCGTCGCGCATCTGGGGCCTCGATGGCGCACCCAGGGCTCCCGAATTGCGGTGCGAGGCCAGATATGGCCAGATCTACCGCTGCCCCCCGCGATCGACTATCAGCGATAACGTCGATGGGTTATGAAGCATATCTTCACAATCGGCAGGACGCGCTCGGGGACGCGAAGGGCATCGAACGCCTAAAGCGCGACGCGATCTTTCAGGTTCGCTCCATGCGCTTTAGGTCGGATTACGGGTGGGCGAACCTCCGCGCATCGCTTTGATTTTGTTGACTGGTGGGCTGTTGCGAGCCCGCCCTCAGGGAGGCGTGGCCGGTGAGCAACAGCCTCCGCTGTGTCGTCTATTCCGCAGCGTGGATAACATCATAATAGTCAACGGCCGTGTCGGCGCCTGGAGTTGCGCCACTCCTCGTATTCCCCGCGGGCATCGTCATGCAGCGGGTAGTAGCGTTGCAGCGGCGCGCCTTGCATCAGTTTCTCTCGGGAGAACTCCTCCCAATCGTGATGCTTTTGTGCTTCTTCGATGACCTTCGGGGCCATTGCGACGGGGAGCACAACCACCCCGTCGTCGTCGGCGACGATGATGTCGCCGGGGATGACCGTGACGCCGCCGCAGGCAATCGGAACGTTGACGGCGTTGGGATAGATGCTGGTCTGCACATGATAGTTCGGCGTCCAGCCGCGCAGCCATAGCGGCAGATCGAGCTTCTCGACATTGGGTCGGTCGCGCATGCAGCCGTCGATGACGATGCCGGCACCGCCTCTGCCCTTGAAATAGGTCGACATCATATCGCCGAAGACGCCAGAGCTCATGTCGCCGCGCGCGTCGACCACGACTACGTCGCCCTGCTGCGCGTGATAGAGCACGTGCCGGTGCAGTTGGGTCTCCGGATTGGCATATTCTCCCTCGGTGAAGAGATCCGGCCGCTGCGGCAGGAACTGCAGCGTCAGCGCCGGCCCGACGATCGACTTCCCATGGTTCTGCGCCACCGGGCCGACCATGTGCGGGTTGCGAAAACCCATATGGCCGAGCGTGCCGGCAACCGTCGCGGCGCCGATTTCCTTCAGTGCGTCGATCAGCTCTTTGGGCGGACGCGTGATGTCGGGAGGATGCGTCATTGTGGACTCCAGATGATAAGGAACTACCAGTTCGTGACGGAACCATCGCGGCGCTTGAGGTGAGGCGCTTCCCAAAAACGGAAACTCTGGGCTTGGATGGCCTCTTCGTTGACGTCAACGCCGAGCCCTGGCAGCTCACTTACCGGATAGTCGGGGCCATCGAGGCGTGGCTGCACGGGGAAGAGCTCGGAATCGTCGAAGCCCAGCTTTCTTTCGGGTGCTCTCGTCTCGAGCCACGCGAAGTTCGGCACCGCGGCGGCGAGATGCATGGTCGCGGCGGTACAGACCGGACCAAGGGGATTGTGCGGCATCAGGTCCACATAATGCGCCTCGCTCCAGCCAGCGACCTTCATCGCTTCGGTGAGCCCGCCGACATTGCAGACATCGAGCCGGTTGAATTGATGGATGCCGCGCTCGATGTAGGGCAGGAACTGCCATTTGTTGGCAAATTCCTCGCCGATGGCAAAGGGGATCCCGGTCATCGTGCGCAGGGATTCGTAGGCCGCCGGCGTCTCGTCCCGAATTGGCTCCTCGAGGAAATCAAGCACGCCGCGGTCGAGCTTGTTGCAGAAGCTCGCCGCCTCGGCCACCGACAGCCGATGATGATAGTCGATGCCGAGCACGACGTCGTCGCCAAGCGCCTCGCGCGCCCTGTTCAGCATTCTCGCGGTTGCGCCTATCGACTCGCGGGGCTCGAAGATGTCCCTGCTGCCTTGCCCGACCGGGAAGAAGCGGATCGCCTGCCAACCTTGGGCCCGCAGTTCGCGGGCCCGTTCGATGGCAACATCGCCCTCGGCCTCGTCTCCGGTCGAGGCGAAGGTGGGGATGCGATCGCGCTGCTTGCCGCCGAGCAACTCGTAGACCGGCACCCCCAGCGCCTTGCCCTTGATGTCGTGAAGGGCAATGTCGATGGCGGAAATCGCTGCCTGCAGAACACGCCCGCCTTCGAAGTACTGGCTGCGATAAGCCTCTTGCCAGATCCGGCCTATCTGCATCGGGTCGCGGCCGATGAGAAATTCGCGATAGTGCTCGAGAGCGCCGGCCACGGCTCTTTCGCGACCGCTCAGGCCGCTCTCGCCCCAACCGAAGATGCCCTGGTCGGTCTCGACCTTGACGAGCATCTGGTTACGCGTTCCCACCCACATTGGATAGGGCCTGATCGCGGTGATCTTAAGCTTGGTAGTCATTCACGCCACGGTCCACGCGCATTCGCCCTGTCTCAGTTGGCCTCGAGGGCCGTCTGCGTCTCGCCGTCGAACAGGTGCATGCGCTCCTGGTCGAACTCGAGCCAGATCTGTTCGTCAGGTGTAACGGCGATGTTGGGTGACACGCTGATATTGACGATGGCGCCGGAGAGGAAAGCCTGCACGAAGGTGACGTCTCCGGTTGGCTCCACCGTATAAGCCTTGGCGGGGATGGCGCCGGTCACCGCGCTGTTGTGCAGCTTGATCGTCGAATGGCGTGCACCGAGCACGATCTTCTTGGTGCTCGCTCGCAGGACCTTGCGCGCGTTGGGTTGCGAGAGCACAAGGCTCCAGCCCTCGGCGCTCGTCAGAACGGTCTCGCCGTTTGCCGTGGATGCCTCTAGCGGAATAAGGCTCATCGCCGGACTGCCCACGAAGCTTGCGACGAACATGTTGGCGGGATGGGCGAAAACCTGCGCCGGCGAGTCGTATTGCTGCAGATAGCCGCCGTTCATCACGGCCATCCTGTCTGCCATGGTCACGGCCTCGAGTTGGTCGTGCGTCACATAGATGATCGTCGCCTTCAGGTCCTGATGGAACCGCTTGATCTCGGACCGCATCTGCACGCGCAGCTTCGCGTCGAGATTGGAGAGCGGTTCGTCCATCAGGAATACCGCCGGATCTCGAACGAGGGCGCGGCCGAGCGCCACGCGCTGCTGCTGCCCGCCCGAAAGTTCGCGCGGCTTGCGCTCGAGCAGCTGCGTCATGTCGAGCACGCGCGCCGCTTCCCTGACCTTCTTGTCGATCTCATCCCTGGGCAGCTTGCGCATCTGCAGCGGGAAGGCGAGGTTCATATAGACCGACTTTTGCGGATAGAGCGCGTAGTTCTGGAACACCATTGCGATGTCCCGGTCCTTGGGGTCGAGGTCGTTGACCACCCGGTCGCCGATAATGATGTCGCCCGATGTGATCGGGGTCAGGCCCGCGACGAGATTGAGCGTGGTCGTCTTGCCGCAGCCTGACGGGCCGACGAGCGCAACGAACTCACCGTCATTGACCGTCAGTGAAACCTCGTTGACGGCTTTGAAGCTGCCGTAGGTCTTGACGAGATCTTTGAGGACCACGTGGGCCATCGGCAGCTCCTAGTGCTTGACCGCGCCTTCCGTAAGGGCGCGTACGAAGTATCGTTGCAGGACGAGGAACAGCACTACGACGGGCACGCTCATCATGAAGCTGGCCGCCATCAGGCCCGGAAAGTCCGTCGTGTTTTCCGAGAAGAAGCGCTGGATGCCGACCGGCAGTGTCAACTGTTCGTTCTTGGAAAGGAAGGTGTAGGCGTAGATGTACTCGTTCCACGCGCCGATGAAGGAATAGATCGCCGTGGCGATGATTCCCGGCGTCGAGAGCGGCATCACGATCATGACGAAGGCCTGGAACCGCGTCGCCCCGTCGATGCGAGCCGCCTGCTCGAGCTGCACCGGGATGTTGTCGTAGAAGCCCTTGAGCAGCCAGATCGCCAGCGGCAGGCCGAAGGTCAGGTACGTGAGAATGAGCGATCCATGCGTGTTCACCAGTCCGATGGCGCGCATCAGGACGAAGAGCGGCACGAGAAAGATCACCGCCGGGAACATGTTGCGCAGCAAGACGGCGAAGAACAGAAAATTCCGGCCCGGGAAGGTGAAGCGCGAAAACGCGTAGGCCGCAGGGACAGCTACGATGACCGAAAGGATGGTCGTGGCGGTCGAGACGAAAAGGCTGTTCCAGAAGAAGCGGAGGAAGTCCTGGCCGACGCTGTTCTGCGGATCGAGCAGTTTTTGATAGCTGGCAAGGGTAGGCTGGTCAGGCCACCATTGCGGCGGGAATTGCATCGCCGCGAAGCCGGACTTGATCGAGGTGAGCAGCATCCAGATCATCGGCAACGCGGTGTAGAGCAGCATGAACACCAGGAAGATGCGCCCGCCCCACCGCCATCCATCGATGCGCACGCGGCGGCGGGTCTGGCCTCGAGAGGCTGTCGCGGTAATCGTGCTCATGCGCTCCCATCCTTCCGCTCGTTGCCGCTCAGCGCTCGGACGTAGAAGTAGCCCAGCGTCATCAGGATGAGGAACAAAAGCACCGAATAGGCCGATGCCACCCCCCAGCGCTGGCGGCCGAAGGCAAGCTCATAGATGTGGGTGATCCAGATATGCGATGCGTTCGACGGCCCGCCGCCGGTCATGATCCATGGGATGATGAAGGAATTGAAGTTGGCCACTGCGAGCAGCAGGATCGTCACCGTCGAGACGTTCCTCAAATGCGGGAAGGTGACGTGCCAGAAGCGCTGCCATGCATTGGCCCCGTCGACTTTCGCGGCGCGCAGCAACTGATCGGGGACCGTCTGCAGGCCGGCCATCAGCATGATCATGGCAAACGGAAACTCGCGCCAGATATTGACCACGATCAGCGAGGGCAGCACCGTGCTGACGCTGTCGATGAAGTTCGGCGGCCGGTCGGCCCACCCGAGGCCGACCAGGATCGCGCCGATGATTCCAAAGTCCGAATGGTAGATCCACTTCCAGATGTAGGAGGCGGCGACCGCGCTGATGACCCAGGGGATGATCAGGATAGCGCGCAGGACACCACGGCCGATAAAGTCGCGGTGGAGCGCCAGCGCGGCGGCAAACCCCAGGACAAAGGAGAAGAAGGTGGAGACAAATGTCCAGATCAGGGTGTTCAAGGTGACTTGCCAGAACACCTGACTGGTCAAGATGGCCGTGTAGTTGTTGAAGCCGACGAAGATCTTGTCGCGAAGCTGCAGGCCAGGCGGCGTGTTGAAGAACGAAAGCTCGATCGTGTAGTAGATCGGATAGGCGATGACGACGAGCATCACGGCGATCGCCGGAAGAACGTAAGCGTAGTCGGCGCGATGCTCCCACACCTCCCGGAGCACGCCGGACCTGTCGGATTGCAATTTTCGGCGAGCCTCAGCCTTGCCGGTCACGATCGTCACTGTGGCGTGCCCTTGTTCTTCGGGAAGAACCGGCTGCGCTCCGGCGCAGCCGATCGGATCGTCGGTCAGGCCTGGGCTAGAGCCCGTCTCCCATCAGGTCTTTGACCTTCTTGGCCGCGTCGTCCGCTGCCTGGTCGACGGTCATCGCTCCGGTCAGGGCATTCTGCAGCATGTCCGGGACGATGATGTTCATGATCTCGGGCGACTGCGGCAACGCTGGGAATGGGATGCCGTATGGCAGCATCGAGGTCGTGACATCAAGGAACTTGATGTTGTCCAAACGTTCCTTCATCCATTTGGTCTTGAAACCGTTGAGGTTGCCCGGGTTCGAGCCGGCGTAGGCCATCTTCAGCGACCATTCCGGGCTCGTCCACATGCAGATGATAGCTTTTGCCGCCGGCTCGTCCACCTTGCCGCCCTCGACATATTCGGGCTTCAGGATGTGAATGTTCGAGCCGCCGAATACCACTGCCCGCTTGCCGTCGGGGCCTGTCGGAATCAGGCCGTAGCGCATGTTGTCGATGACGGTCTGCGCCTTGTCCTTGTCGGCGCCGGTCGCCTTCTTCTGCAGGTCGAGCATGACGTTGTAGTCGGACGGGTGCGAGATCATCATGCCGAGTTGGCCGGCCAGGAACAGAGGCTGGTTGTCGGCCTGCTGGTTGGTGAGTGCCGAAACCGGAACCGATTTGTCGCGAACATACATGTCGTAGGAGGCTTGCAGCGCCGCCTTGCTCTGCGGGCTGTCGAGCTCGATCTTCTTATAGGTCGGGTTTGCCGTTGCTTCGTCGAAGACGCCGCCGCCATAGGCCCATAGCTGCGGCATGAAGCGGTAGGGCGTATTGCCGGCGTTCTTGCGAGCCACGAGGCCGTACCCGGCAATGCCGAGCTTGTCGTGGATCTGCTTGGAATACTTGACCACGTCGTCCCAGGTTGCCGGAGGCTTGTCGGGATCCAGGCCCGCGCGCTTGAAGATGTCGGCGTTCCAGATGAACGCCATCGTTTCGTTGTTGGTTGGAATGCCGTAGGTCACGCCGTCCCAGGTTACCGCCTTCATGGCGCCTGGCCAGAAGTCCTCGGTCGAATACCCCACATCCTCGGGCTTGAGCGGCTGCAGATACCCCTTTGAGGCGAACTCGGTGCCGCCCAGAATTTGCAGGCGGACCGCCATCGGCGCGGCATTGCCGAGCAGCGCCGTGCGGAACTTGTCAAGAAGGTCATTATAGGTGAGGGCTTGTTCCTCGAGCTGGATGTTCGGGTAGGTCTTGCGGAAGGTCTCGAAGAAGTTCTTGTAGTACTGGCGCAGAAGATCGGGGTCACCCTCGAACACGCCCTGATACCAGAAAGTCAGTCGCCCCTTGTAGTCGAGCGGGGTGACTTTGGCGCAATCGGCCGCCGTGTCAAAATCCTGCGTGCCCGCAATCGAGCGCACATATTCCGGCGACCACTTGTTCAGGTCGACCGGCGGCGCACCCAGCGCCGGTGCGGACATCAACGATGCCATTAAAGTAGTGGAAACGGTGCCACGCAGGACGGCACCGCCGAGTGTAATCCTCGCCATAGGTATCCTCCTGGTTCTCTCCCACGCCGCTTTGCTTCGAGGCAAGCGGTCCTTGCTCGTTCGACCGCAGGACACCGTTTTGTGTATCCCATCGGCTGGCTTGTACGTTTTCAGATCGTGAATTGTCTGTCAACGAGCTGGATCGTACATTGTTTATCGAAACTTTGCGTGATAATCGAATAGAGTGTGTATTAGCCTAGGGGAGCGGGCCTTGGCCGAACCAAGCGATTTTAAAGCCGAGCCACCAGCGGGGATTGACCCCATAGGGGCCTCCAGCGAGGGTGCCTCGCTCTATGAACTGATCAGGGAAGACATCATCGAGGGACGGCTGGCCGCCAACGAACGGCTCGTGGTCAGCGATCTCGCCCGGCGTCACGGCACTTCGACCAACCCCGTGCGCGAGGCCCTGCAGCTGTTGCGCGGCGAGGGCTTTGTCACCTTTGCCCCCAACCGCGGGGCGCGCGTCCGACCCATAGATCAGGATTTTGTCCGTGATATCTACGAGATCGGCGTTCTGATCGAGCCGGCCCTGACGCGATGGTTTGTGAATATGGCCACCGTCGAGGACATCGCCGAACTCGAACGTATCCAGGACCTGATCGAAGAGAACAACTTTGCCGACACATTTAGGCACAGCGAGCTGGATACAGCCTTTCACACGGTGATGTATCAGCGACACTACAACCGACATGCCGCCGAGCTGTGGTGGAAGCATCGGGAAGTGCTGCGTGCCGTGAGCCGGCGTTTCGATTTCACACTCGCACGACGTGCCGCGATCCTTCGCGAGCACCGCGAGCTCATCGCGCTCGTAAAGGCGGGAGATGCCGACAAGGCGGCCGAACTCGTTGCCCGCCACGTCGAGGGCTCCGGCCGGCATATCCTCGAACACATGCGTGCGCGCAACGCCGCGCGGGCCGGATAGGATATCCGGTCCCGAACATCGTCAAGCTGGCCATTCGATAAGGTAGTTCAGATGAAAATCACGAGCGTTCGGCCGTGGCTGATCAAGTCCGGTGCTTCTTACTGGGGAGAGTACCTGTTCGTCGAAGTGACGACTGACGAGGGGGTGAGTGGCTGGGGAGAAATCACCACCACGACAAAGCTGGCGAACCGCGCGCTCTGCACGATCCTGCGCCAGATCGGTACCGCCGTGGCGGGCGAGGATCCGGCGCGCATCGAGCATCTTTGGCACAAGATCTTCCGCAGCTTCACCTACATGGGCAGTCGCGGCGCCGCCGTCGAATGCGTGAGCGCCATCGACATAGCACTCTGGGACATCCGCGGCAAAGTCCTCGGCAAGCCGATCTACGAATTGCTGGGCGGACCCGTGCGCGATGAGATCGCCCTCTACACCCACCCGAACCAGGCCAAATTCACCAGCACGGAGGCAGTGGTCCGCGAAATTCAGGACATCGTCCAGTCCGGACATACCGCGCTCAAGTTCGATCCTTTCCCCCATCAGGGCCGCACCGCCGATGGCCTGTCGCGCGAGCAACGGGACGGCTACCTCGACGGCAGCATGACCCGCAAGGACGAGCGCGAGGCGGCCGAGCTAACGGCTCTGATCCGCGAAACGGCCGGCCCTGATGTCGATATCCTCATCGATGCGCATGGCCGCTTCGATGTTCCCACCGCCATTCGCCTCTGTCGGAGCCTCGAGGAAGCCGGCCAGATCGACTGGTTCGAGGAGCCTTGTCCGCCCGAGAGCCTCAACGCCCTCAAGCAGGTGCGTGAGAAGGTGAGTGCCGCTATCTCGTGGGGCGAGCGCGGCCACACGAAGTGGGATTTCGTGCCGGTGCTCGAGAACAAGCTCGCCGACTACATCATGCCGGACGTCACCTGGACAGGAGGCATCACCGAGCTCAAGAAGATTTCCGCCCTTTGCGAAGCCTACTACATCCCGGTCTCGCCGCATGACGCCGCGGGTCCAATCAATGTGGTTGCGGGAGCGCAAGTGATGATGACGGTTCCCAACTTCTACAAGCTCGAAACCTCGGAGTGGAACCTGAGCAAATACGATCATCTCATCGACAGACCGCTCGACGTTTCGAACGGCAGCCTCAGGCTGACGTCGAAACCCGGTCTCGGTGTCGAAATGAACCGCGACTACCTTCAGGCCCATGAGATTGAGCTGAACTAACAACGCTCAGTGGCCGTTCGGAGCTATGGGTCCCCGCCGACGAGAATGAGGATAAGTCATGCCAAAGATGGACGAGGCCGACGAGGCCCTCGATCGGGTGAACACGAATTCCAAGCCGTCCGACCTTCGCATCACCGACATGCGGGTAGCCGAGATCGTCGGCGCGCCGTTTACTTCGGCGCTGCTCAAGATTTACACCAACCAGGGCATCGTCGGGCTTGGCGAGGTACGCGACGGCGCCAGCGCCACCTATGCGCTGATGCTGAAGAGCCGGCTGCTTGGCGAGAACCCCTGCGATGTCGACCGCCTGTTCCGCCGCATCAAGCAATTCGGCGGGCACGGCCGCCAAGGCGGCGGCGTCTCGGCGGTTGAGATCGCGCTCTGGGATCTCGCCGGCAAGGCGTATGGCGTGCCTATCTACCAAATGCTCGGCGGCAAGTTTCGCGACAAGGTGCGCATCTATTGCGATACCGATGCGGAGAAGCCGAGCGGCACCGAAACCGGCAGGCGCCTCAAGGAGCGCATGGAGCGCGGTTTCACTTTCTTGAAGATGGATCTGGGCTTGATGCAGATCGCCCATGTCCCGGGCGCCGTGGTCGCACCTGCCGGCGCGCTTGAGAGGTTTCACGCCAATCCGCGCGGCCGTGGCGGCACGCTCGAGGAGCGCAAGGCCCGCAATCTCGCCTACGATACGCAGAACGTGCAGCACCCGTTCACGGGCCTGCATTTCACCGAGAAGGGGATAGACCTGCTCGAGCAGTATATCCACGAGGTGCGCGAGGTCATCGGATACGAGATCCCGCTGGCCATTGACCATGTCGGCCACATTTCGCTGCAGGACGGCATACGCCTGTCGCGCCGCATCGAGAAATACGTGCCAGCCTGGCTCGAGGACGTGATCCCATGGCAATATACCGAGCAGTATCGGCAGCTGCAGGACGCCACCACGGTGCCGATCTGCACGGGCGAGGACATCTATCTCAAGGAGGCCTTCGAGCCTCTGCTCAAGAGCAGCGGCGTCTCCGTTATCCATCCGGACCTGCTCACCAGCGGCGGCATCCTTGAGACCAAGAAGATCGGCGACATGGCGCAGGATCACGGCGTCGCCATGGCCATCCATATGGCTGAAAGTCCAATCGCTGCGATGGCCGCGGCGCATGTCGCGACCGCGACCGAAAACTTCATGGCGCTCGAATACCACTCCGCCGATGTCGAGTGGTGGGACGACATCGTCACAGGTATTCCCAAGCCGCTGGTCAAGGACGGCTTTATCACTGTTCCGGACAAGCCGGGCCTGGGTATCGACGATGTCGTCGACGAGGTCATCTCGCAGCATCTGCAGCCGGGTGTCACCGGCATCTGGCAGCCCACGGATTACTGGGACAACGAATATTCCTGGGACCGCACCTGGAGCTGAAGCGAAGAGAACCGAAGATGAAGATCACCGACCTCCGCTGCGCCGTCATCGGCAAGCACCCGATCGTGCGCATCGTGACCGACGAGGGTCTCTATGGCCTCGGCGAAGTCGAGTTCACCAAGACCTACCTCAAGCCTTGGGTGCTGCATTTCCGCGACGCGCTGATCGGCGAGGACCCGACCGACGTCGAGCGGGTGATGCTGAAGATCCGCCAACGCGGCTCTTTCAAGCCCTATGGCGCGGCGGTAAGCGCCATCGAGCATGCCCTGTGGGACATAGCCGGCAAGGCCGCGGGCGCGTCGGTCTACAAGCTGCTCGGCGGCAAGGTGCGCGACAAGGTGCGCGTCTATAACGGCTCGATCCGCCGGAAGCGCACGGGCGATCGGCCGGAGGATTACGCCGCCGACGTCAAATGGATGATGGAGCAGCCGCAGAACTTCTTCATGATCAAGCAGGGAATCTCGTTCCACTCTAACATGAAGGACTCCATCGAGGGCTTCCATTACGGCGTGACGCAGAAGAAGGCCGGCTATCACGGTGCCATGGATCAGGGGGTGATCAGTGAGCGCGGTTTCAATCACATGCTCGACTGTGTGATTGCGATGAAGGAAGTGCTAGGCGACAAGGTCAGCCTGGCGCTCGACTGCGGCCCGGGCTGGATGCTGCCCGATGCGATCAAGTTCGCCCGCGCGGTCGAGAAATACAATTTGATGTGGCTCGAGGACTTGCTCACCGGCGACTACGTGCCGTGGGTCAATCCGCAGGCCTACAGGGAGCTGACCACCTCCACCTCGACGCCGATCCATACCGGTGAGCAGATCTACCTGCGGCACAATTTCAAGGAGCTGATCGAGACGCAGGCGGTGCGCGTCATCGGCCCCGATCCAGCCGATGTCGGTGGCATTGCCGAACTCAAATGGGTCGCCGAGCACGCCTACATGCACTCGATCCTGATGGCACCGCACGGAACCGCGAACGGCCTGCTCGGCCTCGGTGCGCTTATCAATGTCTGCGCCACCTTGCCCGCCAATTACATCGCCTTCGAGTACCCCAGCGCCTCCGACCCCTGGTGGGAGGACCTCGTGATCGGTCTGCCGACACAGATCGTGAAGGACAGCATGGTGGACCTGCTGGAAGCGCCGGGGCTAGGCCTCGATATAGACGCCGAAGCAGCTAAGAAATATCTCAGGGACGAGGATGCGGGCTTCTTTGACTGAGCCTCCTTCGTTCGGCGCCATGCTCCACGCGGCCAAGGCATTAGCCTGCGAACGACCATCCCACGACCCTGCAATCAGGGTGCCCTAAAAGTGTCGTCAGGCTTTCCGCCCCTTAAAGTTGCCGGTCTGCTCTCAAAGCAGCAATCGGCCGAGGCTGGAGAGAGTGGCACGGTTCAAAGCTTGCCCTATCGGTCAGGAGGTGTTGCGGCGAAGGGAAAGGAGTCGCTAGGACATACGCTGGAATTCCCTCCAGGTTTGAATCATTTCTTACTTTCGTCACTAGGTTCGCCAGACCATACGAGAGAATGCGAAGGGAATGGGTTGGCGAACCACCCGCTAACCTCTTGATTTCCGGTAGAAAACGACGACTCCGGGCCCACCATTGTCGTTATTTATCAATGCTTTATAGGGCGGTTCGCCAATAGGTTCGCCAAGCATCGGCTTGCACGTGACCAGGCGTACGACTCGATCCATCCCCTGGACCGCCAGCCGAACCTGCGACGCCTCTCGCGAATAAAGCTCCGCATTATCGATGTCGTCGTGACCGGGTCGGCCCTCTAAAGCAGCAGGCAATCAACCGTCCAAAAGAAGTCTTGGCACATTGTGCCAAGACTTAAAGAAGGTGCTTTTGTGGCGCCCCGGGGGAATGGGTGGTGTCCCTAGAACAGGCCTTCGATCTGGCCCTCTTCGTTGAGGAAGATCTTTTCCGAGGAGGGCGCCTTGGGCAGGCCGGGCATGGTCATGATCTCGCCGCAGATGATGACGACGAAGCCGGCGCCGGCCGCAAGCCTGACCTCGCGCACCGGCACGGTGTGGCCGGTCGGCGCG